>MNEF01000025.1 GCA_001917535.1 Candidatus Rokubacteria bacterium 13_1_40CM_69_27
AGGAGAAGTTCGGGGCGGCCGCGCTGATCAACCGCGACAGCCCCCGGTTCCGCGCGCTCGGCCTGCACGTGAGCGGCGACTCGCCGGCGCGGATGCTGCAACGCGCCCTCACCGAACCGCGCCTGCTGCGCACCCCGCTCGTTCGAAACGGGAATCGCGTCAGCCTCGGCCACGCGCCGGACGAGTGGAAAGCGTGGGTCTAAGGAGATCGCCATGGAGCTTTTCACGGCGCCGCTTCATCCTCTCCACGACCGCGGCGGCCGGCGCCACGCTGGCCGGTCAGAGCGCGGAGGCCCAGGTCGCGCCGGCAGATGGGGCAGGTGGCCGGCAAGGTGACGCGGGCGCAGTACCTGGGCGACATCCGCGCGGCGGCGGACCATGCCAAGCAGCAGTCGTGGGCGCGCGCCGACCGGCTCGGCGGCACCGGCTTTTGCGGCGGCGGGGCGCTGAGGCTCCACTTCACGGCGGAGTACCCCGGGGTGACGGCGGCGGTGCCCTGGTACGGTCACGTCAAGCGGACGTACGCGGACGCGCCGGGTGTGGACGCCTTCAGTCTCGTTGATCGGATCAAGGTGCCCGGTGCCCGGGCTCTACGGTGAGGCGGACTCGGGCTCGCGGCCGACGACGTGCGACGCTTCGAGCGCGAGTTCAAGAAGCGCAACCCTAACGTCGAGTTCGTGCTCTATCCGGGGGCGCCCCACGCGTTCTTCTCGGACGACCGGCCCCAGGCCTATCGCAAGGAAGCGGCGGAAGACGGCTGGAAGCGCTGCCTCGCCTTCTTCGACAAGCACCCAAGGGGTAGAGCCAGAGCGGGGCGGGGCGACTCTCCTCGACCACGAAAGCCTCAACGGGTCTCGGAGAGTCGTCCCGCCCCTCTTTCTCTCTCTTCCGTCACTCCTTTGGTGCGTGTCGGAGTAACCGCGGTTCGAGCGCCGGCTTCGCCGGCGCAACCCGAATCCTGGGGGGAGGTTTCGGAGGGGGCCGTCGAGGCCCCCTCCGATGCCTAGCCGCCGAGGAGGCGGCGGGCCTTCGCGGGGTTGGAGACGGTGAAGACGATGGTGGCCCCGCCGCGGCCGGTCGTCGTCGCGTAGGCCGACCGGATGTTGATCCGAGCCCGCGCCAGCTTCTCGGCGACGCGCGCCAGCCTCCCGGGTTTGTTCCGCAGCCTCACGACGAAGGCCGGCTCCTCGCTGGCGCGGTACTTGGCCGCCCGCAGGGCGCGCTTGGCTTTCCCCGCGTTGTTGACCAGGATCCCGATCCTTCCGCGGCCTGCCGCCTCACCGGCGCAGAGCGCGGTGATGTTGACGCCGGCGTCGGCCAGCGTGCGGGCGACTTGGGCGAGGACGCCGGGCTTGGACCGGAGAGACAGCGAGAGCTGGGTCGTCTTCGGCATGGCGGTTCCTCCTCCTCAGCGTTCGGGATGCGGCTATCCTACTCCAACCTCAGCGCACGGAGGCAGGGAAGACGCGACGGACGATCTCGGGGGGATTCGTGGTGAGCAGCCAGGCGGCGAGCCGGCGGGCGGAGCCGCGGACGGCGACGAAGGTGATGCGCGCGTCGGCCAACAGGCGGCCGGCCTCGTCGCGCGCGGCCACCTCGGTGTCCCAGTAGCGTGGATCGTCGGCCCGCTGCCGCGCCCGCCCGCGCGCCCCGCCCACGGTGATCGCGGAGCCGAAGGGCACGGAGTCGTGCAGCGTGACCACCAGCTCCGTCGTCATGCCCGACTCGCCGCTGGCCAGCGCGCCGAGCCAGAAGGCCGTCTCATCGAGCAGGGTGGTCAGGGCCACCGGCGCCAACGCGCCGTCCGCCGTGCGGAACCCCTCGCGCGGCTGCCACGTGCCCCCCACGACGGCGTCGTCGTGCATCAGCCGCACGCGCAGCCCCAGCGGGTTGTCGACGCCGCACGCGAAGCACGTCGACGACACGGGTAGAGGATCGCCCCTGTCGGCCAGGACCGGTGGACCCTCCTCGACCGCGCTCGCAACGTCGCGTGTCGCCTCTTCTACTCCGCCAGATGCTACGGTGCGCACGACACGGGTCTCGGAGGGCCCATCCGGTCCTGGCCGGCGGACGTGACCCTCTACCAGTGTCGTGTTGGAGGCATCGAGAAGGTTGCAGGCCAGCGCGCCGTCGGCGAGCGTCGTCGTGAGCGGTAACGGCACGCCCAGCGGCACGCGCTTGCGGTAGATGCCGCGCACCGTCTGCCGCCCGTTCCCGCCGGCCAGCAGGTGGAACACGGCCAGCACGCTGCCGCCGTGGGCCGTGTCGGGCAAGCCCTGAAACGCGGGATCGAGGGTGAGGATCAACTCGTCGCCGCTGCGTTCGAGACCGCGGCGGAGGACCGACTCCGTCGTCGCCATGCGATAATCGCTCGTGCCCATTCTAGCGCACCGTCCCTTCATCAGGGCGACGGTGACCAACTTCTTCCTCTTCGCCAGCCTGAACGGTTTCGTCCTCCTGCCGCTCTACATCCAGCGGCTGGGCGGCACCGAGGTCGAGATCGGCCTCGTGATGGGGCTCTACAGCGCGGTGGGCATCGTCTGCCAGCCCATCATCGGTCGCTGGGTCGACGCCGCCGGACGGCGGCCGTTCATGCTGCTGGGCGTCGCCCTCGTCCTGGCCTCGGCGGTCCTCGCCACCTTCGCCACCGCTGTCCCCTGGCTGGTCCTGGTCCGGGCGCTCCAGGGCCTGGGGTTCTCCGCCTTCTTCGTCGCCAACTACGCGTACGTGATCGACCTGGTGCCGGTGGAGCGGCGCGGCTGGGCGCTCGGTATCTACGGCATCTCCGGGATGATTTCCACCGCCCTCACGCCGCTCTTCGGCGAAGCCATCATCCGCCGCTTCGGGTTCCGCCCCTTCTTCGCGGTGTGCGCCGTGCTGGCGGTCATCGCCGCGGCGCTGGTGTGGCCGCTGCGCGAGCGGGCCCGCGCGGAAGCGCGGCCGGCGAGCGGCTGGGACTGGGCACGGGCCGGGCTGGCGGATCTCGCGCACCGCCACATGGCCGTGACCGTCTTCTTTGGGCTGGGCACCGGCACCATCTTCGCGTTCCTGCCGACCTTCGCCGACGGCCTCGGCGTGACTACGCTCGCGCTCTTCTACACGGCCTACGCGGGCGCGGCCATGGCCGTCCGCGTCTTGGGGGGTCGCCTCATCGATACCCACGGCCGCAGCGCGGTGATCGTGCCGTCCATGTTCGTGCAGGTGGCGGCCACTTCACTGCTGGCGATGCGCGGGCTCGTCATGCATGCGAGCGCGCTGCCGGCGCTGCCGGTCCTGGCGGTGGCCGGGCTCTTGGCGGGTGGCGCCCACGGCTTTCTCTACCCCGGCCTGGCCGCGCTCGTCGCCGATCAGGCGCCGGAGACGCGCCGAGGCGCCGTGGTGGGCGTCTTCAGTGCCGTGTTTCTCGTGGGCAACGCGGGAGGCGCGTTCGTCTTCGGCTACGTGGCGCACGCGCTCGGCTACGGACGGATGTGGAGCCTGCTCACCGCGCTCCTCCTGGGCGGCGCCGGCCTCAGCCTGCGGCTCGCCGGCGAGGCGCCGCACCCGCTCGTCCGCGCCTGAGCATTTGACCGGCTCGGCCGTGACGGAGCGTTTATACTGGTGCGCGCGATACGTTCGCGAGCGCGTGGCTGGCGAGCCGTCGTCGCGGGGGTGGCCGGTATGAGCACGAGTGGCCGTATCGGGATGATCGCGCTGTTGACCATCGCGCTGACGGGCGTGACCAGCCGCAGCGGCGGCGCCCGGGATTCCGCCGAGCTGGGGACGCCGAAGCCGAACGGTCCTCAGGAAGCGGAGGTCCTGGCCGTGCTCGCCGACCCCCGCACGCAGGCCCCCACGGTGCTGTTGCAGGGCAAGCGGGACAAGCGCACCCTGATCATGACCATCGGGTTGGCGGAGGCCACGGGGATCGCGCTGCCGCTGCAGGGCGTGACGCCGCCGCGCCCGCTCACCCACGACCTGTTCCTGACGCTCTTCGCCCGGCTCAAGGTTACCGTGAACCGCGTCGTGATCAATGACCTGCGCGATGACATCTACTACGCCACCATTTACCTCACCAGCGCCGCCGGCGAGATGGTGCTCGACTCCCGTCCGTCGGACGCGATCGCGCTGGCCATCCGCGCCGGGGTGCCGGTCCTCGTCGAGGATCGCGTCTTCGACAAGGCGGGAACTCTGCAGGCGCCCCGCCGACCCCACATCTGAGGCGATGACGCCGCTCGACACCGACGATCTCCAGTGGGCGCTCCAGCGGCGCCTCGAAGACGTGTTCGTCAAGCTCGGCGAGAAGTTCGGCGACCTCACCGGGCGCGTGGAAACGACGATCCGTCCCGGCGTGTCGTTCGACGACGTGGGCGGGCTCCAGCAGGCCAAGGCCGCCCTGCAGGGCTTCACGACCGCCCTGACCCATCCCGACCGCTACAAGGACTGGGGCATCACGCCGCCCAAGGGCGTGCTGCTCTACGGCCCTCCGGGCACCGGGAAGGGAATGCTGGCCCGGGCGCTGGCGGGCGCCTCCCAGGCCATCTTCTTCCGGTTGAGGCTCTTCAACCTGACCTCGAAGTTCGGCGCGAACACCGGCGAGCTGCTCCAGGAGATTCTCCGGATCGCGATGGGAGAGGGGCGCGCGGTCTTTCTCATGGAGGAAGTCGACGCGCTGTCCCTGGACCACCTGCTGCCGCCGCCGCAGGCGCGCGAGGCGAGCGCCCGGCTCGTCGCCGCCCTGTGCGAGAAACTCGACGCCATCGACCCCTCGGCGCGGGTGCTGGTGGTGGCGGCGACGAGCCGCACCGACGCCCTCGATCCGGCGCTGGTCGCCCCCGGCCGCCTCGACCACCTCGTCGAGGTCACGCTGCCCGACCCCGCCGCCCAGCAGGAAATCCTGGACCTGATGCGGACCCGAACGGAGAAGAGCGCCGGGCGCCCGCTCTTCGAGCCGCTCGATTACCGCTCCATCCTGCCGCTGATGGGCGGGATGAGCGGGGCCGACATCTCGGAGATCCTGCGACGGGCGCTGGAGGCGAAGGTGCACCGGGCCGCCAAGCAGGCGAGCGCGCCGCTGGTGACGACTGCCGACTTTCTCGAGGCCGTCGACGGCTACAAGCGCGTGCGCGGCGTGGTCGAGAAGATTCGCTACGGGCAGTATCTCTAAGCCCGGCTGATGATCGCGACCACCACGATCCGGGTCCGCTACGGGGACACCGACTGCATGAAGGTCGTGTACTACAGCAACTATCTCACCTACTTCGAGGTGGGCCGCGTCGAGTACCTCCGCCAGCAGGGCATGTCGATCGCCGACATCAACGAGAAGATCCACATGCCCGTGGTGGAGGCGCTGGTGCGCTTCGTCAAGCCGGCGCGGCTCGACGACCTGCTGGACGTGCACTGCTGGGTGAGCGAGCGGAAGCGGGCCTCCTTCCGCTTCGGCTACGAGATCCGCGACGCGGCGGGGGCGACGGTGGCCACGGGGCACACGCTCCACGCCTGCTGGGATCCGGCCACCAGCAAGATGACCGCGCTCCCCCCCTGGCTCCAGCAGATGATGCCGGTCGTGCCCGAGGGCCCGGCCGGCCGTGTATAATGAGCGACCGCCCGGGATGATCGGCTCCGTATGATCGAGGTCAAGAACCTCACCAAGCACTACGGCCCTATCACCGCCGTCCGCGACGTGTCGTTCAACGTCGCCCCCGGTGAGATCGTTGGCTTTCTCGGCCCTAACGGCGCCGGGAAGACGACCACGATGCGGATCCTGGCCTGCTTCATGCCGGCCTCGGGGGGCTCGGCGCGGGTGGCGGGGTACGACGTCTTCCGCGAGTCGATGGACGTGCGGCGCCGGATCGGCTACCTCCCCGAGAACGTGCCGCTCTACCCGGATTTGCCGGTGGCGGCCTATCTCGAGTTCGTCGCCGAGGTCAAGGGCGTCGGGCGCTCCGAGCGCAAGCGGCGGGTGGCCGAGGCGATGGAGCGGTGCCTGATCACCGACGTCCAGAGCCGGTTGATCGGCAAGCTCTCCAAGGGTTACCGCCAGCGCGTGGGCCTGGCCCAGGCCATCATCAACGACCCCCACGTCCTCATCCTCGACGAGCCCACCATCGGCCTCGACCCCAAGCAGATCACCGAGATCCGCTCGCTCATCAAGTCGCTGGCCGGCGAGCACACCGTGATCCTCTCCACCCACATCCTGCCCGAGGTCTCGATGCTGTGCGCCGGCGTCATCATCATCAACAAGGGCGTGATCGTGGCCCAGGGCCCCATCGAGACCCTGGTGGAGCAGTTCTTCCCGACCGCGCGCGTGCAGGTGGAGATCGCCGGGCCCCCGGCGGCGGTGCGGGAGGGAATGCGGCGGATCCCGGGCGTGCTGGAGGTGCGGGCCGAGGCGCAGGAGGACGGGCGGAGCACGTACGTGGTGGAGTCGGCCCGCGGGCGCGACGTGCGCGCGGAGATCTTCCAGCTGGCGGCCCAGCAGCGGTGGGAGCTGCGCGAGCTGAAGCGGGTGGGCATGACGCTGGAGGAGGTCTTCATCCGCATCGTGGCCGGGGAGGACGCGGCGGAGGCCGAGGAGACGGCGGAGACCGCGGAGGCGCCGGCGCCGTGAGGATCTGGCCGATCTTCAAGAAGGAGATGCGTCTCTACTTCACCTCGCCCATCGCCTGGGTGATCCTCACGATCTTCACGCTCATCACCGGCTACTTCTTCTACTCGATCTTCGCCTTCTTCACCCTGGCCTCCATGCAGTCCATGATGAACCCGGCCATGGCCCGCGAGCTGAACGTGACGGACAGCGTGCTCCGGCCGCTCTTCTCCAACATCAGCGTCATCCTGCTCCTGCTCATGCCGCTGGTGACGATGCGGTTGTTCGCCGAGGAGCGGCGCTCGGGCACGATCGAGCTGCTGCTCACCTACCCCGTGCGCGACGGCGCCGTGCTGATCGGCAAGTACCTCGCCGCCCTGGCGGTGTATGGCGTCATGCTGGCCGCCACCCTGGTGTATCCGGCCCTGGTCCTGTACTTCGCCCGCGTCGAGTGGGGCGTGCTGCTCACGGGGTATCTCGGCCTCCTCCTGATGGGCGCCACGTTCCTGGCCGTCGGAGTCTTCGCCTCGTCGCTGACCGAGAACCAGATCGTGGCCTCCATCACCACCTTCGGGGTGCTGCTGATCTTCTGGGTCATCGGGTGGTCGGCCGACTACGTGGGCGGCGTGGTGGGTCGGGTCCTGACCCACGTCTCCCTGCTCGAGCACTTCGACAGCTTCGCCAAGGGCGTGCTGGATACGAAGGACGTCGTGTACTACCTGGACTTCACGATCGTCGCGCTCTTCCTCACGCTGCGCTCGCTGGAGGCGCGGCGGTGGAAAGGCTGAGATGAAGCGGCTGCTCGACTGGGCGGGCTACGTCGGGATCGCCGCGCTGGTGGCCTGGGCGCTCCTGACCTGGACGCGCTCACCGCTGCTCTCGGGTCCGCGGGGGATGTGGCTCGCGTGGGGGCTGCTGGTCGCGGGCGTCGTGCTGGTGCTGACCTATGTGGGGACGCATCTCGATGACTTCCGCGCGACGCTGGGCGGCCGGACGGCCCGCTACGGCCTCAACACGGCGGTCATGGTGCTGCTGCTGTTGGGCATCATCGGGCTGGTCGAGGCCGTCTCCTACCGCCACAACGCGCGGATCGACCTCACCGAGAACCGGCGCCACAGCCTCTCGCCCCAGACCATCCAGCTCTTGCAGAACCTCAAGACCGACGTGGGCGCGGTGGCCTTCTTCCGCAGCGACCAGCCGGGCAAGCGCGTGGCCGAGGATCTCCTCAAGCAGTACGCGCGTTACTCCAAGGGCCGCTTCACCTGGAAGGTGGTCGACCCCGACCGCGAGCCGGGCCTGGCCCGCCGCTACGCCGTCGAGTCGTACGGCACCGTCGTGCTCGAGACCAAGGACCGCTCCGAGAAGGTGCTGGATGCCGAGGAGGAAAAGCTCACCAACGGGCTGGTGAAGCTGACCCGGGAGGGCAAGCGCGTCGTCTACGTGGTCCAGGGCCACGGCGAGCACGAGGTCGCCAATACGGACCGGCCCGGGTTCAGCGAAGCGAAGACCGCCATGGAGCGCGCCAACTACGATGTCAAGCCCCTGGTCCTGGCCCGGGAGGGCAAGATCCCCGACGACGCCGCGGTCGTCATCGTGGCCGGGCCGCGCACGGAGTTGCTCCAGCCCGAGGTGGACGCGCTCGACGGCTACATCGGCCGCGGCGGCAAGCTCCTGGTCATGGTCGACCCGACCATCCTGGGCGGCTCCCAGAGCGAAGGGCTCAAGCGATTCGCGGCCAAGTACGGCCTCGACCTGGGCGACAACCTTGTCATCGAGCTGAACCCGATCGGCCGCCTCTTCGGCATCGGGCCCGAGGTGCCCATCATCCAGCAGTACGAGGCGCACCCGATCACGCGCGATATGAGCGGCATCAGCACACTCTTCCCGCTGACCCGCACGGTGGCGCCGGCCCGGACGCCCCCCACCGGCGTCAGCGCGCAGCCGCTGGCGCGCACCAGCCCGGAGAGCTGGGGCGAGACGGATCGCGCCGGGCTCCAGACGGGGCAGGTGAAGCCCGACCCCCAAGACCCCAAGGGGCCGCTGTCGGTCGCCGCCGTAGCCACCAAGGACAAGGCGCGCATCGTCGTGTACGGCACCTCGAACATCGCCGCCAATCAGTTCCTCAATCTGCAGGGCAACCGCGACTTCTTCCTGAACACGGTCTCGTGGCTGGCCGAGCAGGAGGACCAGATCTCGATCCGTCCGAAGGACACGCGGCAGACCCCTGTCTTCCTCACCTCGCAGCAGGCGCAGGTGGTCTTCCTCGTCCCCGTGGTCCTGCTGCCCGGCCTCGTGCTGGCGGGCGGGATCGCGACCTTCGTGCGGCGCCGGGCCGCCAACTAAAACCGTGCGCTGGCAGACGACGGCGGCTCTCGCGGTCATCCTGATCGCGCTGGGGGTCTTCTTCTACGTTTATGAGATCCGGCTGGGCCCCGAGCGCGAAAAGGCCGAGAGCCGCAAGGGGCGCCTCTTCTCCGTCGAGCCGGCCGACGTCAACGAGCTGGTCCTCAAGCGCGGCGGCGAGGTGGTGCGCCTCAAGCGCGAGGGCGAGGGCTGGCAGATGCTCGAGCCCGTCCGCAGCCGCGGCGAGCGCGGACCGATCGAGGAGACGCTGACCTCGGTGGCCACGGCCCGGATGGACCGCGAGGTCGCCGCTCAGGCCGCCAACCCGGGCGAGTTCGGCCTCGACAAGCCAGCGGCGGAGGTGACGCTGACGCTCAAGGACGGCAAGCAGATCGGGCTCCTGCTCGGCGCCAAGAACCCGACGGGGGTCTGGGTGTACGCGCAGGAGCGGAGCAAGCCGAACGTGTTCGTCGTCTCCGACGGCGTGCTGCGCGATGCCACCCGCCCCGTCGCCGATTTTAGAAATAAGACGGTCCTGGCCCTCGATCGCAAGGAGGTGACGGGCGTCGAGATCGTCACCCGCGACGAGACGCTGGCGATGGAACCGGCGGGCGAGCACGGGTGGAAGCTGACGCGCCCCCACCTGCTCTCGGCCGACGCCGACACGATCGCGGAGTTCTTCGACAAGCTCGCCTCGGCCCGGGTCAAGGAGTTCATCACCGAGGCGCCCCGCTCGCTCGAGCCGTACGGGCTCGAGCGCCCGGTGCGGCTGGTCATCCACACCGGCAAGGGCCAGGACCGGGCCACGAAGACGCTGTTGCTCGGCCGGGTCGACGACAAGAAGAAGGGCGTGTACGCGCTGCGGCCCGGCGAGTCGAGCGTGCTGCTGCTGCCGGAGGACGTCTGGACCGCGCTGCCGAAGACCACCGCGGCCATCCGGAACAAGTCGCTCGTCGAGTTCGATCGCGACAAGGTCGCGCGCCTGGAGATCGAGAGCCCCCGCGGCCACCTCGCGCTCGCGCGGGAGCAGGACCGCTGGCGGATCACCCAGCCGCAGGCGTTGCCGGCCGATCAGGTGGCGGCCGGAAGCGTGGTGATGAGGCTCAGAGGGCTCAGGGCCCAGGCCTTCCTCGCCGAGGACGCCTCCGGCCTCGCGCGCTATCTCGCCAGCCCGACCGTCCGCGCGACGCTCATGCTGGAGGGCGCGCCGGGCCCGCTGACGGTGCTGCTGGCGCCCTCACCGGAAAAGCGCGGCGGCCAGGCCACCGCGTACGCGGCCATCGCCGGGCGCGGCCCGGTGGCGCTGGTGGAGGCCTCCGCCCTCACCGAGATCGGACGCTCGCTCAACGACCTGCGCGACCGCAGCCTCGTCGGCGGGCTCGAGCCCAAGGACGTCACGCGGCTCCAGGTCAAGAGCGGCGGCAAGGCCATCCTGCTCGAGCGCAAAAGCACCACGGAGTGGAGGATCCTCGAAGGCGGCCGGAGCGCGGCCAAGAGCGCAAAAGTGGACGACCTGCTTTGGACGCTGCGCTCCCTCAAGTGGAAGGAGCTGGTCGCGCCTACGAGTGATGAGCCGGGCCGGTACGGGCTCGACGCGCCGACGGCGGAGGTGGGGCTCTTCCGGCCCGACGGCACCGAGATCGTCACGGTCCTCGTCGGCCGGCAGGAGGGCGGGCGTCTCTACGTGAAGACCAGGACCTCTCCCACCATTTACGCCGTCGACCCCAAGCAGCTCGAGATTCCCAAGGTCCCCGACGACTTGCAGGGTTGAGCCCCGGGAGCGGCTAGTTCAGCAGCCCGATCTCCCGGTAGCGGGGGGCGACCCGCTCCGAGATCAGTCCCAGGCGCTGCAGACGGGGCATCAGGTTCTCCTGGAAGAGGAAGCTGTTGAAGGCCTTCGTCGTGGCTGAACTGGCCACGGTGTCGCGCCAGATCTTGTCGCCGTCCCAGCCCATCTCCCGCCACACGGTCTTGATCGACTGGAAGCCGGTGCGCTCGTCGCGCGCGTACATGAGGTCGCAGGCCTTGAAGGTGAACTCCTCCAGCAGCTCTCGCTTGTCGGGCGTCAGGCCGGGGATGGAGCGCCGGAGCGCGAAGTAGCCGAAGTTGACGTGCCGCCCCTCGTCCTGCAGGACGTAGTCGAGCACGTCGGCCAGCGTGGGGTCGGCCGTCTGCTTGCGCATCAGGTTGAACGCGGCGATGGCCAGGCCTTCGATGATCATCTGCATGCCGAGGAGCTTCAGCTCCCAGAGGTTCGTGGCCAGGATCTCGTCGAGGAGGCCCTTGAGCAGCGGGTCGACCGGGTAGATCTCGTGGAGCTTCTTGACGTAGCGCTCGAAGACCTCGACGTGCCGGCCCTCGTCGACGACCTGGGTGGAGGTGTAGAGCTTGGCGTCCAGCTCGGGGATGGAGTTGACGAGCTGACCGCAGACGACCAGCGCGCCCTGCTCGCCGTGGAGGAACTGCGAGAGGCGCCAGGCCGAGACGCGGATCTCCACTTCCTTCTGCTCTGCGGGCGTCAGCCGGCTGAAGAAGTTGGTGCCGCCGAAGGCGAGCTGGACGTTGAGCACGGGCCCCTGGGTACCGACGGGACGGCTCCAGTCGATCGCCGTGCTGGCGTTCCACTGGTTCTTCTTGGCCGTCTCGTAGAGCATTTCCAGCTCGTGATGGGTGGGCTCGTAGTCGTAATCCCAGAGCGTCTCGAGCTGGTAGGTCACGCGCCGCCCGGCCGCCTGCCGTCCCGTCGTCATCCCTCGTGGCCTCCGCTGAACGGTGGTTCAGCGGCGCCAGTCTAGCGCACCCCGGGGTCGCCGCGCTACCATAGCGCTCGTGGACGAGGGGACGATCTATCTCAGGCAGATGGAGCTGGGGCCGATGCAGAACTTCGTCTACCTCATCGGCGACCCGCTGGCCCGCGAGTGCGTCGTCGTCGACCCCGCCTGGGAGATCGACACGATCGTCGACACCGCCCAGGCCGACGGCTTCGCCATCAAGGGCGCGCTGGTCACCCACACCCATCAGGACCATGTCGGTGGGAGTCTCTCGGACTGGGGAATGCCCGGGCGCATTCCCGGCGTCGAGGACCTGCTGGAGAAGATCCGGGCCAAGGTCTACGTGCACAAGGCCGAGCGCGAGTTCCTCAAGGGCTTCGGCTCCGACCTCGTCAAGGTGGACAACCACGACACGCTCCAGATCGGCCGGCTCACGCTGAGCTTCCTGCACACGCCCGGCCACACGCCGGGCTCTCAGTGCTTCCTGGTCGACGGCCGGCTGATCTCGGGCGACACGCTCTTCATCGGCTCCTGCGGCCGCACCGATCTACCCGGGAGCGATCCGAGCGAGATGTACTACTCGCTGACGCAGCGGCTGGCGGCGCTGCCCGACGACACGACCCTGCTGCCCGGCCACAACTACGGCGGCTCGTCCTCCACCCTCGGCGACGAGAAGCGCCAGAACCCGTTCCTGCGCTTCGCGGCGCTGGGCGACTTCCTCAGGGTGATGGGCGGCGGCCCGATCGTCACTCCGTAATCCAGACCGGCCCCGATCACGCGCTCTCGCCTCCGTCGACGCGGAGCACCTGCCCCGTGATGTAGCGGGGGCACGTGGCGAAGAACAGGACGGCGGTCGCCACGTCGTCGGGGCCGCCCTCGTGACCCCGGGTGATCGCCTTCCAGCGCGTGCGGGGGAAGCCGGCCGGCCTCAACACCGCGCCGGGCGCCACGCAGTTGACGGCGATCTTCTGCGGCCGCAGCGCGACGGCCAGGTTCCGCGTCAGGACGACGATGCCCGCCTTCGAGAGCGCGTAGGGGATGTAGCCAGGCCAGGCGCGTTCGGCCGCGACGTCGGCGATGTTCACGATGTGGCCGCCCCCGCGCCCCATCGCGGCGGCGGCGGCCTGGGCGCAGAAGAACGGGCCCCGGAGATTCACGTCGAGCAGCGCGTCGTACTGGGCCGGGGTCGTAGCGGCGAAGGGCGTGCGGAAGAAGACCGCCGCGTTGTTGACGAGAACGTCGAGGCCGCCGAGCACGCGCGCCGCGCTCTTCACGAGCTCCCGCGCCGCCCGGGGATCGGCGAGATCGACTCGCAGCGCGGTGCCGTGGACGCCGTGCGCTTGGATGTCGGCGACGGTCCGGCGGGCGTCGCCGGTCGAGCGGTGGTACCCGATCGCCACGTCCATACCGGCCCGCGCCAGCGTCAGTGCGATGGCCCGCCCGAGGCGAATGGCGCCGCCGGTGACGAGCGCGCGGCGCCGTTTCTTGACGGAGGCGCGGCGCTGTGGTGTCATCATCGCTTTGTTATGCCTACGCGCGTGCGAAACTGGTTGAAGGGTCGGCTCATCGCCGGCTTTTTCGTGACCGTGCCCGCCGTGGCCACCGCCTGGCTCCTGTGGGTCTTCTGGAGCGGGATCGACGACATCTTCAAGCCGATGTACGAGCGCATCTTCGGCCATCCCGTGCGCGGGCTCGGCTTCCTCACCGCGGTGGTCGTTATTCTCTTGATGGGCATCATCGCCCGGAACGTCGTCGGCCGGCGCGTGCTCGCCTGGGGGGAGCTGCTGCTCCTCAAGGTCCCGGTCTTCGGCCGGCTCTACCCATCGGTCAAGACGCTGGTGGACGCCTTCTCGCCCGAGCGCCGCAGCGCCTTCAAGGCGGTGGTCCTCGTCCAGCATCCCCGCGAGGGCGAATACGCCTTCGGGTTCGTGACCAGCGAGGTCATGGTCGACACGCCGACCGGCAAGGTGGAGATGGTGACCGCCTTCGTTCCCACCAACAACCTGTATCTGGGCGACGTCGTGCTGGTCCCGCGCGCCGACGTCGTGCCCACCGGGCTGAGCGTCGAGGAGGGCATCCGGATCATCCTCTCAGCTGGCACCGCCACGCCGGCTCGGCTGCCGCGCTTCTAGCCGGCGGGTCCAGCCCGCCACCGCTTCGCCCAGGGGGAAGAGCTTGCCGAAGAAGAAGTGATTCGCGCCGTCGATGACGGTGACGGCGGCGTGGGGCAGGCGCCCCCGGAGCGCCTCGAGCGCGTCGCGGGGGCAATACTCGTCGCGGCTGCCGGCGACGATGAGCAGGGGCACGTCGATGGCCGCCAGCGCCAGGAAAGGCGCGTTACCCATAACGGCGACCGGAGGAGCGATCAGCGCCAGCCCGGTGACCACCGCGTCCGCTTCCTGCCGGGCCACGACCTGGGCGGCGACGGTGGCGCCGAAGGAGTATCCGGCGAGCGCCAGAGGAACGCCGGCGCCGGTGGCATCGCGGAGATGGGTCACGGCCGCCTCGATGTCGCGCTGCTCGTCCCGTCCCCCGCCATGGATCCCTGTGGAGCGGCCGACGCCCCGGAAGTTGAAGCGCAGGGTCGCAAAACCGAACTCCGCGCAGACTTCGACGACGCGTACGACGACGGGGTTGTCCATGTCACCGCCGTACAGGGGATGGGGGTGGCAGATCACGATCCCCCCGGACGGAGTTGGGGGCAGGGCGAGACGGGCCTCGAGGGCGGCGCCGTCGCTGGCTACGAGGGTCACCGCCCGCTCGGGTATCATACGCGGCAGAGAATACAGATGGGTGGTTCGTCCGTCCAACGGCTGTGTTGACCCACTATCGGACGCGACGGCGCATCGGCGCTTGGCTGGACGGGGCCCTGGACGACCGGGAGGCGCGCTCGACAGCGGCCCACCTCTCGGAGTGCGCCCGGTGCCAGCACGAGGCCGACGAGTTGCGCCGGCTCCGGACCCTCCTGCGCGGCGCTGTCTCGACGCCTCCCGCCCCGGACTGGACCGGCTTCTGGGCGGGCGTGGTGCGGGGAATCGAAGCCGACCGGCGCGGCGCCCCGGCGCCTCCCGCGTGGCCATCCCGCCCGCTCCTCAGGCGGCCGCGCCTGGCGTTCGGCGGCGCGCTCGCCGCGGCGGTCCTGGTTTCGCTGACGCTCTGGCAGGCCTTGTATTCGACTCCGGTGCCTGAAGCCGCGGTCATCGTCCGGTCGGCGAGGACGGAGCACCCGGGCGGCACGGTCATGGTGTACGCGCCACCCGAGCAGGACATGGCCGTCGTTTGGGTCTTCGGCCTCGACTGACGTCCCGCCTAGGAAGCAGTGTTCGAGCGCGGGCTTCGCCCGCGCAATCTCCACTGGGGAGGTTCGGAGGCGGCCGTGAGGCCCCCTCCGACTATGGATCTCGGAGGGGGCCGTAACGTCCGCCCCCTCCGATGACTCAGCGCTCTTTGAGCGCCGCGAGTCGTTCCCTCGCCAGCGGGGTCTCCTCGGCCTGCGGGAAATTATCGACGAGGTACTGCAGGCGGGCCTGGGCCAGCGTCGGCTGCTTGAGCTCGATGAGCGTGATCGCTTCCTTGTAGAGGGCCGCGGGCGCCTTGTCGCCGCGCGGATAGTTCGCCAGCACCTTCCTGAACTCCTGCACTGCTTGCTGCAGCGCCTTCGTCGTCTCCTCCGTCTGGCCCGCGTCGGAGTAGCCGCGGGCCAGGCCCAGCTGGGCCTCGCCGATCCAGTACTGAGCGCCGGCGGCCAGCTCATGGTCGGGATAGCGCCGCAGGAACTCCCGGAACCCCGTGACGGCGAGGGCGTAGCTGCCCCGGCTGAAGTCGATGTACGCGGCCTGGTAGAGGTCCTGCGGCTGCACCGCGCCCGTGGCCGATCGAGCGCCGGCCGGCGGCGCGGGTGACGTGGGTGCCGGTCGCGCCGTCGCCGGAGCGGGCGGCGCCGACGCGGTCGGTGGCGTCGCCGTCGGCGGGGCGCCAGGCGCGGGCGGCGAGGTCGCGCCTCGTGGCTGGCGGCTCAGCGCCTCGATCCTGGCGCTCAGATCGTCGACGCGCGTCGACAGCGCCGTGACCGTCGTGGCCAGCCCGTCGAGCCGCTGCCTCAGTCCGGCCGCCTGCCGATCGTTCTCGGCGTCGCGCTGCCGCCCCTCCACCTGGGGGGCCAGCGTGTCGACCTGGGTCTTGATCTGGCGGACGGAGTTTTGAAGCGCGGCGACGTCAGCGCGCAGCTGGACGAGGTCGTCCTGCGTCGCGGTACCCGTGACCTCGGCCACGCTCGCGCAACCGCCGGAAAGCAGCGCGACAGCGACGAGGGAGAGTGCCCGCCTCAGCATCGTGGGAATGGCTCTCAGCGGGGCTTGCCGAGGAAGTGGGCGCGCCGATTCTTGGCCCAGCACCCTTCGCTGTGCTCCGAGCAGAGCGGCCGCTCCTCTCCGTAGCTGATGATGGTGATCCGGCTGGCCTGCACGCCCTGAGAGACCAGATAGTTCATGGCCGCCTTGGCGCGGCGCTCGCCGAGCGCGAGGTTGTACTCGTTGGTGCCGCGCTCGTCGCAGTGGCCCTCGATCAGGACCAGATACCCTTGGTTGCTCTTCAGCCAGGCTGCGTTGGCGTCGAGGACCTTCGCGTCGCCCGGCCGGATGTCGTACTTGTCGAAGTCGAAGTTGATGTCCTTGAGGTCGGGGATCGCGGTGAACTCCCTGGGCTCGGGCCGGGATGTGGGGGCCGCGGCGGGTCCGCTCGGTTGGGTCCCGGCGCCCGGGCCGCTCTGAGCCACGGGGCCGGCCGCCCCAGCGCCGCCGCCCGTACCGCTGGGCGTGCTTCCGACGGCTCCGGCGGGCGCCGGCGCTGACGCCTGAGTCGTCGCGGGACGCTTGGCGCAGCCGGCGAGGACCACCGAAAGCACCAGGAGCGACGCCACCATGCCACTCCAACGACGGCTTAACATGACTCCTCCTTTTCCGCTCGCGATAGGGACGTGACGCCTCATCGTATCACGGCAACCGCGACGACCAGGAGGGGCTTGTCTGCTCTCCCGGACTGCGGGTGACCGGCGTCTGCTCGGAGCCGTCGGCGAGCATCGCGTAGATGTGCCAGACGCCCAGACGGTTCGATTGGAAGGCGAGATGGCGTCCGTTGGGCGCCCACGACGCGCCCTGATTGTCCCCGGGTCCGGCCGTGAGCCGCCGCATGTTGGAGCCGTCGGGGCTGATCGCCCAGAGGTCGTGGGTGACTTGCCGCGAGGTGAAGACGATCGTGTCGCCTTTGGGCGACCAGCGCGGCTGCGTGTGGTAGCCGCCGGTGGTGAGCTGCCGCTGGTTGGCGCCCTCCGGGTCCATGACGAAGATGCTCGGACTTCCGGTCCGGTCGGATACGAACGCGATCTCGCGTCCGGTAGGCGACCAGGTGGGGTCGGTGTCGATGCCGGCGTGACGGGTCAAGCGCCGGAACACGCCGGTGGCGAGGATGAGCACGTAGATCTCGGGGTTGCCGTCCTTCGAAAGCGTCAGCGCGAGCGAGCGCCCGTCCGGGCTCCAGGCCGGCGAGGAGTTGATTCCGACAAAGGCCGCCAGCGTCTGCTCCGGCCGGCGCTCGAACGGGAAGGCCCGGAACAGGTCGGGGTAACCGTTCTTGTACGAGAGATACGCCAGTGATCGGGCGTCGGGACTCCAGACCGGTGTCAGATTGATGGAGCTGTTCCGGGTGATCGGGCGCGGCCCCAACCCGTCGTAGTCGGTGACCATGATCTCCTTGGCGCCCCGCGGCCCGGAGACGTACGCGATCTTCGTATCCGCGATCCCCCGGTCGCCGGTGAACTGGAGCGCGATCTCGTCGGCGATCTTGTGGGCGAGCCGCCGCGCCTGGTCCGACGGCATCTCGAACGACTTGGTGCCGATGAGCTTCTGCTCGGGCGTCGTCAGGTCGTAGAGCCGCATCTCGGCTTCGAGCCGGGCGCCCCGGATGGCCAGCAGACCGTGCACGCCGGCATGGGCACCGGCCGCCGCGAACTCCGTCCACGATTGCCGGAGCGCGGCGGGATCGTTGGCCGGGATCGAGCCGGTGGCTGCCACCACGCTGAAGAGCTGGGAGAAGGTGAGATCCTGGCCCGCGACGGTGGCGAGCAGCTTGGCCACGCCGCCCGCGTCGGTGCCGGCCACGACGCTGAACTCGGGAATCGCGATGTTCAGCTTCTTGGCGCCACCCCCGGTGACGTTGATGTAGACGTCCACGCCCTGCGCGCGAGAGGCCGGGGGCGAGCCCCAGGGCGCGATGAGCGTTACGACGAAGAGGCCGAGAACGAGAGCGCTGAGCGGTCGTCTCACGTGGAATTACCTCGCGCGGGGATCGTAGACGAACTGCAGACCGACGGTGAGCGTCGGCTTCGTGAATTCCCTGGGGAGCTCCGGAAACGGATTGGCGTCGGCGATCGCCCGGAGCGCGATCTGGTCGTAGGCGGGGTTACCGGAGCTCCGGCCGACAGCCAGCCGGCGGATCTGGCCGTTGCGGGCGATCTCGAAGATGACTTCCGGCTGCCGGCCCGGGAGCGCGCGGCCCTCCCACTGCTCCTGGATCTTCCGCCCGATGATCTGGATGTAGTACGCGAAGGGAAAGTCCGAGACGTTCAGCGTGACCGTCCCTGCGCCCTGGGGCGACCCGGCGAGCTGGCCGGGGGGCGGCGCGGGGGGCGGCGGTGGCGCGGCCGCCGTGGGCGTCGGCGCCATGCGCGGGGCAGGCGCGCTCGCCACCGTCGGCAGCTCCTTGTCACCCGGACGCGGCAGGGCCGGCGCTCGCGACGGGAGCGTGCGCTCGGGCAGCGCCGCCTCCCGCGTCGGCGGCGGGAGATCCTTCGGCACCGGCAGCTCTTTCGGCGCCGGCTTCGTGGGGGGCAGCTCCGCGGAGCGCGGGGGCAGGTCCGGCGTGGGGCGCCCCTGCGGCGCGCCGACGGTGGCGACGGCCGGCACCAGGTTCACCACGTAGGTCTTCGGCTGTGCCGCGCGCCAGGCGGCAGCGCCCGCGATCATGGCGACGATCAGCGCCACATGCGCGCTGGCCGACAACGCCAGGGGCAGGAAAGGCACGGGCTCGCGTCGAAGCGCAGGGCCGTGTCGCGGGCGCCACCGGAGCGTCATCGCTGCCGTGGACATCTCAGCGTTCGCGGACGGGCTCTGTCACCATGCCGAGCCGCTCGATGCCGGCCCGACGGACGCGATCCATGGTCTCGACGACCACGCCGTAGGAGAGGCCGGCGTCGGCCTTGAGGTAGAGCGTTTTGTCCTTCCGGTTCTTGAAGGCGTCGCGGAGCGCCGCCTCCAGCCCCCCCGCCGTGAGCCGGCGCTCGTTCAGGAATAGCCCCTGCTCCTTGGTCAGCGTGAGGACCATCCGCTCCTCGACCGCGGTCGGCTTGGAGGCCGTCCGCGGCAGGTTCACGTCGATACCGCGGTACATCATCGGCGCCGTGAGCATGAAGATGAGGAGCAGCACCAGCACCACGTCGACGAGCGGAATGATGTTGATCTCGGCCAGCGAGGTGCCGATGCGGCGGGAGCCGTCGGCGTCGTCCAGTTTAAAGGCCATCTTTGGCGGTACGCGCCACCTTGGGAGCGGGGCGCATCAGGGCATTCAGCAGGTCGAGCGTGAAGCCCTCCATCTCGGCGGCCCAGTGCTTCACGCGGTTGACGAAGTAGTTGTAGGCGATGACCGCCGGAATGGCCGCCCCCAGGCCGAACGCCGTGGCGATCAGCGCTTCCGAGATGCCGGGCGCGACGACCGCGAGCGAGGCCGACCCTTGCTGGCCGATCCCGTGGAAGGCGGCCATGATGCCCCACACGGTCCCGAAGAGGCCGATGAAGGGTGTCGCGCTGGCCGTCGTGGCCAGGAACGGCAGGTAGCGTTCCAGGCGCACGATCTCGTGCGTGGAGGCCCGGCGCAGCGCCCGCTGGGCCAACTCCACGCGCTCGGAGCCGCGGCCCTCGTCGAGCTCCTCCAGTGCCTCGTCCAGTCCGCCGACTTCTTGATAGGCGGCGCCGTAGAGCTGCGCCAGGGGGCTCTCCCGATACTTCTTGACCGCCGCGTTCACAGTGGCCGAGCGGCGGCTCTCGCGGTACAGCTTGAGGAAGGCGAGCGTCTGGCGGCGCACGCGCCGGAACTGCCACCACTTCTCGGCGATCAACGCCCAGCTCACGACCGAGAAGAACAGCAGGATGGTGAGGACGATCTTGGCCATCGGTCCGGCGCTGAGAACGAGCTCGAAAACCCCGCTATGCAAGGCGTCAGTAGGGGACACGGCGACTCCTCATGATTTTCTTCGATAGTACCAAAATCCCTGCCATTCGTTGACTTTCCGCGCGCGGCGCCCGTATAACCGATTCGTGGCCCGCGCACTCGGCCCGCTGATCTTTGTCCTCGCCGCCGTGCTGGCGCCGGTGGCGGTCGCCTCCGACGCGCGTCGCGCGGTCGAAGCGTACGTCAGTCGCCTCCCGGGCACCCCGGTCACCGACCTCGCCATCCGCCAGACGCTCATCGTCTATCACCCCGACGGACGCCACCCGCAATCGACGGGCGAGCAGCAGCTCTACATCAGGCCTCCGCGGCGCCAGCGGCTCGAGCAGACGCTCGACGGCCAGCGCGAGATCCGGCTCACGGTCGAGGACCGGACGTGGGTCCGCCGGCCCGACGGCACCACGGTCCAGATGTCGAGCACCGGCGAGCGCGACCGCATGTCTCTCTTCGCGCCCTTCCGACGCAGCGCCGCGGATCTGCTGGCCGAGTGGAGGGGACTGGGCGTGCGCGAGGACGTGAGCCACGTCGTGCGCGTGCGGGGACGCCCCGTCACCATCATCGGCGCCGGGCCCGACGATGCGGCCAGCCCCGCGGTGTGGCTCGACGAGCAGTACGGCGTGATCCGCGTCATCACTCGGGAGCGCCTGCTCAAGGGCGTCAGGCTCGTCGATCTGACGCTGTCCGAGCACCGGCCCCTGCTGGACGGCCTGTACTTCCCCTACCGCCAGGAGCTCTTCGCCGACGGCCGCCTGGTGCTGCTGGTCATCGTCCGCTCCGTCGCCGTCAACGCCAACCTGTCCGACGAGCTGTTCGACCCCGAGGCGCTGCGCCGGGGGCGCTAGGTGCATTTCGCGTTCCTGGGCACCGCGGGCGCGATTCCCTCGCCGGCGCGTGACACGACGTCGCTGGTCTTCGTCGCGCCGGAGGGCGCCATTCTCGTCGACTGCGGGGGCAGCCCGGTGGCCAGGCTCCGGCGCGCGGGGGTGGACCCGCTCGCGCTCACGCACGTCGTCATCACGCACATCCATCCCGATCACGCCTATGGCGTCCCCGCCCTCCTGCAGAACCTGATCCTCCTCGGGCGGCAGCGCCCGCTGGCCGTGCGCCGCCGACCGGAGCACCTCGAGCCTCTCCGCCAGGTGCTGAGCGTCTTCCATCTCTGGGAGCGCCCCGGCATGTTCCCGCTCGACCTCGCGGGAATCGCGCTCGAGGAGGCGGCGCAGGCGTTCGTCCTGGGCCCGTTGATCGTGAGCACCACGCCCAACGATCACGGTCCCATGCCCAACTTCGCGATCCGCGTGGACGCCACCTCGGGTGGCGGGCGCGGGGTCGTCTATTCGTCGGATACCGGGCCCTGCGACCGGGTCGTCACCCTGGCGCGCGGCGCCGACACGCTCATCCACGAGGCCACCTTTCCCCACCGCGACCGTGGCCGCTTCGGCGTGCACTCGACGGGCCGGGAGGCCGGCGAGGTGGCGGCGCGCGCCGGCGTCCGCCGGCTGATCCTCGCCCACATCGAGGGCTGACTACCACGACGAGCTCGAGGCCCTCGCCGAAGAGGCGGGCCAGGCCTTCGGGGGACCGGTGGAGATCGCCCAGGAGTTCGTGCCGTACCCGTTGTGAAGGCGCCCGGTCAGCGCGACACGAACCGGTTGCCGGCCATCCAGAAGCGGAGGGGGAGGTCCGCCGCGCGAGTGATGCCCACGCGGGGACCACGGGCGATGCGGAAGTCGCGCGGCGTGTCCGGGGGCTCGATGGTGACACGGCCGCGCGTGAGGTCGGCGCCGTTCTCGCGCGTCGTGATGCCGAAGGCCCGCGTCAGGTTTCCCGGACCGCGGGCCAGCCGCGGCGACTGCGCGGGAACGCCACGGCGCCGGGCCATCGCGCGGAGACCGGCCACGGGCTCCAGCGCGCGGAGGAGCACGCAGCCCGGCCGGCCCGCGCGCTCCGTGATCGCGTTCAGGCAGTGGTGCATCCCGTAGTTGAGGTAGACGTAGGCGAAGCCACCGTCTCCGTAGAAGAGCGCATGGCTGCCGGGGCGGAAGGCGGCGTGCGACGCCGCGTCGTCGGGGCCGAGATAGGCTTCGGTCTCCACGATGCGGCCGGCGGTCAGGGTGCCGCCGATCCGCGAGACCAGGATGCAACCCAGGAGACCGCGGGCGACGGCGCGCGGGGGGCGGAGATAAAACCGCCGGGGCAGGGGCACTAGACGCCGAGGCGCTCGCGGACGAGTTTTTCGAGCGACTCGGCGTCGAACGCCACGCCCTGCCGGCTCGGCGGCTCCGCCTCGGTCTTCAGCCCGGTTTCGCTCACGATCACGCAGATCGTCTGCGCGGGGTCGAGCTGCCTCTGTGCGAGCAGGCGCGTGAGGACGGCGAGCGCGGCCACGCCGGTGGGCCCCGCCCAGATGCCTTCCGTCCGCGCCAGCGTGCGCTGGGTGGCCAGGATCTCCTCGTCCCCGACGTCGCCGGCGAGTCCCCCGAGTTCGCGCAGCAGGCGCAGGGTCCACTCGCCCTTGCGGCCGGGATTGCCGGCGGCCAGCCCCTCGGCGACCGTGTAACCGATCTTCAGCGGCGTGATCGGGCGCCGCTCGCGAAACGCGCGGACGATGGCGTTGGCCCCCGTGGCCTGGGCCGCCACCATCAGCGGCAGGCGGGGGATCCAACCGGCCTCGCGCATCTCCCGGAAGCCGCGGGCGGTGGCGATGAACGTCTCGCCCACGGCGACGGGGGCCACGACGACGTCCGGCGGCTGCCAGCCGGTCTGCTCAGCGATCTCGTAGGCGAGCGTCTTCTTGCCCTCGTGCTTGTAGGCGTTGCGGGAGGCCCCGCAGTCGAAGAACAGGCGCTCCTCCACGAGCCGGTCCCAATGGGTGATGAGGTCGTCGTAGACGCCCTGGTAGATGACGAGGTCGCTGGTGGTGGCGGCCATGTGCAGGAGCTTCGGCGCCGAGGCTCGCTGATAGGCGAAGATGAGCGAGCGCAGTCCCGCCCGCGCCGAGTAGGCGGCGATGGACGAGCCGGCGTTGCCGGAGCTCACCACCGAGGTCGCGTGAAAGCCGAACTGGAGCGCCGCGGCGATCGCGGTGGCCGAGGACCGATCCTTCACGGTGCCGGTCGGGTTGGGGCCGTCGTACTTGATCAGGAGGCGCCGGACCCCGAGCTGGGCGGCCAGCCGCGGGCAGTCGAGCAGCGGCGTGCCGCCTTCGCCGAGCGTGATGCGATGCGCTGGATCGGCGATGGGCAGCACCGGCGCGTAGCGCCAGAGTCCCGTGCCCGCGAAGAGCGTGGGTCCGCGCCCGCGGAGGACGTCGAGGTCGTAGCGGAGCTCGAGCAGGCCCTGGCACTTGGCGCACTCCAGCCGATAGCCGAGCGAATAGCTGGAGCCGCAGTCGATGCAGGTGAGGTTCTGCGCGAGCGAGTCCGTCGACGTCATCGTTGCCGGGGGGGCGCCTCCGCACCCGACGCGTGGCCCCTCACTCCGAGGCGCTGGTCGATGACCGGCAGCATCTCCTCGATGCGGTGGCGCAGCGTGTGCTCGCCCAGGGCGCGGCGTCGGGCGTTTTCTCCGATCGCCCGGGCCTCCTGGGGGCGGGCGAGGTAGTGATCGAGGTGCCGGCGGAGCTCGCCGAGATCGCGGTAGACGAGGATCTCCTCCCCGGGTTTGAAGAGATCCGTCAGGTCCTCTTTGAAGTTGGCCAGCTGGCAGACGCCCGCGGCGGCGAGCTCAAAGGTCCGGCTGTTGGTGCCCACGATGTCGTTCATCGGGTGATGGTGATTCAGGGAGAGCGTGGAGGCCGAGTAGACCAGCAGCTTCTCACGGCCCCACACCGGGCCGCCGGCGACCATCCCTCGCACCACCGGGTCTTCCGCCCGCTGCCAGCCGGAGCCCCAGATCCGGAGCGGATAGTCGGCCAGCGCGCGCACGAAGCGCTCGCGGTAGGGGTAGCGGCTGCCGACGAGCGAGACGGGAGCGCCGTACCGCGCGCGCTCGTCGGCGGTGGCCGTGACCGGATGATGGTCGGCCGGGATGCAGTAGAGGGGCATGTAATAGACGTTGGTGAGGCCGACCTGCTGCAGGCTGCTCAGCGCGTAACGATCCTTGGTGAAGAAGAGGTCGTAGGGCTCGATGCACTCGAAGGGGATCATCCACAAGGGGTTGTCGAAGAATACATTCACGAAGAGCGTGTTGCTGCGGGCCTTCACGCGGCGGATGACCGCGGGCGAGATCGGCCCGCCCTTGATGACCAGGACGATGGCCGGTCGCCAGTTCGCGCACGCCCGCTCCAGCCGGCCCAGGATGAAGCGCTGGTAGAGCGTCTTGGTCCCGCGGTTCTTGTAGAGCGGGTTGTCGCGGCGGTAGGCGAGGGTGCGCACCTCGTGGCCGAGGGCGCGCAACTCGTCGGCGAAGTCCATTCCGGCGAGCCCGGGTCGCTCGAACGGAAGGACGATCAGCCAGCGCATCGCCCGTAGCGTAGCACGGGGCCGCCGGGATCATGGCGCGCGCCTCGAGGCCTACATGGCCCGCGCATGAGCGCTGGAGGACTGGCTAGGCGACGGCGGAGGTCGCCGCCGCCTGCCGGAAGCGCATGGCGAACAGCGGGTCGGAAAAGGCGGCGGTGGCGACGAGCACAGCGTCGGCGCCTTCCTGGAGGAGATGCTGCGCGCGCTCGACCGTGGACACGCCGCCCACGGCCAGCACCGCGTGGTTCCAGACGCCCGCCTTGCGCCACGCCAGCATCTCCTCGATCTGGCGTGAGCACACCGGGTAGGTGGCGGCACCGACCACGTAGGCCCACTCGCGTCCGCTGCCATCGAAGGCGGCGTTACCGGACTCGTCGAGAACGCGGCGCGGGATGCCGTGGACGAGCACGAAGCCGTGCGTCCAGGGCGCGAGCTTCGTGGCCGTCTCGTGCAATGCTCGGGGGCTGCGGAAGAGGCCGAGCTTGGCGAGCACAGGGACGGACACGCTGGTCCGGATGCGATAGAGGATCTGCGCCGCCAGCGGCAGATGCTCGTACACCATCTGCCCGGGCTCGCCGAGGAGGTTGGGGACGGCGAGGTGGACCTCGATGGCGTCGGCGCCGGCCTCCGCTGCCCAGACCGAGCAGCGCGCGTAGTCGTCGATGAGCGCCTCCATGCCCGCCTCCCGACCCGCCTCCGGCTCGGGCGTGCCCACCACGCTGACGGCCAGGATCTGGCCAGGGCCGAGGCGTTCCTTGGCGCGGCGGACGTCCTTGCGCCACGCCTCCGGCTCCATCGACGGCAGGCCCAGGGAGAACGCGAGCGTGGCGCCGTCGACCGGCAACCGCCGCGCGGCGATCGCCACCTGGCCGCGGTTTTCCACGTAGCGGATGTTGGGCAGGCTGTGCGCCGGCTGCATCCGGGAACGGACGGTGGCGTAGGTGAGCACGTCGAACCCGAGGCGCGCGTACCCCTCGACCCATTTCGAGTTGAGCAGGGGCCCGGCGGCCACGCCGAGCGGAGAGTTCAGAGAGTAGTCGAAGAGGTGACCCCCGCGCCCGGGAGGGAGCCGGCGGACGCGCGGGAGGGCGGGGGCGTGAGCATAGTTCCAGGCGTAGGAACGGTCGAACCGGTAGACAGCCTGCGAAATGGGACTCCACTCCTTTCCCCCGGGAATCCCCCCGGTGAACCCCCAGTATATCAGATAGTTATGAGCTCTTGCTTGGAATGGCGGGGGTTTACGACGCGTTGTGTCACCGGCTGTGACCGGTGGTCATCAAGCCGATCAACAGCGGCCTTGTTGGTGAGAGGTAGCCAGCGGCCGTAGGTGCCGACCGTCAGCTGGATCGACGCGTGGCCGAGCTGGCGCTGCACGTACGCGGGTGACTCGCCGGCCTGGAGGAGCAGGCTGGCGAACGTGTGGCGGAGGCAGTGGGGGCTGAAGTGGAGCGGAAGGCCGGCCTTCCTCAGCGCCTTGTGCATCGCGCGCTGGACCTTGCCCTCGTCGAGATGGGTGCCCTCTCGTGTGATGAACACCCACTCCGGGACCGCG
>MNEF01000024.1 GCA_001917535.1 Candidatus Rokubacteria bacterium 13_1_40CM_69_27
TGAAGGTGTTGGCGCGGAGGTCGCGCGTGTACTGGGGGTGGTCCTTCATCATGGCGTCCATGATCCGCCGGGCCGGCAGGCTCAGGTGGCCGGCCTCGTACTCGGCCAGGTAGTCGCGGGCCCGCTGCCGCCCGCGCACGCGGGCGTAGAAGGCCGGGAAGAGGTCGAGCGCCACCAGCAGGGGCCGTCCCCGGAGCAGCTTGCCGTAGTAGACGCGCTTGGCCGCCGGCAGCGTGTCCTTCAGCTCCCAGGTGAGCCCGATGGCCGCGTCGTGATGCGAGTGGCGCGGCCAGCGGGGATTCGGCCGCCCGGCCACCGCCTCCCAGAGACAGGCCAGGCCTTCCGGGAAGCGGTAGAAGGTCGAGCAGAACCCCACCTCGTTCACGAAGGCGAGCGCGCTCCGCTCGCTCCGCACGCGCAGGCCGCGGGCGCGGCGGAAGCGCCGGCCGCGGAGGCGTTCGAGGGCGGCCCCGTCGAGGCGATCAGGGTTGGTATTCGTAGACGACGTTCCCGCCGACGATCGTGAGCACGGAGCGGATCTTGGGGATCCGGTCCTCGGGCACCGTCAGATAGTCGTCACTCAGGACGATCAGGTCGGCGAGCTTGCCCGGCTCCAGCGAGCCGACCCGGCCCTCGGCGTGGGCGATCCAG
This sequence comes from Candidatus Rokubacteria bacterium 13_1_40CM_69_27, assembly GCA_001917535.1. GTDB lineage: Bacteria > Methylomirabilota > Methylomirabilia > Rokubacteriales > CSP1-6 > MNEF01. Next base: position 652 of record MNEF01000024.1, read on the forward strand.
GCGCTGCCCCGCGTGTAGACGCGCAGCGCCTCCTCGCGGGTGAGGTGCTCGCGGGCGCGGGCCACGTCGCCACGGAGCATCCGGCCCGTGATCATCCACCACAGCGAGACGAACGGCGAGTTGGGGGCGACGATCGTGCCATCCGTGCCCCCGCCCATCGGCACGCCGCTCTGGTACATGGTCTGGAGCGGCGGCTTGGCCACCATGCTCTCGCCCCAGACGCGCTTCATGATGTCGCCCTGGATCACCTGACGATCCTGCACCGTGAGGCCCATGCCAAGCTGCTTCATGCGCTCCAGCTGGGCCGGCGTGACGTGCTCGCCGTGGGCGAAGACCAGGCGCAGGCTGCGGAGCGGCGTCTGGCGCTGGAGCTCCTCGAACACCCCGAGCATCGTGTTGATCGTCGACTCCAGCGTCGCGTGCAGGTGGAGCGTGATCCCCTTCTGCGTGGCTGCCGACACCACCTGCTGGAAGTCGGCCAGCGTCTCCCGGGCGATGGGGAACTGGGCGGCGACCGACTGATCCCACATCTGGTCGATGACGACCTCGCCGAGCCCCAGGATCTTGAGCCAGTCGTCGCCGAACCGTCCGGGCAGCGCCTGGATCCAGCGCCGCGCGCCCTCGAGGTCCCTGACGACGATGTTGAGGCCCATGCGCACGGTCATCTGCTGGCGCCGCCAGAGCTCGAAGGCCGGCTCGTAGTCGCGGTCCGTCATCTCGCCGCCGATCGGCTCGACCGTGGACGTGATCCCCATGGCGTTGAAGTCGCGCATCACGGCGCGCAGCCCCTGCACCTTCTGCTCGAACGGCACCGGCGGCAGCTTGGCCTTCAGCGCGACGACCGCCGGCGCCCCCCGCACGACGCCGCTGGGGTCGGTGACCCCCAGCGCCTGGGCGGCAGGACTGTTCACGACGGCGGCAGCCAGCAGCATGTGCAGGAGGACGGGGTGCTGCGGCGCCGCCCGGTCGAGCTCCTCGCGCGTGGGCATGCGCCGCTCCTTGAGCTGGCTCTCGTGCCAGCCGCCGAGCGTCAGGATCCACTCGCCGGGCTTCACCTTCGCGGCCCGCTCGCGGATCCGAGCCAGGATGTCGTCCACGGACGTCGCGTCGTCCAGGCGCACCTCCTGGGGCCAGCGGAAGCCCGCGCGCAGCATGTGGACGTGCGAGTCGATGAGGCCAGGCAGCACGGTGCGGCGCCGGAGATCGATCACGCGGGTGCCGGGCCCGGCCAGCGCACGGATCTCCGACGAGGTCCCCAGCGCGAGGACCTTGCCGTCACGGATCGCGATCGCCTCGCGGATCGAGAAGCGATCGTCCACGGTCACGACCTTGCCGTTGAGCAGCACGAGCTCGGGGTAGTGCAGGACTGCGGCGGGCACGCCGGCCTGACCGTGCGCGGCCGGGGGCGCCAGGATCAGCAGCGCGGTCACGAGCAGGATGGAGAGCGCGGGCATCGTCGCCTCCTCTCAGGCGCGGGTTACGGCGTCGAGCGCCGCCTTGATCCGCTCTGGCGTGAACGGCACCGTTCTCACCCGCGTGCCGGTGGCGTCGAAGATGGCGTTGGCGATCGCCGCGGGTACCGGACAGGCGGCGGGCTCGCCCGCGCCCACCGGGCGCTGGTCCGGGCGGTTGACGAGGACGATCTCCACCTCGTCCGGCGCCTCGGCGAAGGTGAGGATCGGGTAGGAGCGCCAGTCGAGGCTCGTCACGCGCGCGCGGTCGAACTTCACCTCTTCCTTGAGCGTCCGGCTGATCGTCTGGATCACGTTGCCCTCGATCTGGTTCCTCACGCCGTCGGGGTTGATGACGAGGCCGCAGTCGTGGGCGATCCAGGCGCGCGTCACCCGGACGGCGCCGGTCCGGCGGTCCACCGCCACCTCGGCCACCATCGCCACGTAGGCGTTCTCGTTCTCGTACTGGACGTACGCGATGCCGCGCCCCGTGGCCACCGGGCGGCTCGCCGCGCCCGGCTTCGGCGATGGGCGCGTCTCCCAGCGCGCCAGCAGGGCCGCCGCCTCGACGACGGCGATGGCGCGCGAGTCCGTGAGGTGGCGCAGGCGGAACTGGACGGGGTCGGCGCCCGCGGCCGCCGCCAGCTCGTCCATGAACGACTCGTTGGCGAAGGAGTTCTGGGGCGCCCCCAGCCCGCGCAGCGCCGAGGGGCGCAGCGCCGCTCGCGGCAACCAGTGAACGACCACGCGACCGTTCGGGAACACATAGCCGTACTTCGCGTTGCGATCGCCACCGCTCAGGCCGGCCTTGATCGCCCGTCCGGTGAGCTGTCCGGCCAGCGTGTTGCCCGCCTCGCTCCGGGGCCGCGTGGAGTGGGTCGGCGTCCACACCTCATAGTCCCAGGCGACCACGCGGCCCTGCGCGTCGAGACCGCCGCGGACCTGCATGACCATGCTCGGCCCCTTGGGCTCCCAGCCGTGCTCGTCGTGGCGCATCCACTGCACTCTCACGGGGCGCCCGACCGCCTGCGACAGCAGCGCGGCATCCGCCGCGACATCGTCGGCGCCGTTGTGGCCGTAGCAGCCCGCCGCCTCCGCGAAGACGAGGCGGACGTTGTCCGGCGCCAGCCCCAGCAGCTCGGCCAGGGAGTCGCGCAGCCCGAAGACCCCCTGGCTCGCGCACCACACCGTGGCCTTGCCGTCCCGCACGTCGGCCACGGCGCAGGAGGGACCGATGGAGGCGTGCATCTGGAACGGCCACTCGTAGGTCGCGTGCAGCGACTTCGCCGCAATCGCCAGCGCCGGGCCCACGTCGCCCACGGTCAGGAGGGCGCGGTCGGTGGTGCGGGCGCCGCGCATCGTCTGGTAGAGCTCCTTCATCTCCGACAAGGCGGGACCGTCTTTCCAGGCGACCTTCAGCTCCCGGGCCGCCCGGATCGCCTGCTCCTCGCGCTCGCACACGACGCCCACGAAGTTGCCGGTGCGCACGACCTTGACGACGCCGGGCAGCCCGCCCAGGGAGCCCTCGTCGACGCTCTCCAGCGTCGCGCCGATGGCGGCGGGCCTGACGACGCGCCCCTGCAGCATCCCGGGCAGGCGCAAGTCGTGCACGTACGTGTGCGTCCCCGTGACCTTGCCGGGGATGTCCACGCGGGGCGCCGCGGTGCCGACGACGGTGTACCCGGCGGGACTCTTGGGCTTGGCCGTCTTCGTCACCGCGCGATTGAAGCGCTGGCCGCCGATCAGCTCGGCGTAGGTCACCCGCTTCGACGGCTCCTCCCTCGCGCTCACGACGCCATCCTTGACGACGAGCCGCTCGCCGGGCGCCCCCAGGCGCGCCGCCGCCATCTCCAGCAGCGCCTGCCGGGCCTCCGCGGCCGCCTGGCGGAGCTGCGGCCCGCCCTGATCGATCGTCTTGCTGCCGACCGTGTAGCCTTGATCGGGCGTGCGGGCGGTGTCGCCCTGCACGATCGCGATGCGCGCGACGGGCACGTCCAGCTCCTCGGCGACGATCTGGGAGAGCGCGGTCTCCACGCCGGTGCCCAGCTCGACCTTGCCGGTGAAGACCGTGACGCGGCCGTCGCCCCCGACGGCGAGCCACGAATCGATCCACGCATACTGCGCGAGCCGCTCGGGCGGCGTGGAGGTCTGCGCCCCGAGCTCGAGGGGCAGGCTGAACGTCACGATGAGCGCGCCCCCGCCCGTGAGGAACCGCCGCCGGGAGATCGTCGCCGTCGTCACCGCCCCACCCTCCTCAGGCCCGCGCCACGCGCCGGACGGCGCGCAGGATGCGCATGTGGGTGCCGCAGCGACAGAGGTTACCGGCCAGCGCCTCCCGGATCTGCGCCTCGCCCGGGCGCGGCGTGCGCTTGATCAGCGCCGCCGCGGTCATGATCATCCCGTTGATGCAGTAGCCGCACTGGGCCGCCTGCTCGTCGATGAAGGCCTGCTGGAGCGGGTGGGGTTTCTCGCGAGTGCCCAGCCCCTCGAGCGTGGTGACCGGCGAGCGGACGGAGGAGACGGGCGTCACGCAAGAGCGGACGGCCCGGTCCCCCAGGTGCACGGTGCACGCCCCGCACTGGGCCAGGCCGCAGCCGAACTTGGGTCCGTTGAGGTTGAGCTCGTTGCGCAGCACGTAGAGCAGCGGCGTGTCCGGGGCCGCCTCGACGCGATACCGCTTGCCGTTGACGGTGATCTGGAGCTGGCTGGCCATGACGTCTCCTCCGGGACCAGACGCTGGACGCAGTTTTACCGCGGACGAGGAGGAATTCTACCTCCGGTAGAGCGCGTCCGTCTTGGCCGCCATGATGAAGTCGTTGCGGTGCAGGCCGCGGATGGCGTGGGTCCACCAGGTCACCGTGACCCGCCCCCACTCGGTGAGGAGCGCGGGATGGTGGCCCTCCTCTTCCGCGATGGCCCCCACCCGGTTGGTGAAGGCCAGGGCGGCGGCGAAGTCGGGGAAGGCGAAGACGCGCTCCAGCCGCCTGATCCCGTCGCGCTCGACGACGCTCCAGCCCGGAATCTGGGGCTTGAGCTCGCGCGTCTCCGCCTCGGTCACGGGCGGCGCGTCGCTCCGGCAGGCGACGCACTTCTCGCCCGCCAGGCGACTCATCAGCCGCCCGCTTTGCGGATCGCCGTCGCCCGGAGCTTGCCGCCTTCCTGGGCGTAGACGACGGCGACCTCGTCCTTGACGGCGACGTCCTTGAGCAGCTCGGGACGCGCCAGGAACGTGAGGTTCTGCCTGGTCTGGGCGTCGCGGAGGGTGAGCGTGCTCTGGGCGGCGTCGATGGCCACGATGGTGCCCATGTGCGTATTCGGTCCCGCCAGCTCGCAGGCCGGCGCCACCGCGGCCGCGCCGAGGAGCACCAGGGAGAGAACGACGAGGAGCGTCCTGCTCAATGTCATGGTCCGCCTCCTTCCGAGTCCGACTCTACCGAGGCATTAAACCGCCGGGCGCGGTCGAGCGCAACGCTGCTATTTTCATGGGGATGGGCCGCTGGATGAGGTGGGCGCTGCCGTGGCTCGCGCTGGCGGCGATCTCCGGATGCGCCGTGCTGGCGCGGAGCGACTGGCGGCAGGCGCGGCGCGATTCGTCGGGACAGGCGCCCCATCCTGGAATCACCCCGGAGGCGGTCGTTCAGGTGTACGCGGCGCGTGCGGTCGGTTGGCGCGGCGTGCTCGCCGTGCACACGTGGATCGCGGTGAAACCGAGCGGCGCCCCCTCCTACACGCGCTACGAGGTCATCGGCTGGCGCGTGGACCGCGGGGCGCCGGCCGTGCGCGTCAACCGCGCGGGGCCCGACAACTACTGGTTCGGCAGTCGCCCCCGCCTGCTCGCCGACCGGCGGGGCGACGGCGTCGACGCGCTGATCGCCCGGATCGAAGCCGCCGTCACCGCGTATCCCTACGGCTCGGCGTACCGCACGTGGCCAGGGCCGAACAGCAATACCTTCACCGCCTACATCGCCCGGGCCGTTCCGGAGCTGCGGCTCGACCTGCCGCCGACCGCGATCGGCAAGGACTTCCTGCCCGGGGGCGCCGTCTTCGCCACGAGCCCGGGCGGCCTCGGCGTGCAGGTCTCGCTCCTCGGGCTGGCCGGCGTGCTCGTCGGCTGGGAGGAAGGCGTCGAGGTGAACCTCCTGGGCCTGACGTTCGGCCTCGACCTCAAGGAGCCCGCGCTGAAGCTGCCGGCGGCCGGACGTCTCGGCGTGCCCTGAGCGCCGTCAGCCGACGAACTTCGCGATCGCGTCGATGACCGCCTGGGGCTGCTCCTCGGGGATGAAGTGCCCACACTCGGGGATCGCCCAGCCCTCGACGCGTTCGCAGCGCGCCTTCCACACGCCCAGCATGTCCGACGCCTGCGGCATTCGGCCCGACTCGCCCCAGAGCACCAGCGTCGGCGCCCGAACCTTCTTGTCGCGATCGGCGGCGTCGTGCTCGAGGTCGATCGTCCCGCCGGCGCGGTAGTCCTCGAAGCCCGCGCGCATGGCGCCGGGCTGGCGGAAGCAGCGCAGATACTCCTGCACCGCGTCCTCCTCGATGGCGGCGGGATTGTAGGTCCAGACCGTGTACATGTAGCGAAGATAGATGTCCTCCCGGCCGGCGGTGAGGGCCTCGGGCAGGTCGGGAACCAGATGAAAGAGCCAGTGCCACCGGGCCCGGGCGCCGCGCTGGTCCATCCTCTCGAAGAGGTCGTAGGTCGGCGCGATGTCCAGCAGCACGAGGTGCGTGAGCAGCGCCGGATGGTCGAGCGCGAAGCGGTGGGCGACGCGCCCGCCGCGGTCGTGACCGACGAGCACGATCGGCCCGAGGCCGAGCGCCCGGATCACGTCGGCGACGTCGGCGGCCATCGCGCGCTTGTCGTAGCCGCTCGGCGGACGATCGGAGTCGCCGTAGCCGCGCAGGTCGGGCGCCACCACGGTGAAGCGCTCGGCCAGCGCCGGCACCACCTTGCGCCACATGTGACCGGTCTGAGGCCAGCCGTGAAGCAGGACCATGCCGGGGCCGCGCCCCTCGCGCCGGTAATGGATGCGAACTCCATCGCGGTTTCTCACGACGCCGCGGGTCATGGCGATCACCTCAGCGTGGTTGGGTCAGTTCCGTGACGCGAAACGGCTGGAGCGAGTCGATCGTCACATTCCCGGGTCGTCCCTGTTCTCTTCGATGACCCGGGTGACCGGGCGCGAGCCCATCGCGCCCCCCATCCAGCCGGGCACCACCGCCGAGAAGCGGCCGGCAGTGCCGCCGGCCACCACGATCACGATCTCGTCCGGGGACGGGAACTTCGGAATGAGGTCATCCGGCTCGGCCCCGGCGAGCAGATTCTTGAGCCGGCCGCTCTCGCCGCCGTCGGGGCCTGGCGCCAGGTCGCGGGCGGGCCGCCGGATCGTGTCGTAGAGGAACTGCCGCACGTCGCGCTTGGACCAGCCCTCGTCGCCGAGCGTCTTGGCGTGCTCGGGCCCGATCACCCACAGCGTGTGGCCGTAGAGCGGGAAGGCCTTGTGGTTCCACACGCCGGCCGCCGACCAGCCGAGCGAGGCCAGGAGCTGGGGCGCCCCGCGGCTCAGATGATCGTTGACCATGAAGGGCGCCTCGCCGGAGAAGAGCGTCACCGCGCTCGCCGCCGCGGCGAAGCCGCGCTCCACGTGCAAGGGCTCCCAGGGCGAGGCTTCCTCGTGCTCGCCGATGCAGTAGGTGTAGCGCCCCGGATGCCCCATGGTGGACATCGCGATCTCCCCCGGCCGGGCGCCGCCGAGGTTGATCATGAGGCGGGCCGGGCCATTGAGGATGATGAGCGGCGAGGCGGCGTTGGTGGTGCCCGACTGGCCGTGCAGGTTGAAGGCCGGATCGCACACCGCCTCGACCACGGCCAGCACCATGGGAAAGTACTCGAGCCGGCACCCGGCCATGACCGCGTTGACCGCGATCTTTTCGACGGTCGCGCGGCCGTAGTTGGGAGCGACGAGCCCGATCAGCTCGTCCGGCTTGCGTCGCGTGGCGCCCAACATCCGCTCGACGCGCTCGCGCGTGGGCGGCACCACGGGCAGCCCATCGGTCACGCCACGCTCGAACCAGATTTCGAGGTCGTCCGCCATGGCCCGCCCATGCTATCACCCGCCCACTCTTCGGCAGGGAGCCCATGCCCGCCTCCCGAAGGGGGGAGGCCGTCTCCATCTAAGAGGCCGATTCTGATGGGCCAATTTTTCCATGGTGGCCGTCCGACCGCGTGCTAGTCTCAAATTTGACACTTTTGGAGCGGTCTGCTCGACGCCTCCCGAGCTGGTTGGACGGGAAAAGGGGCAGACAAGGACGAGCATGGAACCGACGGTCGCGGCGGATATCCGTGAGAGAGTGGCCCAATGGGTCCAGGAAGGACTCAGGCTGCTCCCGCACCTCCCGGGGCTCCTGCACAGCGCCGAAGCGGCCCGGGCCGCCGAGCTGGAGCGAGAGTGCGAGAAGCTTCGCCGGGAGCTCGAGGATCTCCGGAAGGAGCAGGAGCGGCTGCGGGGCGACCGCGATGAGGTCACCCAGGCGTTCAGCCGGCTCATGGAGTCGGTTCAGCCCATCAATCAGCTCGTCCAGAAGCTCGGCGTGAGGCGCAGCCCCTTCGAGCGCGACCCGCGGGGATCGGCCACCCCGCCTGCGCCCGGCACCACGGCCCCGTCAGGCGGGACGCCGCCCGGCCCCGCGCCGACGCCGGGCCCGACACCCAAGCCGAGTTAGCGACCCTACCGCGCCTCGGGGGCCGACGGCCCCTGGCCCCGGTGCTTCACGCTCACCGTCAGCTCGTAGCGCCGCTCGTTCTCGGCCTCGGGGTTGAAGAGCGCGATCCAGACGGCGCAGTCGCGCAGGAGCGTCGCCACCGTGCTCCCCTGGCGCTCGTGCCGGCGGGCCTTCGGGGCCCCCTCGCGGCCCTGGATGAGCACGAGCCAGGCGTCGTCGGAGGGCGCGCCCTTCTCGGCGAGCCGAACGTGAATGTCACGCGGCTCCTTGAGATCGACACCGTCGAAGCGGAAGAAGCGCGCGGTCAGCGGGGCGACGTCGGCGATGAACTGATGGTCGGCGGAGCGCTGCCCCTCCTGGGCGAGTCGCTCGGCCTTCTGGGCGGAATCGCCGATCCTGGCGCTCGGACGCTGGAAGACGGTCGTCGTGGCTTCACTCTCCTCGATGCCGCCGTTGACCCAGAGGCCAGGCTTCGGGAGGCCTGTCAGCATCACCGCCTTGATGAACTCCGCGTACGCCTGTCCCTGGAGCGGCTCGGACAAATAGTTGTAGAGCCGCTGGCCCAGGGACGCGCCCTGGCGCGCGGCCAGTCGGTTGAGGGCCTCCGAGACGAAACCGCGAACGCGCTGCTCGACGAACTCCAGGAGCACAGCGTAGCCGTAAGCCAGTAGCCCGTCCTCCAGCTCCGCGCTGGTCTGGATGGGCACGCTGAAGACGTAGGGGTATCTCTTCAAGACGTCGCGCACGGCGTCGGGAAAGGCGACCTGGCGCGACCTCATGTTGCCCCAGCTCGCGCTAGCCGAGATCCACCACTGGGCTGTCTCCAGCCCCAGGTCCTCGGCGGGCTCCTGCGCCCGGGCGGTAGCCGGCGCCACCGGCTCCTTGGCCTTGCGCCGCGCTTCCTCCTGGGCCCGCCGCTTCGCGTCCTCCTGGGCCTGGGCTTTCCGCTTGGCTTCGGCCTCGGCCCCTCGCTGCCGGGCTTCCTCCCCGGCCTTGCGCCGCGCTTCCTCCTCGGCCTTGCGCTTCGCCTCCTCCGCCGCCTTGCTCTTGGCCTCTTCTTCGGCTTGACGTTGCGCATCCTGCTGCGCCTCTTCGTCGGTGTTCCGCCTGGCCTGGCGCGCTTCTTCCTCCACAATGGCCTTGACCAGGAACGCCAGCTCCCGGATGCCGGGGATCCCGGGAGAAGCCTGTTTGATCGACAGCGATGCCGCCGCCTCGGTGGCCTTCGCGCGGAGCGCCTCGAAGCCGGCGCGGACGGCCGCCAGCTCCTCGACCAGCCCCTCCGTCGGCAGCGCCCGCCGCTCCAGGAGCCCCTTGCCAGCGTCCGCGAGCTGCGCGCTCAGGCGCATGAAGCGCTCCATCAGCGCGTTGAGCCCGTGAGCGAGCTCGGCCTGATTTCCGCTCACGCCGTCATCTCGGGCGCGCGGGCGCGCCGAAGGACGCCCGGCGGGCGCCGGCGGGTTGTCCCTGCGGCCTCACGCTGACGACCAGCTCGAACTGCTTGTCGCCGGCCGGCTCCACATTGAAGACGGCGACCCAGAGGCCGCCGTAGCTCTGGCCGAGGCCTTCCAGGGACGCGCCCTCCGCGCCCGGTCGCTTCGGCGACGCGTGCAGGAGGTGATCGGTTCGCAGCGTGAGGAGCCACGCCGCATCGGAGGGCTCTCCGTTCAGCGTCAGCTTGACGTGGACGTCCCGCGGCCCCTTCAGCTCGCCCCGCTTGACGTAGAAGAAGCGGGTCGTCATGGGGGCGACGGTGAAGGCGAACCGGTGCTCGGCGAGCCGCTCGGTCTGCTCCGTCAGGCTCCGCGTCGCCTCGGCCGTCTCGCCGATCGTGTGACCCGGATGCGTCACCACGACGGTCTCGGCGTCGCTTTCGATCACGCCGCCGTCCACCCAGACGCCCGGGTTGGGAATCGCCGCGACCATGACGTCCCGCACGAAGTTCGGATAGCTCTGGCGCAGCTTGCCCTTGGTCACCATCAGCACGTAGAGCCTCGTCCCCAGCGCACGCGGGTCGGCCGATTCGCCGGCCTGCTCGACCGCCTGATCGAGCGCGGTGCGGATGAAGGCCGGCGACTGGTTCTCGACGTGGTCCAGGAGCACGAAGTAACCGGCCGCCAGGCGCCCCTCGTCGTAGTCGCCGCTCTGCTGGATCGGCACGCTGAGCAGGTATGGGTGCTTGGCCAGCTCGGCGCGGAGGGCGTGGGCGGTGGCCATGCCGCTGGACTTCCAGGCCCTCCAGGCCCCGCTCGCGGCCGCCCACCAGGGCACCGCGGCCGCGCGCGGGTCGGGTGAGGGCGGGGCTGAGGCCTCCTCCTCTGCGTGCGTGGGTCGGAACGAGGCGGCCGCCGGCTCTACCATCGGCGGTGGCGCTGGTGGAGGCGGCGGTGGAGGTGCAGAGGGAGGAGGCGCCACATGCGCGGTCGGCACGGGACGCGGCTCCGCTCGGGGGCCAGCCTCCGGCGGGCTCGGTGGGGCCGGCCTGGCGACGCGCGGCTCCACGCCCTGGATGAAGAGCCGTCCCCGGGTGGCGGCGATGGCCAGCGGCCGGCCGAATATGCGGGCGACGCCCTCCTCGAGCTGGGACCAGCGCTCGTCGTCCAGATTCTCCCGGCCGATCACCAGGGTGAGAAAATCCGCGAACGGCAGCATCACCTCGTCGACCTGCTCCACGCTGCAGTCCGGGTTCTCGGCGGCGAGGCGCGAGAGCGCCAGGCGAAGCTCGCTGGTCTTCGCCTGGCACTCGAGCAGCGGCTTAAAGGCCTGGTCGTCCCGGTGGCCGATCGCCAGGACGCGGTTCAGTACGCCGATGGCGCGCTGGACGGCCGCCTCCAGCGCCGCGCTGCGCGAGCGCTGATCTTCGGCGGCGACGCTCCGGGGCTCAGCCTCCACACGCCGAGACTCTGCCGGAGCGCGCCGGGGCTCCATCTCCACGCGCCGGGACTCCGTCGGCGCGCGCTTGGCGTCCGCCGGGGCGCGCCTGGTCTCGGCGTCCGCGATCGCGCGCAGCACCGGCTCGAGATCGGTGAGCGAGATCATCGCCTCGGGCGATTGCGCGATGGTGACCCCGAACGATCCCGCCTGCTGGATGAGCCGGGTGCGAAGATCGACGAAGGCGCCGCGCAGGGCGGTGAGCTGGCGCACCAGAGCCTCCGGGGGGGGCGCGCCCTCCCTCATCGCCTGGCTGGTCTCGAGGAGGTTGTTTCCCAGCCGGCCGAAGTACTCGGAGAGTTCCGCCAGCTGGCCTTGCAGTTCGCGGCTGTTTTCGGTCACTGCACAGCAGAATAGCATCCCTCTCCCGGCAGGAGAGAGCAGCCTGCCCCGTCGGCGCTCGGCAACGCCGCCCGGGGTCAGGCCTGAGCGCGGATCGCCGCCTTCACCCGCTCCGGCGTGTACGGCACGGTCCGGAGGCGCACGCCGATCGCATCGAAGACGGCGTTCGAGATCGCGGACGGCACGATCGCGGCCGTCGGCTCGCCCGCGCCCCACGGTGGATCGTTGGGCCGGTTGATCAACTCGATGTCGATCTCGGGCACCTCCGGGAACGTGAGGATCGGGTACGTCACCCAATCCACGCTCGTCACCCGCGAGCGGTTCCACTTCAGCTCTTCCTTCAGGGTCCGGCTCACCGTCTGGACGACGTTGCCCTCGATCTGCGCCCGGACGCCGTCGGGGTTGATGATCTGGCCGCAGTCGTGGGCGACGACGACGCGCTTTACCCGGATGACGCCGCTCCGGCGCTCGACCTCCACCTCGGCTACGGCCGCCACGTACGTCCGCACGTTCTCGTACTTGCAGTACGTGACCCCGCGCCCGGTGGCGACCGGCGAGCTCGCCGCCGACTTCTTCGGCGACGGGCGCGTGTCCCACTTGGCGCGCCGGACCGCCGCCTGAAGGACCTCGATGCCCCGCAAATCCTTAAGGTGGCGCAGGCGGAACTCGACCGGATCGGCGCCGGCGGCCGCCGCCAGCTCGTCCAGGAACGCCTCGTTCACATAGGTGTTCTGCAGGCGGCCCGGCGTGCGGATCCACGACGGCCGGAAGGGCGTCGTCTCCAGCCGGTGGCAGACCGCGTGCGCGTTGGGAAATGCGTAGGGCGGCGCCGAGTTCTGAAAGATGTTGCCGGGGTTGATGTTGTCCTTGTAAGGAAGCCCGCCCAGGGTGGCCGCCAGCATGGGCACGCCCTCGGTGATCGCTCCGACCTTGGGAATCCAGAACTCGGACTGCCAGGCGATGACGTTGCCACTGGCGTCGAGCCCGCCGCGGAGCTCGGCCAGCGTCGGCGGTCCCTTGGGGTCCCAGCCGTGCTCGTCGTGGCGCATCCACTGCACCCGCACGGGCCGGCCCACCTCACGCGACAGCAGCGCCGCGTCCGCCGCCGCGTCCTCGTGGCCGTTGCGCCCGTAGCAGCCGGCGCCATCGCGGTAGATCACGTGGATGGCGCTGGGGGAGATGCCCAGCATAGTGGCCAGGTCCCGGCGCAGCCAGTGCGGCGCCTGCGAGGCCGACCACACGGTGAGCTTGCCGTCGCGGACGTCGGCGATCGCGCAGGACGGGCCGATCGAGCCGTGCGTGTGGATGGCGAACTCGTAGGTGGCCGAGACCGTCTTGGCGGCGCTGGCCAGCGCCGACTTGGCATCGCCCACGTTGACGGTGACCTCGTCCTTGGCCACCGGCGTCTGGCGGACGACCTGGTAGAGCTGGTCCATGTCGGGCAGCCCTTCCCAGGGCGACCACGTCGCCTTGAGCCCCTCGGCGGCCTTGATGGCCGCCCACTCCGTCTCGGCGACGACAGCCAGGAAGTTGCCGATGCGCACGACCTTCACGAGCCCCTTGATCCCGCTGACCGAGCTCTCGTCCACGCTCGAGAGCTGGGCGCCCAGGGCCGGAGGCCGCACGACGCGTCCGTGGAGCATGCCGGGCACCCGGACGTCCTGCATGTACGTCCACTCGCCGGTGACCTTGGCCGGGATGTCCACGCGCGGCACCGGCTTGCCCACGATCGTGTAGCTGGCAGGGTCCTTCACCCGCGCGCTCTTGTCGACCTTCAGGTGGAACTCCTGGTCGCCGATCAGCTCGCTGTACGAGGCGCTCCGGGTGGGGTCGGCCTTGGCGCGGACGACGCCGTACTTGACCTCGAGGTCGCTCGCCGGCGCGCCGAGACGCTTGGACGCCAGCTCGACCAGCGCCTTGCGCGCGGTCGCCGCCGCCTGGCGGATCTGCACGCCGCCGACCTGGATGGTGAGACTGCCCCACGTCGGCCCCTGATCGGGCGTGAGGGCGGTGTCGCCCTCCACCAGGTTGATCCGCTCGAACGGGACGTCGAGCTCCTCGGCCGCGATCTGGCGCAGCGCCGTGCGCGTGCCGGTGCCGAGGTCCACCTTGCCCGTGTACACGTTGACGGTGCCATCCGGGACGATCGCGAGGAACGAGTCCACTTCGTCGAGGGCGACCGGCTTGCCGCCGGCCCCCGCCGTCTGACCGCGCGCGGCGGACATCGGGCCGGCCAGGCTGAATCCGACGATCAGCGCCCCACTGGTCTTGATGAAGTCTCTCCGGGTGCTCTGATGAGTCAGCATGTCAGGCCCCCTTCGCCATGAGCGCCGCCGCCCGCCTGACCGCGCGGACGATCCGCGGATGGGTCCCGCAGCGACAGAGGTTGCCGGCGAGCGTCTGCTTGATCTCGCGTTCGGATGGATTCGGCTTGCGGTCGAGGAGCGCCTTGGCGGTCATGATCATGCCGTTGATGCAGTAGCCGCACTGCACGGCCTGCTCCTCGATGAAAGCTTTCTGGAGCGGGTGCGGTTTGTGCGAGGAGCCGAGCCCTTCGAGCGTGGTGACCTTCTTGCCGACAGCCCTCGACACCGGCGTGGTGCACGACCGGATCGCGTTGCCGTCCAGGAGGACGGTGCACGCCCCGCACTGCGCAAGCCCGCAGCCGAACTTGGGCCCGTGCAATGCCAGAGTATCCCGGAGCACGTAAAGGAGCGGCGTGTCGGGGTCGACGTCGAGGGTTTGGGACTTGTCGTTGACGACCAGCGTGATCATGGGCCCTCCCCTGTCGGCGAGCGCGGGCGGCGCCCGGAGGAAACGCCGCGAATCTAGGCCCGAATCAGAGTGCTGTCAATGCGCGCGACGCGACGGTCGCCCTCAGGTCGCCTCGGCGACCGCCTTGACCGCGTCGGGGTTCTCGAGCGACGAGAGGTCGCCGGGATCACGGCCGAGATACGTGGCCCGGATCACCCGTCGCATGATCTTGGCCGAGCGCGTCTTGGGCAGGTCGCGCGCGAACAGCACGCGCTCGGGCCGGAGCGCCTTGCCCATCTGCCGCGCGACGCGCTCGGTCAGCTCGGCGCGCAGGGCCTCGGAGGGTGACGTCGCCGGCTTGAGCACGACGAAGCAGACCACGGCCTCGCCCTTGACCTCGTGGGGCACGCCGATGACGCCGGCCTCGGCCACCGCCGGGTGACCGACCAGGATCGATTCGACCTCGGCGGGCCCGAGCCGCTTGCCGGCGATCTTGAGGGTGTCGTCGGAGCGTCCCTGGAGGAACCAGAAGCCGTCCGCGTCGATCAGCGCCCAGTCGCCGTGGACCCACACTCCGGGCCAGCGCGACCAGTAGGTTTCCTCGTAGCGCTTGGGATCGCGCCAGAACCCTTGCGTCATCCCGGGCCACGTCTTGGTGACCACCAGCTCGCCGACCTGGCCGCGCACCGGCCGGCCATTCTCGCCGAACACGTCGGCGGCCATTCCGGGGATGGGGCCGGCGAAGGAGCACGGCTTGAGCGGCGTGATCGGGAAGCACCCGAGGATGCCGCCGGAGATCTCGGTGCCGCCCGTGTAGTTGATGATCGGCACGCGACCGCGACCGACGTGCTCGAAGAGCCAGCGGTAGGGCTCGGGGTTCCAGGGCTCGCCCGTCGATCCGAGTATGCGGAGCGACGACAGATCGTGGACACGCGGGTGCTCGGGGCCGTGAGGCATCAGCGCGCGCACCGCCGTCGGCGAGAGCCCCATCACGGTGATCCGGTGACGCTCCACGAGCGCCCACAGCCGGTCGGGCTTGGGGTAGTCGGGCACGCCTTCGAAGAGCACGCCGGTCGCGCCGAGCGCCAGCGCCGCCGTGATGAGCATCGGACCCATCAGCCATCCGAGATCGGTGAGCCAGAAGAGGCGATCGCCCTCGCCGACGTCGTGGCAGTAGGCGAAGTCGTTCGCCGTCTTGAGGAGGAAGCCCGCGTGGGTGAGCACGGCGCCCTTGGGGCGGCCGGTGGTGCCCGAGGTGTAGATGATGAGGCAGGGGCGGTCGGCGTCCACCGGCACCGCGGAACAGTCGTCGGAGGCCGAGGCGACGCTCTCGTGCCACCAGCGATCACGGCCCGCCGTCCACGGGATGTCGCGCCCGAGCCGCCGGTAGACGAGGACCCGTCGGATGCTCGGGCACGCCGCCACCGCCTCGTCGGCGGTCTCCTTCATCCTCACCACCTGGCCGCGACGGTGGAAGCCGTCGGCGGTGATGAGGAGCTTCGCCTCGCAATCCTGGAGCCGGGAGGCGACGGCCTGGGCGCCGAATCCGGAGAAGCAGGGGGTGTAGACCGCGCCGATGCGCGCGATGGCCAGCGTGGCGATGGCCGCCTCGGGCGCCATCGGTAGGAACACGCCGACCCGGTCACCCTCGGCGATGCCGAGACGCTTGAGCGCGTTGCCGAGCCGGTTCACCTCCCGGGCCAGCTCGCGGTAGGTCAGCGTACGCGTCTGGCCGTCGTCCGCCTCCCAGACGAGCGCCGGGCGGTCAGCCCGCCCCGCGTCCAGGTGGCGGTCGAGGCAGTTGTCGGCGAGGTTGAGGAGCCCGCCGGGAAACCACGCCGGCCAGGCGGGGCCGCGCGAGTCGTCGAGGACGCGCGTGTAGGGCCGCGTCCACCGGATCCCGAGATCGTGGACGACGGCATTCCAGTACCACTCCGTGTCGTCGATGGAGCGCTTCTGGAGCTCCCCGAGCGAGCGAAGGCCGTTGGCGCGCATCAAGCGCGTGATCCGGGCGCGCTCGACAATGTCCGGGGTGGGACGCCAGACGATCTCGCTGGTGTCGGTGGTCATGAAACGTATTGTAAAACTCCTTGCACCCATGAAGCAGGAGCGCTGCCGGGCCCCGATTCCAGGCTCTGCGTTCCGAATCGCGAGGGTTGTCGCTCTGGCACGTGTCAGTGTTCGGAACGCGACGTTCTCGACCGCGCTGCGGAATATCTCCCGGAACCGATAGCGGGCTGGCTGCTCGCTAAGCCCCCGAATAGAAGCGCTTCTCAAAGAAGGCAGAGAAAACGACCTGTGGGCATGGCCCTTGCCATACTCCACGGGGTGTAGGGAGAAGACCCCTTCCCGAAAAAGGCAAACCCGCCGCGAGACGGGGACGCAAAGCCACGGGTCAGGCAACGACCTGACAGCCGGGCTACCGAAGAAGGGGAGAGACGTTGGTGAGGGGTCTTCCCGAAAGGAGGCCCCTCATGAGTTCGAAGAGCGCGTCCCGGCCGCGGTCGATCGTCGCGGCCCTTCTCGCCCTCGGCATGGCACTCTTCGCCGCCGACGGGCTTGCCCTCGCTCAGCAGGCCCCGTCATCTGGACGGAACGCATCCGCTGAGTCCCTCACAAAAACCCTTGTCGCCCTCAATGCCCGGTATCGGACCGCTGGCCCTGCCGAGCGGGCCCGGATCGCGAGCCGCCTGCTGAGCGTCGCGGCGAAGCGCCAGCAGGTGTTGCTCTCGCTCGTTGAGAGCGACCCTGGAGAGGCGTTGCGGGTGGCTCTGCCCGCCAGCCGCCGCGCGAGCCTGGCGTCATCGGTTCAGCGTTACCTCGAGAAGGAGACAGCGCTTGAGGGTGTTCTGACCGTCCTGCACGAGGACTGGCCAGGCGGAGGCCGATACCGCTACTTCCTCCACTCCACAAGCGGCCGGTACTCGCTTCACTTCGCCGACGGTCAGCCGACGCACCTTCTGACGGGCGCCAGAATTCGAGTCAGAGGCGTTCAGATCGGCACAATGCTGGCGCTCGGTGGCAGTACCAGCGTTGAGACAGTGGCCCCGGCCCCGTTGCCGAACAGTTTCGGGCCGCAGAAGACCGCCGTGATCCTCGCCAACTTTCAAGACAGCCCGACCCAGCCCTACACGCTTGCCGACGCCCGGGGCGTCGTCTTCGGCACGACAAGCAACTTCTTCTTGGAGAACTCTTACGGGCAGACCTGGCTGACCGGCGACGTCTACGGCTGGTACACCGTCCCAGTCAACAGCACGGTCTGTGACCCAGCATTCACCAGCTACGCAGATTCGGGCGCTACTGCGGCGGGAGCTAACCTCTCCGCCTACACCCACATCGTCTATATCACTCCCTATAACAGTGGCTGTGGCTTTTCGGGCTCCGCCACCGTCGGCGGCAACCCCTCACGGGCCTTGATCAACGGGCACCTTGAATTGGTGACGGTCGGCCACGAGGTCGGGCATAACCTTGGCCTTTTACACTCACACTCCCTAGTGTGCAGCGACGGCACGAGCATAGGGCCCACCTGTACGAGGCTCGAATACGGTGACGGCATCGACATCATGGGGTGGTCGGATTCGGCGCACTTCAACGCCTTTCAGAAGGAGCGGCTGGGGTGGTTGAACCAGGGCGTCTCACCGCCCATCACCACCGTTCAATCGAGCGGCACCTACCTGCTGGATCTCTACGAACCCCTGGGTGCCAGCTCCAAGGCCTTGAAGATTCTGAAGAACACGAACCTGACGACCGGCTATAGCGAATGGTATTACGTGGAGGTCCGCCAGCCGCTTGGCTTCGATACCGTCATTGTTACTAGCACAAAAGGCGGCGGCCTGGACAGCAACAACATCCTGAATGGCGTGGTCGTCCACATCGCGCTTAATGACAACGGCGGCAACAACAACGCCCTCCTGGACATGACGCCCGAGACCTACCAACTCTATTCCCTGGACCCCGCGCTGACGGTCGGCCGGAGCTTCTCCGATCCCGATGCTGGAGTGACGATCACTCCAGTGTCGGTGCGCAGCACCGGCGCCGCTGTCGGTGTGGCCCTCGGCGCACCGGCCTGCAACACTCGCTCGACCCCAACCGTCGCGCTGTCGCCGTCCAAGAGCGAGACGGTCCCGGCCGGGACCGCCCTGACCTACACCGTCTCGGTCACGAACAACGACGGTGCGACCTGCCCCGCGTCCAGCTTCCTCCTCCAGGCGTTTGTGCCGAGCGACTGGACCGCTGCGCTGGCGCCAACCCTCACCCTGAGTCCCGGCGCGAGCGCGTCCACCACGCTCACCGTGACCTCACCGACCTCAGCCGCCGCTGCCTCCTACAACGTCACGGCGAGAGTGATGAATGGCTCGTACACCCAATACGCTGCGATAGCCTATGCAATCTACGTCATCGGCTCCTCTTCTGGCACCGGCTCTACTCTTGATGTCTCCGTGTCGACCGACAAGCCCAGCTACACCGGCAACCAGACCGTCTCCGTCACGGCCAAAGCGCGCTCTGGGGGATCACCAGTCTCGAACGCCAGCGTGACGTTCGCGATCACGAAGTCGAATGGCACTGTGGTGAGCCAGACAGCCAGCACTGACTCGACGGGTTCAGCCGTGGCGAAGTACAGGCTCACGAAGTCGGATCCGGGCGGCGCTTACAAGGCGCGCGCAGACGTTGCGAAGACGCCGTTGTCTGGCAGCGCCGCCGCGAACTTCACAGTGAAGTAAGCGGGCGCCCAGACGGACACCTGACAGAGGTCGAGACCCAGAACACGTCAGCCAGCTGTGCGCAGGCCTCGGGCACTCGATTCGATCACTCGAGGCCGGCGCACAGCGTCTCTCGACGTCAGCACGTCCGCGCCAGCTCCTCCTCGATCAGGCGCGTAAGTTCTAGCGGCTGGGCGCCCGAGAGCGACCTCCGCATCCAGGAGTGCCTCCACCGAGACGCCCTGCTTCGCCGCCTCGCGCGCCAGGAGCCGTTCGGTCATCAGCGCCTCGAGCCTCCGGCGCTTCAGGGTGTAGGTCCGCCCTTCGAGCTTCTTGAGCGGTGCGCCGATGACCTTCTCGACCCGGTCGTCCGTGATCGCCTCCCCGGCCACCTCCGCCAGCGGCTCGCTCTTCGCGGCGGTCTCGGCCGCGGCCGGGAGGATCAGGGCGAGCAGGAGCGCGAGTCCCCCGAGAGAAAGATTCTTTCCTCCCTGGGAAAAGAGCGGGCAGGGCGGCGGCGCCGCCCTGCCCGGTGCCGTTCAACCCTCCTTTGGACCCTGGTGGCCGGGGTACCGGCCACCAGAGCGCCTCAGGGCTGCGACGCCGTGAAGGTCACTACGGGTGCGTGAGGAAGGGCAATCCGCACACTGGCTCACACGAACTGGTGGCGGAGGGGAGGCAGTTGAAGTCACCGTTGTAGACGGCGTTGAACGAGAAGACGCCGGCCGTGATAAGGTGCGTCCCCGATGTGGCCACTCCGCTGGCATTCAATGGACACCCGCCAGCTAGACCACAGTTATCCACGGTACCGGAACCTGTGCAGGTGGCGTTGTTGAAGAACGTGAACGTCACGCCACCCGTGGGCGCAATTCCGCACGTGACGGTAGCCTTGTCCACCACGCTCACCGGGCCTGAATTCGTGTTCAGCGCCTGATTGGTGAGGTCAGCGCCGGTAATCGGATCGGCGATGAACGTGCTGATGCCAGATGGCACCTGCGCTACGGTGAACGGCTCACACATGCTGAAGCCAGTGGCGGGATAGCGGCTGTCACCGTTGTACTTCGCGTGGTAGGAGTGGGGACCAGGGTTCGGGGTCCTGGAGGGTGAGAGTGCCTCTGCGACTCCACCCGTCGTTGCCGTGGGTGCTATGACTTGACTCAGCGTGCCGGACTCTTGGGCAACGAAGTTAGCGGGGTCGCAGTTGAGGTTGTCGAAGAACTCGAACGTCACGGTCCCCGTGGGGGTGGCGACGCCTGGAGTCCCCGTGACCAAGGCCTGGTCGTGGAGCGGCGTGGGAAACGCGACGTTGTTGTTGTTGGTGAGATCGGCGTTGTTGCTATCGGCGCGCACGTGGGTCACGATGCCAGCCTGGCAAGGCTGAAACGCCCCTCCCACGAAGTCCTTCAGCACGGCAGTGATGGACTGCGAGGAGCGGGTCTCCATCAGGAAGCTGGCGAAGCACTCGCCACCCAGGTTGAATGCGCTCAGGTTCAGGCCCCCCTCGAAGAAGGCGACGGGCGGATAGGTCCCTGCTGGTGTGTTGGCCTTGTCTTTGTAGTTGGGGTCGAGTGAGGGGGTGGTACCTGCGTTCGTCGCTGCACAGATGGTGTCCGGCCCATTACAGGCGAAGGTCGTCCCGGCAGACGCGCTCGCGATCGTCGTAAAGCTAAGATCGCCGCTGGCGCTGATCGCCGTCACCAGCAGAGCCTGGATGTTGGTCAGGGTGCCACCTTGGGTGAAGTTGCTGAGGATCAGGATGTCGTTTACTTGGTGGTTGCCGCTGAACGTTCCGGTACTGGGGTTGAATTGCACGTTGTCCTGGAAGAACCAGAAGCCGATCTGTGCGTCGCCGTTGGTGGCGAAGCGGTCGCCGCCAAAGTAGAGAATCTGGTCGGTGCCGGAGGTGTACCTGGCGGCGAAGGCGGTGACGAGGTTGTCCTTGTCCGGCACACTCCCCTCTTTCCCAGCCCAGAAGGGGATGTCTAGCCCGTCCTTGGAGCCGCCACCCGTGAAGATGCTCGCGGTGTCGTCCAACCGTTCTGAGACGCAAGTCTTGCTAGTGGCGGTGCCACCCGGAGCCGTAGTCGAGCAGTTGAAAACACCGCCCGAGAAGAAGAGGGTTTGCCAGTCCTGAGCGGAAAACGGTATCACGTCGCCGTCGATCTCAAGGGGGCTGGTGTGGACGGCCAGCGCTGGCGTTGCGCCCAGTGCCAGCGCCGCGACGAAGACGATCACTTGAATAGTTCGTATCAGTCCGGTACACGCTTTCATCTGCAATCTCCTCCTTGGGATGGTGAGCCGCTCGCCGACAAACAAAAAGGCCCTGACCGGCGCTCTATGGCGCTCAGGTCGGGCCTCTGGAAGGACCTCTACGCGGTTCTCGGGGAACTCGGGGATGGCCCTCGGCGGGGCTCGTATCGTCACAGGGTCAAGCTGGTTCGATCACCTCCTCAAGCGGTGCCCGCATGTTCTGACATTTCAACTCGTCGTGATGTTCCGCAAGCAAATACCTCCTCCCGTCGGGCATGTCAACGGCAACATGACAAACCCACGGCTGCCTCACGCCACTGACTCGCGGCCACCGCCGGCGAGGTTTTCCGGCCTCATCCTCATCATGTGGGCCAGGACCTTCTCATAAGGAACTCCGGCGAGCGAGAGTCGCTCGGCGACCCTCACAATCGGTCGTCGTCTCGGCTTCCCGGACGTGCGTCCCGTGCGTCGGGACTTCCCGATCACGGTCGTTGGCGGGCGGGTCGCCACGCCGATTGCCGGAGTTCGGGCCGAGATGTGAGCGCCTCACGAATGCGCTGCGCCATCAGCCATGCGCTCGGACGGGACACCCCCACCAGCCGATGAAGCCGGTAGGCGCTCACGGCCGGGCCCGACTCGCAGAGTTGCCTGATGGCCGCGAGCCAGGTGGCCAGTGGAAGGTGGCTGCGTTCAAAGGCCGTCCCCACCGTCACGGTGAACTGCCTGCGGCACGCCTTGCACTTCAGGACACCCCTGCGGACCGGCCTCGTCGAGTGAGGCTTCGGCTGCAGTCGATAGGCGCCAGACGACCCACAGTGTGGGCATACGGGGCCATTCGGCCACCGAAAGCGCTCGAGAAACGCCCGGGCGGCGTCATTATCGAGCAGTGCCGGGCTCGACATCGCGGGGCCTGGGCTGTCACCCGTTGTGGGCTCCCTCTCGCTCGGCCTCTCGCCCCTCATCGCGCGTGCGCGAGCTCTCCCTCGATCACCCGCACGAAGCTCTCCAGGGGCTGGGCCCCTGAGAGCAGATGGCCGTTGATGAAGAAGGCCGGCGTGCCGGTCACCCCGAGGCGGATCCCCTCGTCTACGTCCTTCTGCACCGCGGCCTCGGGCGTCCCGCTCGAGAGGCAGCGCTCGAAGCTCGGGAGGTCCAGCCCCACCTGCGCGGCGTACGCCTTGAGCTTCTCCGGACTGGCCTGGGGCGCATTGGCGAAGAGGACGTCGTGATACTCCCAGAATTTCCCCTGGTCGTGGGCGCACCGCGCCCCCTCGGCTGCCTTTCGGGCCTGGGGATGGAGGCTATCAATCGGGAAGTCCCGGAAGACGAGCCTCACCCGGTCGCCGTATCGCGACAGAAGTTGGGTAAGTGTCCCGAGGACCTGCTTGCAGAAGGGGCAATGGAAGTCCGAGAACTCGACGATCGTCACCGGCGCCGCCGCCGGCCCCCGAAACGGAGCGCCGCCGACAGTGACCTCGGGCCGGAAGACGGGCGGCGCCTGGAGATGGACCACCACCCTGGCCTGCGAGCGGAGGGACTGCAGGAAGGTCTCCCGACGGACCGCCAGCTTCTGCTGCTGGAGGTGCGCCGCGATCCGCTTTCGGACGTCGGCCTCCTCGCCCTTGAGTCGGGCCTTGTTGGCCTGAAAGAAGGTCTCGACCTCCTGCTCGCTCACCAGTCCAGCCTTTGCCGTGACCTCCGCATCGAGCAGCGCCTGGACGGAGATGCCCCGCTTCGCCGCTTCCCGCGCGAGGAACCGCTCGCCGATGAGCGCCTCGAGCTTCTGCCGCTTCATGTCGTAGATCTGCCTTTCGAGCCGGCGAAGCGGCGCGCCGAGAGCGTTTTCAACCTCCTCGACCGTGATCGCCTCTCCGTTCACCACAGCGAGCGGCTCGCTCGTCGTAGCGGTCTGGGCCGAAACTGGCAGGCCGATGCCCACGACGATGACGAACATCCACACGCCGGAGATGACCCTGAATCTTCGCTGGAGCCGGGCCCGGAGGGGTCTCGTCATGGCGCTCTCGGAGGTCGCGCGCGACGCTCGGCAGGGTTCTCGTCTGCGCGCAGGGAAGAGGGCCGGATGACTTCCATATGGGGCTGGCCGCATCTCGGGCACTTCAGCTCGAGGATCACCTGTCCCGCCTGGACCTCGTTGACGAAGTCCCCCAACCGCCGGTTACAGCCGGTACATCGGAGTTGAATCTGCGGTAGTGTCGCCACGGGACCGTCGTCTCCTCGCTCGAGCCAGGGCCTCGCGGCCCACACAAAAAACCGGCAACGCTCACGTTGCCGGTTTCACCATTTCGCTCGCCGACAGCCCTGGTGACCAGGTGAGGCTGTCAGATCATCGCTTCAACGTTCGCCCTCGTCGGTTTTAGGTTAGAACTTATCGCACCCTATATAGTTCTCTCCGCAGCGGGGAGCCTAGCTGCAAGCCCCGCCCCTGTCAACAGGACCTTGGTCGTAGAGAGCCCGACCTAGAGCCTACTCAGCGGAGCGATGCCGAGATCCTCGGCCAGCCGGTGAAGCTGGGCCTGGAGGGCCGGGTTGAGGGGGACGCCGTCCTTCGAGCGCTCGACGAAGGTGACGTGGCTCTGCTCGCCGGGCAGCCGGATGCGCTCGACGCCGGGCAGCCGCTTGGAGCACCGGATGTCGCGGATCAGGGTATCGACTCTCCGCTTGAAGGCGTCGGCGGGCGCGAAGCGGCGGACGTCGAGAGCCACGATGGCGTGCCCGGTGTTGGTGGGAGTCACGTCGTCCTTGTTGAAGTCGACCACATCGCGTCCGTTGGCCGCCCCATTGAGCGTCCCCGCCAGGAGCCCGAACACGAGCGAGAGCCCGTAACCCTTGTAACCCCCGATGGGCAGGAGGAAGCCCTCGTCGGCCCGGCGGGGATCGGTCAGCGGCTGGCCGCGGGTGTCGAGCATCCAGCCCTCCGGGATCATCTCTCCGCGCTGCGCCGCCGTCTTCACCTTGCCGTAGGCGGCCACGGTCGTGGCCATATCGAGCACGATGGGCGGCTCCTCGGCGGCCGGGATGGCGACGGCGATCGGGTTGGTGCTGAGGAGCATCTCGATCCCGCCCCAGGGCGGCAGGTGATTGGCGTTGCCGACCGCCAGGTAGAGCCCGATCATGTCCCGCTCGAGCGGCATCATGGCGTAGAGGGCCGCGGGGCCCGCGTGGTTGCTCCGGCGCACGCCCACCCAGCTCACAGCCTGGCGGGCCGCCTTGTCCATGGCCAGGCGAGTGGCGAAGCCCATGACGAGGTGGCCCATACCGTTGTCCCCGTCGACGAGCGCCATGGCCTCGGTCTCGCTGGCCACGCCGATCCGGGGCCGGACGTTGACGGCCCCGGCGCGGATCCGCCGCACGTACTGAGGGAGGCGGAAGATGCCGTGGCCGTCGGCGCCGCGCAGGTCGGCCCGCACCATCAGGCGCGCGACTTCGGCGGCGTCGCTCGGCGGCAGGCCGACGGCCCCGAGGGCGCGGGCGATGAAGGCTTCGAGCTGCGGGGTCGCGTACGAGCGCACGCCGGTCGACGGTCTCTCCGTCATGGATCGCTGTCCTCCTCTATACTACGCAGCCGGGCTCGTTCTCGAGCCCGATCGCCGGCGGCGTCGCCGGACCAGCAGGGGGACATCATGACGATCGAATCGCGCGTGCTGGCGTTCACCACGCTGCCGGTCTTCGAGCGGGGCGGCGGGGTCCAGACCATGCTCTTCTCCAACAAGGAGCTGGGCGCCCACATCACGAGCGGAGTGACGCGCTTCCCGGTCGGCGGCAGCATCCCTCTCCACTACCACAACTGCGACGAGCAGACCACCGTCCTCGAGGGCGAAGCGGAGGCCGAGATCGACGGACGCCGTGTCCGCATGCGGCCGTACGACACCGCCGTCATCCCTCAGGGCCGGCACCACCGCTTCCACAACGTGGGGACCGGACCCATGATGATCCTCTGGGTCTACAACATCACCGACGTCACCCGGACGTTCGTGGAGACCGGCGAGACGGTGCCTCATCTCTCCCCGCGCGACCTCGCGGCCAGCCGTCTGCCCGCCGGGCCTTCCGATCGCCCGGAGAGGCGCGCGTAAGGAGGACGCGGTCACGCCATGAGCACCGCGCCCGGTCCGTGGTGGAGCGATCACGTCGAGGTCGTCGGCTACAGCGACCTGGCCGGCCCCTCACCGACAAGAACCACGGGCTGTACGTCCTGCGTTGCCAGGGGCTCGACGAGACTCGCGGCCGTCTCAGCCTCCCGGCGCCCGGGCGACCGCGAAGCATGGTTCGGTGAGCCGGACTTCCGGCTAGGCAGCCGTGCCCGGCGGACCAGACTCGGCGCGCTTTCGGTCGCTGATATCGATCACGATGCCCTCGAGGTACGCGGACGACCCCTCGACGACCTCGCGCACGTTGACCAGCACCCAGATCGTCCGGCCATCGGCCCGCCGCCAGTGGACCTCGTGGTTGCTGACGACCACCCCCGGCTGGAGCAGCTTCATCAAGCGCGCGCGGTCCCCCGGGTCGACGTAGAACCCCGTGGCGTTCTGCGCGAGCACCTGGTCGCGGGAGGAGAACCCCAGCAGGTGCACGAGCGCCGTGTTGCATTCCAGCATGCGCCCGTCTCGCTGCGACCGGAAGATGCCGGCCAGGTTTCGCTCGAAGAGCATCCGGTAGCGTTCCTCGGAGGCCCGCAACGCCTGCTCGGTGTGCCGGTGCTCGGCCAGCAAAGCCTCGAGCGAGGCCGAATGATCGCGCTCTCGGCGCACGATCTCGTCGGAGGCCCCGTCGGCCCGGCGCCTCATGAGCCCGACCATCAGCACCATCGCGGGCGCGGCGATGGCCCACACCAGCACGCGCTGCAGTTCTTCGGCGCCGTACCGGAAGAACTGGCCCGGGACCGAGAAGAAGTACGCGAGATAGACCGCCGTAATCCCGGCACTGATCAGCCCCTGGCGCAGGCCCGCATTGAACGTCGAGTACACGGTGGCCAGCAGGAGGACCGCGTGGGGGTCGGCGATGCGCCGGACCGTCTCCGAAAGCAACTCGATGACGACCACGGCCGCAACGGTCAGCAGCGGCCCTCCGAAGCGGCTCCAGATCCTAGTCCAGCGTCTCATGGTGGCGGCCGAATCGTCAGTCGGGACGCGGGACGAGCGTAGTGAAGGGAGCGCCGCCGGTCAAGGACGGCGACGCGCACGACGGCGCCTAGGGGACTTCGACGCCGAGTGGCTGGACGGGAAGACTGCGCGCGCGCCAGCCATCCAGCCCGCCCGCCAGGGGCCGGACGCGGAGGATTCCGCGGCGTCGCAGCATGAGCGCCACCCGGGCGCTGGTCGCTTCGTTCGGTCAGGAGCAGTAGACGACGAGGTCGACGTCGCGCGGCAACTCCTGGTGGCGCTGCTCGATCTCCTCCGCGGTCATGCGGATGGCGCCCGGGATGAGGTAGGGGTCGGCCGCCGCATCGAGGGCGGTTCTGAGATCGACGACGGCCACCGCCTCGCCCGCGTCGACCTTGCCCTTGAGCTCGTCGGCACTGATCCGGGCGATCCGGAGGGTGCCGAGGAGCCGTCGGCGCTGCACCCATTTGAAGGCCACGTAGACGACGATGATCGCGACGAGCATCCCCACCAGGGCCGAACCCACGTTGCTGGCCTGGGCCGTCGCCCACTCGAGGACATCACGGAGCGCGTAGCCGAGCCCCATCCAGGCCGTGGCCCAGAGGAGCGCGGCGGCCGCGCTGTAGAGGGCGAAGCGCGGGAGGCCGACCCGGAAGATCCCGGCCAGCGGCGGCGCCACCGTGCTCAAACCCGGGACGAACTTCGCAAAGACGAGCGACCGGACGCCGTGCCGCTGGAACGCGTTCTCGGTTCGGCGAACGCAGGCATCGGGTTCCAGGGCCACCCGGCAGAGAAAGCCGAGCACCCGGGCGCCCCGAAGACGCCCGACGAAGTACCAGATGAAATCGGCGATCAGTGAGGCGGCGACGCTGAGGGCGACAGCGAGGGGAAAGCTGAGCTTGCCCACGCCGGCCAGGGCCCCGGCGGCCAGGAGCACAGGGACGGCGGGCAAGGGCACCCCGACCTGGTCGGCGAAGACGTAGACAAAGAGGACGGCCTCGCCGTGACGGACCAGGAATGCGATCGTCTCGTTCACCGGGCCTCCGCGTCCTCGCTCTTGAGATGCGTCACGGGGGGAGGTGGTCGCCGCCCGCGACGAGGACCGCCGGAGTGCTTCAGAAGGGCCTGAAAACCCTCGCGGTCGCCTGCTCTGGGTGACCCGTCACGACCCCCCGACGCTCTGCTGGATCACCCGGCGGATCTGCTCCAGCTCATAGGGCTTGCTCACCGTGCGGACTCCCTCCCGCTCCAGGAACTCACGCGTCGCCGGGCTCAGCTGGTCACCGGTCGCGAAGATCAGGCGACGACAGAGCCCTGGCCGCCGGCGCTCCAGCTCGCGGTAGAGCCCGGGGCCGTCGAGATCCGGCATCCGAACGTCGCTCACGATCACGTCATAGGGGCGCGTCAAGATCATGTCGAGCGCGACGAAGCCGTTGGCCGCCGTCTCGACCTGATGTCCATCAGCGATCAGCAGGTCGCGCAACACCTCGGCCACGTCGGCTTCATCCTCCACCACCAGGATCGACTTTCCCTGGACCGACGCGCCGGCCTCGTGGTCCGGTGCCTCCGGCCCCGCGATCCCGGGTGTCGTCACCGGTAGCACGATCCGGAAGACGGCGCCTCGGCCAGGCTCAGTTTCCAGATCTAGCCAGCCCCCGTGGCTCTCGACGATGCCGCGACAGAGCGAGAGCCCCAGGCCGGTCCCCTGTCCTGGTGGCTTCGTCGTGAAGAACGGCTCGAAGATCCGCTCCTGGATCTCGGGGGGAATGCCTGGACCCGTATCCCCCACCTCCAGGTGGACGCGGTCCTGCGCCGCCTCGAGCCGGGTCGTCAGACTGATTCGCCGCGACCCCTCCACCTGCCGTAACGCGTGATGGGCGTTGGTGATGAGATTGACGACAACCTGGTGGAGCTGATGCTCATCAGCCCACAGTACGGGGAGATCCGGCGCCAGCTCCAGCGCAACGTCGACGTTGTCCACCCTGAGTGGGTAGGCAACGAGCTCCACGACCGCTCGGACAATCCCGTTCAGATCGACGTGTTGGCGTTCGGGTTGGCGCTGGCGGGCCAGGGCCAGGAAATTCTTCACGATGCGCGCGCAGCGCTCCGCCGCGCCCGCGATCTTCTCGGCTCGTTCGGCCAGCGGTCCCTGGGCAACCGTATGGCACAGGAGGGTCGTGTGCCCGATCAGGACCGATAGCGGGTTGTTCAGCTCGTGGGCCACGCCGGCCAGAAGCTGTCCCATGGCCGCGATCTTCTCGGTCTGAAGGAGGCGGGCCTGGGTTTGTTGAAGCTCTTCCAGCCGATCTTTGAGCTGGTGATAGAGCCGCGCGTTCTCCACGGCGATAGCCGCGTGGTCGGCCAGGATCGTCAGGAGCCGCTCCTCCATCCCCCCGAAGTCGCGTGGCCGCTCGGTCGCGACCGCGAGCACGCCCACCAACCGACCACCGGTCACCAGCGAGATCGCCAAGTTCCCGCGGACCCGCTCCAGCCACGACCCGGATGGCCTCCCGGCCGTTCCCACCAAGGCGGAGAAATCCACGTGCCGCCGCGCCACTGCCCGATCCAGGAACCGATGCTCGACACGAAGACGCAACCCGCACGCCGCCGATTCCGGGACACCGGCCCACCCGACCGGGTGCAGCGCGAGTCCATCCGCGAGCCAGAGGAGGGCGATCTCGGCCTTGAGAAGCTCGGTGGCGGCCCGGGCCACGAGCTGGACCACCTCGCCGAGCTCTTGAAGGCTCGCGATGGACCGGGCCAGACCGTTGAGGACCAGGAGCGCGTCCTTCTCGTCGGCGAGACGCCGATGGGCCAGCACGTTCTCCAGGGTCGAGGGAAGCTTCGTGAAATAGCCCTCCCCCTTGATGATGTAGTCGGCCGCGCCGAGCTTGAAGGCCTCGACCGCCGTCGCCTCGTCCCCCTGCCCCGTCACCATCACCACGGGAATCCGGATCCGTTCGGTCCGGAGGGTCTTGAGCACCTCGATGCCGGTGATGTCCGGCATCCGGTAATCGAGGAGCAAGAGGTCGTAGGGGAAGGACCGGAGACGTTGCAAGACCCCGCGCCCGTCCTGCACCACGTCGAGATAGAGATGCTCCCCGTACTCGTGGAAGGCGCGTCGCGTGAGCTCCACGTCGCCCGGATCGTGCTCGGCGTACAGCACGCGGATGGTTCTCTGCCTCACCTCGCTGGCCGACTGAAACCACCGGAAGGCGCCCTCCAGGATCGGCGGCAGCGTCTCCAGATACCCCGGACGCTTCACCACATAGTCGGCGGCGCCGGCCTTGAGCAGACGGACCGCGGAGTCGGCGTCCCCCGAGCCGGTGACCAGGACGACCGGCACGTTGAATTCGCGCTCCTTAATCGTCTCCAGGACGTCCAGCCCCGTGCCGTCGGTGAGGCGAAAATCCGAGAGCACCACGTCCACATCGCCGACGGTCAGCCGGTCGAGCGCGCCGGCCACGGTGTCCACCTCGGTCAGCTTGAGGTGAGGGGCGTGGCGCTCCAGGTAACGCCGCGTCAGCTCCCGGTCGCTGGGGTCGTCTTCCACGTAGAGGACGCGGATCGCCTCCACGATTTATCCCCGACGCTCGGGCGCGGGATAGGGGACGTTGGTCAGGATCCAATAGAGGTCGATGCGTTCGACGACTTCCAGGAACTTCTCGAACTCCACCGGCTTGACGATGTAGCTGGCCGCGCCGAGCTCGTAGCTCGTCTTGATGTCCCGATCCTCCGCGGACGTCGTGAGCACCACCACGGGAATGTTGCGGTACACCGGGTGGCTCTTGATCTCACGCAGCACGTCGAGGCCGTCGACCCTCGGGAGGCGGAGGTCGAGGAGAATCAGCCCGGGGAGTGGGGCCCCCTGGAGGAACTGGCCGCGCCGGTGCATGTAGTCGAGCGCTTCTTCTCCGTCGCGAGCCACGGTGATGGCGTTGGCGAGCTTCCGGCGCTTGAACGCCCGGAGCGTCAGCTCGACGTCGGCGGGGTTGTCCTCCACGAGCAGGATCGGTAGAGGTTCGTTCATCCGCCCTCTCCTGCGCTCCCGGGGAGCGTCAAATAAAACGTGCTTCCCTCCCCGGGCTCGGAGACCGCCCAGGCCCGGCCGCCGTGTCGCTCGGCGACCTTCCGGACGATCGCCAGCCCGACCCCGGTTCCGGGAAAGTCTTCCTGCCGGTGCAAGCGCTCGAAGATGCCGAAGATCCGGTCGTGATACTTCATGTCGAAGCCGATCCCGGTGTCCTCCACCCGGAGGACGACGTCACCGCCATTTTGCTGCGAACCGATGGTGATCGTGCCCCCGTCCCCGCGGCTGAATTTGACGGCGTTTCCGATGAGGTTCGCCAGCGCTTCTCGAAGCCCTTCCCGCTCGGCGTCGATGGCCTCCACCGCCAGGTCGAGGCGGACGGTGAGGCCCCGCGCCCGGATCTCCTCGGCCACCTCGTCGCACAGGCTTTCCACGAGGGGCCGGAGCGGCGTGTGTTCCTGTCTCATCTCGCGCCGCTCGAGACGTGAGTAGCGCAGGAGATCGTCGATCAGCTGCCCCAGGCGGCGGGCGCCGCCCTGGATCAACCCGAGGTAGCGGCTGCCCGTTTCGTCGAGCCGATCAGTGTAGTCCTCCTGGAGCGCTCGGGCAAAGCCCTCCATGCCGCGCAAGGGTGCCTTCAGGTCGTGAGACACGGTATAGGTGAAGGCCTCCAGTTCTTTGTTGGCCGCCTCCAGCTGCTGGGTGCGTTCCGCCACCCGACGCTCGAGCCGTTCGTTGAGCGCGACTACTTCCCTGGTCTTCTGTTCGATCTCGCGTTCGGCCCGTTTGCGCTCGGTCAGATCACGGACGAAGCCGCTGAAGGTCACCGTGTCCCCCGATCGGATGACGCAGATCGCCAGCTCGACAGGAAACTCGCCCCCGTCGCGGCGGAGCGCCATGACCTCGATCCGCTTGTTCAGGACCGGGCCCTCTCCGGTGGTCAGAAAGCGCTTCAAGCCGCCCGCGTGAGCCCCGCGATCCCGCTCGGGAATGATCGTGGCCGCCAGGCTCCGCCCCAGCGCTTCCTCTCGGGACCACCCGAACATCTTCTCGGCCTGGGTGTTCCAGCCCGTGATGACTCCCCGAACGTCCATCGTGATGACGCCCTCGAGCGAGGTCTCGATGATGAGGCGGACGCGTTCTTCACTTTCGCGGAGCGCGTGCGCGGACACCTCGGCTTCGGCCACCCGGCGCTGGAGCTGCTCGGCCATGGCGTTGAACGATAGGGCCAGGGCCGCGACCTCGTCCTGGCTCTCCGGAGTCACCCGAACCGAGAAATCCCCGGCTCCCAACCTTTTGGTCGCCCCGGCGAATCGGATTAGGGGGCCGGTGAGCGTGCGGGCCAGGCCCCAGCCGAGAGCGACCGCGACCGCCGTGAAGCCCAGGGTAAGCCAGAGCAACCGCCGACCGAGCTGACCGGCCGCGGCATAGGCGACCGACACGGGCTGCGCGGCGACGACGCCCCATCGCAGCCGGGTGATCGGGACATGGGCCGCCAGGAAACTCTTGCCGCCTCCCGGCTCCCGGAACTCTAGCGTGCCCCGCTTTCCGGCCAACGCGGCCTGGACTGGCGGCTGCATCCTCATGTCTGTGCCGGGAGCGACGTCCACTCCTCCGGAGTGCGCGATCAGGAGCCCCTGGCTATCGACCACGTAGACGACGCTGCCCTGCTCCAGTCCGATCATCGATACGAACCGCCCGAGCGTCTTCAGTGAAAGCGCTCCGCCGACGACTCCTCGGATTCGGTCGGTGTCGTCCATCGCCGGCATC
>MNEF01000093.1:0-4474 GCA_001917535.1 Candidatus Rokubacteria bacterium 13_1_40CM_69_27
GGTAGCAATTGAGCGCTATCGCAATGAGTGGGTCCAGCCGGGAGTAACTTTCTGGGTAATTCCTGCGTGAAGTCTGGGTGCAGACTAGATTGAGTCGCAAACTCCTGCTTTGATGTGGACACCTTGTGGTTTCAATGGGTCTTCTTCGACACGCGAGCTATCAAGTCATCAATCCTCGAGAGGAATAGCTTCAGGATCGGAGACGTATTCATCTTGCTCCCCCTTACAGATCGGTCATACGTGGGCCGCCTGGCGCTCCTCCTTGCCCTTCCGGCGCTTGAGCCTGGGCAACGCCTTGATCGTCTTTCCCGCCCTCTGCTCGGCCAGGCGCAGCTCGTAAAGGGACTGTAGATTCAGCCAGAATTCTGGGCTGGTGCCGAAGAAATGGCCGAGGCGTAGTGCAGTATCGCCGGTAATGGCGCGCTGGCCATTCAAGATCCCGGTGACGCGGTTCGTCGGCACCTTCAGGCGGCGCGCGAGCTCCGCGGCGCTCATGTCGAGCGCCTTCAGTTCTTCGGCAAGCTGTTTGCCGGGGTGAATTGCAAGCCGTGCCATGTGCCTCTCCCTAGTGGTAGTCCACGATCTCAACGTTGACCGGACCGGCCGAACCTTCCGGCCACTCGAAACAGATCCGCCATTGGTCGTTGATGCGAATGCTGTACTGACCCTTCCGGTCCCCGAACAGAGCCTCGAGACGGTTGCCGGGCAAGGCGGCAAGGTCCTTCAGCGACACGGCCGCGTCGAGGCGGTCGAGCTTCACTTGCGCGGACCGTTCGATTCCAGAGAACGCCTTGACGCGCTTGCCAGCGGCGAACTCCCTCGTCCGTTTGTTCCGGTAGCTGACGATCATTTCCTATAGTCGTCAACATTATTCGTTACGTCAAGCGTAATTCGAGGGCCAAGCTGCGGCCAAACTGCGCCTGTGAACCAACGCGCTACTACCACCGAGATGTCCCCGCGCGAGAAAGCGAGACAGCTCCCCGGTGGTTCCTCCGGATAGGCTCGAGTGGATCAGGGTGGTTTGGAACCAACGTGGAACCACGTTGGCGTACTTCCTCCACTGTCCCATTGCCGTTCTAGGCGGCGGACTCGTAGAGGTCGAACAGGGAGAAAGCGATGCCCGCATCCTTACTGGTTGCCCCGAACTTGCTCCATTGCGACACGTCGCGGGCTTCGTTGGAGACGCGTGTGGAAGTCAACTTGATCAGATATCAGGTGTCCGTGCGCCTCAACTCTAACTGCTTGAAAAATGTGGTGAGCCGTCAGGGATTCGAACCCTGGACCCCCTGATTAAAAGTCAGGTGCTCTACCGACTGAGCTAACGGCTCCCGGCAACGACCAGCCGTCAAATGATATCAGACCGAACCTTGAACACGCGTCAGCAGGCCTGGGCCATCGCGGTCTCGGCCTTCTCCAGCCACGAACGCATGTCGAGCTCGCGGAACATCGTCGCCGCCGCGGTGAGATGCTCGAGCGCGGGCTGTCGCTTGCCCGCGCACCGGTACAGCTCGCCGAGGCCGAGGTGGCAGCGGCCGATCAGTGGCCGCATGCCGAGCTCCTCCGCCACGCGCATCGCTTGGCGGTAGGCATCTGCGGCCGCCTCGACCTGTGGCCCTTCACGACGGGCCGCCACTTCACCGAGCAACCGCAGCGTCCAGGCTTCCCACCCCCGCTCCTCCCGCTCGACAGAAAGTCCGAGCGCCCGGGTCGCGACCCCCTGCGCGTCGTCCGTCCGCCCGGACAGAAGATACGCCTCGCCCAGAAAGCCCAACATCGGGGCGCCCAGGACCGAGGCGATCTCGATCGCCCGCTCCAGGAGGGGGATCGCCTCACCGGGACGCCCCGTGGACATGTAGGCGGGCCCCAGGATCGACGCGGGGATCGCCCACAGCGCCGAGAAGTCCCGGCCCCGACACAGCTCCACGGCGCGTTCAGCCGCAGCGATGGCCCGATCAAATCTCCCGCTACGGAGGTGGACGAAGCCGGCTCCCGAGCACGCGTGGACGAGGGCGTACGCGCTGCCGCTTGCCTCCGCGAGCCTGATCGCCTCGTCCGCGTGCGCGAGCGCTCGAGTGAACTCGCCCAGCTCGGCCAGGCACCAGGCCAGGAACGTGCGCGAGTTGACGTCCTGCCTGACGGTGAGATCGCAGCGTCTCAGCTCGCCCTCGAGCGACGCCACGTTTCGACCGAGCAGCTCGGCGGCGCGGCGGTAGTTCCCCAGCCAGTGGTACACCTGGCCGAGGTAGACGTTCGCCGACTCCTCGAGGCAGGGGTCGTGGAGGGCCCCGGCGATCGCCAGCGCGCGCTGGCCAGCCTCGACGGCACTGCGACAGTCCCCGGCCAGGAAGAGACCATGCGTGCGGTAGACGAACACCCACCCCAGGCGCGCCTGGTCGCCGATGCTCTCCGCCGCCATTTCCGCTTCGCGCAGATGGTCCAGAACCCGCCGGTAGTCCCGAAGCGGCACGCACGAGTGCCGGAGATCGAACCGCAGGTCGACGGCCCGCTCGAGCATCTCACGGCTCGAGGGAAGGCGCTGGAGGGCCTCCAACGCCTGCTCGAAGCAGGCGACCGCTTCGACGTGGGCAGAACGAGTGGCCGCCTTCTGGCCGGCCTGGGCGAGATACCCGAAGGCTTTGTCCCACATTCCTCCCCGAACCGCATGGTGGGCCAGCCATTCGGCCTCCTCGATCAGGCGATCGGCATAGAGTCGTTCGATCGCCTCCAGGATCCGTCGGTGATGGACACGCCGTTGCTCGTGCAGCAGGCTCTCGTAGGCCACCTCGTGCGTGAGCGTGTGCCGGAAGGTGTATTCGAGGTCGGGGAACAGGTTCGTCTCGTAAAGGAACTCCCCCGCCTGCAGGTGCGCGAGAGCGCGCCGAAGGTCTTCCGCCGGGACCCCGGCAATCGCGTCCAGGAGCGTGAACCGCACGTTCTTGCCGATGACGGCGGCGCACTGGAGCAGGCGTTTCTCCTCGGGTGGCAGCCGGTCGATGCGAGCGGCTATGACGACCTTGACCGTCGAGGGAACCTGGATGATCGAGACGTCCCTGCCCAGCCGATGCGCTCCCTGCCCGCCGATCAACACGCCGGTCTCGATCAGCGTTCTGACGGTCTCTTCCAGGAAGAAAGGGTTGCCCTCGGTCCGCTGGACCAAGACCTGCTTGAGGGGCTGAAGCGCGGCGTCGTCGCCCAGGCGAACGTCCAAGAGTTCCTGGGCGGTTTCGGGCGGTAGGGGGTCGATTCGGAGTTGGGTGTAATAGCTCTTGCTCGCCCAGCCGTGCTGGTACTCGGGACGGTAGGTAAGAAGCAAGAGGATGCGGGCGGTCGGGAGGCTCTCGACCAGAGTGTCCAGGAGCGCCTGGGTTTCGGAGTCGATCCACTGCAGGTCCTCAAAGAGGAGCAGGAGTGGCCGGACCTGGCTCTCCTTCAGCACGAGCCGCTTGCAGGCCTCGAGCGTCCGCTGACGCCGCTGGGGCGGATCGAGCGCCTGCCACTGTCCGTCCTCGACGGCGACGTCCAGGAGCGCCAGGAATGCCGGCAGCATCGACTCCAGTGATCGATCGAGGAGCAGGAGCCTGCCGATGACCTTCTGGCCGACTGTCCGCGCGTCGTCGCGAGAATCGACCTGGAAGTACGCCCGCAGCAGGTCGATCACCGGCAGATACGGCGTGGCTTTGCCGTGGGACACCGATCCGCATTCGAGAACGAGCCGGTCCTGAGTCTGGTGCGATCCGCTCAACTCCCGGACCAGCCGCGATTTCCCCACCCCGGGCTCGCCCACGATCGCCACGACCTGGCCGTGCCCCGCCCGTGCCCGGTCGACGGCCCGGCGGAGCTGAGAAAGCTCCGTCTGGCGACCGACGAAGCGGCTGAGGCCGCGGGCCGTCTCGGCGTGGAACCGCGAGCGCACTCCGCCCGCTCCAACGATCTCGTAGACCTCGATCGGCCCCTCCAGGCCCTTGACCGGGCGTGGTCCCAGCGACCTCACGCCGATCAAGCCCTCGGCCAGGGCCAACGTGTGCGCCGTGATGAGGATCGAGCCAGGCGTGGCCATCTGTTCCATCCGGGCCGCCAGGTGCGTCGTCTGGCCGACCGCCGTGTAATCCATGCGCAGGTCGTTGCCGATGGAGCCCACGACGACCTCCCCGGAGTTGAGACCGACCCTGATCTGGACGGCCACGCCCTCGGCGCGCTGGACCTCCTCGGCATACCGCTTCACCGAGTCTTGCATTTGCAGGGCCGCGTAGCACGCCCGCACCGCGTGGTCCTCGTGGGCCAGGGGCGCGCCAAAGAGGGCCATGATACCGTCCCCCATCACATTGCTCACCGTGCCCTCGTACCGGTGAACGGCTTCCATCATGCGCTCCACCACCTGATCGAGGAGCTTCCGCGCCTCCTCGGGATCACGGCTGGCGATGAGTTCCATGGAGCCCTTGAGGTCGGCGAACAGCACGGTGATTTGCTTGCGCTC
>MNEF01000093.1:4482-32900 GCA_001917535.1 Candidatus Rokubacteria bacterium 13_1_40CM_69_27
AGTGGTGTCCCGCAGCCGCCGCAGAACTCATCGCCCGACTCGTTTGCAAAGCCGCACGCGGCACAGGCGACGGCTAACGAAGCGCCGCATTTCGTGCAGAAGCGGCGTCCCTCGCGGTTCTCCTGCCGGCACCGGGGACACCTCATGCTCGGGGGCCTCCTGCCCCGCACGATTCTCGGGCAAGCCCAGTCCTTCGAGGGCTCGAGCTCAGAGCAGGCTCGAGCGCACCGAGGGGAACCAGCGCAGCAGCGGCGAGTCCTCGCAGAGGATCGTCTCGTCCCGCTGGGGGCCGGTCGAGATCATGCAGAACGGCGCCCCGATCAGCTCCTGCAGGCGCTCGAGGTACTGCCGGGCCTTGGCCGGCAGATCGGCCTCGTTCTTGGCCCGGCTGGTCGGCGCCATCCAGCCCGAGAGCTCCTCGTAGACGGGCTCGACGCCGCTCAGCACCGTCTCTTCCCCGGGGAAGTCCGTCAGCAAGTCCCCCTGGTAGCGGTAGGCGACGCAGATCTTCACCGTCTCGGACTGATCGAGCACGTCGAGCTTGGTCAGAGCGACGGTGTCGAGCCCGTTGACGCGCACGGCGTAGCGGAGCACGACGGCGTCGGCCCAGCCGCACCGGCGCGGCCGGCCGGTGGTGGCCCCGTATTCCTTGCCCCGGGCCCGGATCTCCTCGGCGACGCGGCCCGTCATCTCCGTCGGCAACGGACCGCCGCCCACCCGCGTGGTGTAGGCCTTGGCCACGCCGAGCGCGCCGTGGATCTTCTTGGGGGGCACGCCGGTGCCGGTCGCCGCGCCCCCGGCGGTCGTGGAGGAGGAGGTGATGAAGGGATAGGTGCCGTGGTCGATGTCGAGCATCGTGCCCTGGGCGCCCTCGAAGAGCACCGAGTACCCGCTGTCGATCCACTTGTGCAGCAGCAGGGCCGTGTCGGTGACGTAGGGAGCGAGCCAGCCGGCGTAGCGCAGGTAGGGGTGGAGGATCTCGTCGACGTTGAAGGTCTGGGCGTCGTAGATCTCCCGCAGCAGGCGGTTCTTCTGGGCCACGTTGTACTCGAGCTTCTCGCGGAACAGCCGCTCGTCGAGGAGATCGGCCATGCGGATGCCCACGCGGGCCGCCCTGTCCACGTAGGCGGGCCCCACGCCCTTGCCCGTCGTCCCGATCCGCCGCGGCCCCAGCTTGGCCTCCGACGCGCGGTCGAGGGCCGGATGGTAGGGCATGATCAGGTGCGCGTTCTTCGAGATGAAGAGGTTGCCGTCGAGGACGACGCCCCGCTGGACGAGCGACTCCATCTCCTCGATGAGCGAGCCCGGGTCCACCACGACGCCGCAGCCGATGACGCACCGGCACCCGGGATGGAGGATGCCCGAGGGGATCGAGTGGAGCACGTACTTCTCGCGCCCGACCACCACCGTGTGGCCGGCGTTGTTGCCGCCCTGGTAGCGGACGACCACGTTCACGTGCGGCGCCAGCACGTCGACGACCTTGCCCTTGCCCTCGTCTCCCCACTGGGTGCCGACCACCACGATGTTAGGCATGGCCGGCCTTCCGCCCCGCCCCCACCAGTTGCTCGGGCGCCTCCAGCGCCGCCCGGATCTCCAGCATGCGCTCGGTGCCGTCGGCGAGATCCATCACCAGCATCTCGCCCGCGCGCGTGCGCGGGCTGCCGACGACGAGGGCTCGGGCCACGCGCTGGGCCCGCGCGCACGCCAGCGACTCCTCCAGACCGCGGCTGACGATGTCGCGCGCGACCGAGACTCCCAGATCGCGCAGGCGCCGCGCCAGCGACAGCGCCGCCGTCTTCTCGCGCGTGAAGTCGATGATGAAGAAGTCCGGGCCCGGCAGCTCGATGGCCACCCCCTGCGCTTCCATGACACTGAGCGCCCGGGCCACGTCGAAGGCGAAGCCCACGGCCGGGCAGTCGTAGCCGAAGCGGCCGAGCATCTGGTCGTAGCGGCCACCGGCGGCCACCGCGGCGCCGAAGTCGGCCACGTAGGCCTCGAAGTAGGTGCCGGAGTAGTAGTCGAAGCCCCGGGCCTCGCCCAGATCGAGCAGCACGGCCTCGGCCAGCCCGTAGATCGCCAGCAGCCGATGGACCTCGGCGAGGTGGGCCAGGGCCCGCTCCGAGCGCGCGTTGCGGGCGAAGGCCGCCGCCCGCTCCAGCACCTCCTCGCGGCCGAAGAGCGCCGGCAGCGCCAGCAGCGCGTCGCCGACGTGCGCGGGCGGGGCCAGCTCGCCCACCAGGCGCTCGAGCGTCGAGAGGTCCTTGCGGGCCAGCGCCGTCCGCACCTCGCGCTCGCGGGCGCCGTCCGTCTTGATCTCCTCCATGAGCCCGCGGAAGAAATCGGGGTGGCCGACGTCGATCTGAAACCGGCGGAGCCCCAGCGCCCGCAGCCCCTCGACCGTCATCGCGATGACCTCCACCTCGGCCTCGGGCTGGTCGAGCCCGATCAGCTCGACGCCGGCCTGGTAGAACTCGCGGTAGTGCGAGAGCTGCGGCTCGTCGTAGCGGAAGACGTTCGTCACGTAGCAGAGGCGGATGGGCTTGGGCTCCTCCCGCAGCCGGGTGGCCACCACGCGCGCGATCTGGGGGGTGATGTCGGCGCGCAGCGCCAGCATTCGGCCCGTTTCGCGGTCCACGAACTTGAACATGTTCTCCTGCAGCGCCTGGTCGGTGCCGACGGCGATCGCGTCGAAGAATTCGAAGGTCGGCGTGACGATCTCGCGATAGCCCCAGCGGCCGAAGATGTCGAACAGCCGCGCCTCGACGTGGCGCTTCCGCCCCGCCTCGTCCGGCAGGTAGATGCGCGCGCCCTTGGGCAGCTGCGTGGGCGCCGGCCTCACGCCAGCGCCTCCATGCCGCTGAGATGGGCCACGGTGTTCATCCGGTGCACCGTCACCCAGTCCGGGCGGTACTCGAGCTCCGAGATGCCCCCGGGGGCGGCGTCGACGATCCAGAGGCGC
Source organism: Candidatus Rokubacteria bacterium 13_1_40CM_69_27 (assembly GCA_001917535.1). Classification (GTDB taxonomy): domain Bacteria; phylum Methylomirabilota; class Methylomirabilia; order Rokubacteriales; family CSP1-6; genus MNEF01. The sequence goes on from MNEF01000093.1 coordinate 7,442, forward strand.
TCCGGCCCCAGGCCGAGCGCGGCGAGGACGATCAACCGCGCCACCACGGCGTGGGTCACGAGAATCACCGTCTCGCCGTCGTGGTCGGCCGTGAGGTCCTCGAGGCCGCGGGCGACGCGCTCGGCCACGGCCCCCAGCGGCTCGCCGCCGGGGGGCGTGAACGAGGCGGGGGGGGCGCACCAGGTGTCCCACTCGCTCGGAAAGCGCGCGGCGACCTCCGCGCGCGTGAGCCCCTCCCAGGCCCCGAATCCCATCTCGCGGAAGGCGTCGGCGAGCTGCACCGTGAGGCGGTGGGGCTTGGCGATGACTTCGGCCGATACGCGGGTCCGCTCCAGCGGGCTCGCGTAAACGGCGGCGGCGTTCGTCCCGGCCAGGGCCTGGGCCACGGCCGCGCACTGGCGGCGCCCCTCGTCGCTCAGCCGGACGTCGCGCCAGCCCGCGAACCGGCGCTCGCGCGACCAGTCGGTGGCACCGTGACGTATGACGAACAGTCGAAGGCTCATGGCAACCTCGTCATTCTAGCCCCATTCCCGGTTATCCTGAAGCCTCCCACGGGAGGGAGATCAACCGCGGTGGAGCCGAATGAGAGGAGGAGCAGCCATGAAACAGCTCACGTTCGCTCTCCAGTTCAAGGGCAACGGGGCCCCGGTTCCGGGCAGCGACAACAGACTGCGGGCCAAGACCATCGCGAGCAGCCAGGCCCTGAAGGCGGTGCTGGGGGCCACGGGCGTGCAAGCGACGGTGGAGCCGATGGATCGGACGACCGCGGTCTTCGAGTCCGAGGTCCAGATCACCGGCCAGGGGACGTTCATCGAGTCGGGCAGCATCGCCTACGGAACCGCCGGCCAGGTCGCGTTCAAGACCGTCGGTCAGGGGATCATCGGCCCCAGCGGAATGGACGATCTCCAGCGCGGCGCCGTGATCTGGGAAGTGACGGCCGGCGACGGTCAGTTCGCGGGGGCGACGGGCCTGATTACCTCGAACTTCACGCTCACCGGAAAGGGCGAAGTCGTCGACAACCAGTTCGCCCAGCTCTTCGTGAAGTAGAAGCTCCCGGGCGCCACCGGGGGCGCGCCGGGAGCGCGCAAGACAGAGCAGGAATCGGCGCCGACCAGCGCGGCGGGGTGGCGTGCCCCCGGAGACCCGTAGCTTTTGGGGTCGCCGGAACCGCGTGGCGCGGGGCAGGCCCCGGCCGCAGTGGATAGCGTGGTCGACGGGGGGACGCCGCCCCGCCGCGCCCGATAACGCCTATGCCTTTTCTGCGAAGATCTTCTGGGCCGCGCGCATACTGGCGCCGAAGTCCACCGGCACGCCGAGATCGGCGAGCACCTGCTCGAGGGCCGACAGCGCGATGATGACGTCGAACTCCGCCGCATAGCCCATGTGGCCGAGGCGGAAGAGCTTGCCCTTCATCTCCCCCTGCCCGCCGGCGATGGTGATGTTGTGGGCCTGGGCGTACGCCGCCACGATCTTCTCGCTGTCGATTCCCCGCGGCGAGGTCACCGCCGTCAGCGCCGGGGTGGGCGTCGCCCGGGGGAAGAGCTGCAGGCCGAGCGCCTCGACCCCGGCCCGGGTGGCCCGGGCCAGGCGGTCGTGGCGCTTGAAGACGTTGGCGAGCCCCTCGGCCTGGAGCATGCGCAGCGCCTCGCGCAGCCCGACGACGATGCTGACGGGCGGCGTGTAGCGGGGCTCGTTCTTGACGAGCCACGTCTGCTCCTCGGTGAGGTTGAAGTAATACTTCGGCAGCCGCGAGGTGGCCACTCGCGCCCAGGCCTTCTGGCTCAGCGCGCAGAAGGCGAGCCCGGGCGGCAGCATGAGGCCCTTCTGGGAGCCGGCCACGACCGCGTCCACCCCCCAGGTATCCATCTCTAGATTGGCGATGCCGAGGCTCGAGACGGCGTCCACGATGAGGATGGCGCCGGTGCCGCGGGTGGCCTCGGCGTAGCCGCGCACGTCGTGCAGCACGCCCGTCGAGGACTCGCTGTGCTGGGCCAGCACGGCGGTGATCTCGGACCGCGTGCGGAGCGTCTCGGCGAGGCGGGCGGCGGGGACGGTGTCGCCGAAGGGCGCGCGGAGCTCGACGATGTTCATGCCGTAGGTCTTCGCGATTTCCATCCAGCGCTCGCCGAACTTGCCGGCGTTGACGACGGCCACGGTCTCGCCGGCGGAGAGCGTGTTGACGACCGCGGCCTCCATGGCGCCGGTGCCCGAGCACGCCAGCGGGATCACGTCCTGGGCGGTCTGGACGAGGGCCTTGAGGCCGGCCCGCACCTCGGTGAACAGCGCCTGGTACTCCGGGGTGCGGTGGTGGATCATCGGCTGCGCCATCGCCAGGAGCACCTGGCTGGGCACCGGCGTGGGCCCCGGGGCCATCAACTGGTACTTCTTCATCCGACGGGCCTCCTTCGAGAGATCACGTCATTGACTTTACCACGGCGGCCGGACCGCGCGGCCCAGGGCGGTGACGAAGATGGCGTCGAGGCCGGCCGCGTGGGGGGAGAAGAACTCGACCACCTTGCGGTCGTAGAAGGTGAGCCCCGAGGCGCCGAAGCGCTGGCCGTAGGCGGCCAGGTAGGCGCGCCCGCCGATCAGCCCGGCCTGGAGATTGGCGAGGCGATAGCCGCGGGTGCCGAACGATGCGAGGAGCGCGTCGAGCGGCGCCAGGAAGTAGATCACCGCGGCGGCGTCGCCGCCCAGCGCCTGTTCCAGGCAGAGGTGGGCGGAGTCCGCACGGTAGTTGCCGGTGGAGACGACCTCGAGCGCGTGGGCCTCCGGCCAGTAGCGATAGGCGCCGGGCGCCACGTCGTCGACGGCGTTGACGACGAGGTAGGGATCGACGAGACCGGGGGGCACGTCGGCATCGACCCACCGGGTCGCCCACCAGAGCGTGGTCGCTAGCTCCGCGGCCGTGAGCGAGGCCTCGCTGAAGCGGCGCGCGGAGCCGCGATGCTGGATCGTCTCGCCGAGCGGGCGGCCGGCCTCCGCGCGCGCCGGAGGCAGTGGCGTGAGGGACCGCCGCGGGTTCCGGGGCGCGGGCGGCGCGCTCTCGCGCCAGGCGCGCACGGCGTCGGCGCTCGGCAGCATCGACGCCTGCTGCATCTGCCGGAGCGACGGGTAATCCACCTCGCGCGAGGAGAGCGGCAGCGTCTCGTCACTGATCGCCGGGAGCGCATCGGCCGGCGGCGCCGGCGCGCCCTCGGGGCCGACCGCGACCAGCTCGAGCGCGGCTTCGCGGGCGGGGTCGAGGCCGAGCAGCCGGTTGACGTCGGCGTCCACGAAGCCCGTGAGAAGGCGGGGCGCCCACCCCCGCGCGTTGGCGACGGCGCTGAGGTTCGCGAGCATCGTGCCCGAGTCCCAGTAGAGGTGGCGGAAGCCGCGGGCCTGGTACTTCCACGTGTTGCGCCAGTAGATCGCGGTGAGCATGACGGTGGCGGCGCGTCGGGCCAGTGAGGGGTCGGCGGCGGCCTCCGCCAGCGCCGCCCGCACGTCGCCGTCACGCAGGCGGCGGAGGGCGAAGTCGCCCGGGCAGAAGTGGTAGAGCCCGGGCTCGAGCCCGTCCACGGCCCCGACCGCGACGTAGACCTCGGTCTGATAGAGGGCGCCGGTCGAGGGCGCGGCGCGGAAGAGCACCTCGCCGCCGCCCGGGTAGGTCTTCTTCCTGGTGACGCCGGCCGAAAGATAGAGGACCGCGGAGAGGTGCTCCAGCGTCAGGCGCGGGGCCGGGGGAAAGGTGGCGGGCGCCAGCGCCCCCAGCGTATCCGCGGTGGGGAGCTCGAACGTCCGCGGCAGCGGAATCGGCGACAGTTTCGTGTAGACCTTGAACGGGAACGGCTTGATGTCCCAGTCGAGCGCGTGGCCGCTCGTGCGCACCGAGGAGGGCGTGTGGGTCGTCTGGTCGTGGAACTGCCGCGCGGCCGAGAGGTCGGAGTTCGCCGCCATGACGGCGACGCTCACGCGGAGAAGCGATAGGGCGGCCGGAAGACCCCACGCTCGGTGATGATCGCGGTGATGAGCCCGGCCGGCGTGACGTCGAAGGCCGGATTGTAGACGGGCGAGGCCTCCGGCGCCGTCGGCTGCGCGCCGACGCGGCGCACCTCGGCAGGATCCCGCTCCTCGATGGGAATCTCCTGGCCCGAAGGCAGCGAGGGGTCGATCGTCGAGAACGGCGCCGCGACGTAGAAGGGCACACCGTGGTGCCGGGCCAGCACGGCCAGCGCGTAGGTACCGATCTTGTTCGCGGTGTCCCCGTTGGCGGCGATGCGGTCGGCGCCGGTGACGACCAGGTCCACCTCGCCTCGCGCCATCAGCGACCCGGCCACGGCGTCGGCGACGAGACGGTGCGGGATCCCCTCGCGGACGCACTCCCAGGCGGTCAGGCGCGAGCCCTGCATGACGGGGCGCGTCTCATCCACCCAGACGAGCGCCACCTTGCTCTGGGCGTGCGCCGAGCGCACGACGCCGAGCGCCGTGCCGTACCCCGCCGTCGCCAGGGCGCCGGCGTTGCAATGCGTCAGAATCCGCGCGCCGGGCGGCACCAGGGCGGCGCCGTGGTCGCCCAGCGCGCGGTTGGCGGCAACGTCTTCGTCCAGGATCGCCTGGGCTTCGGCGACGAGGCGCACGCGCAGCTCAGCCAACGGCAGGTCGCGCGCGGCCAGCGCCACCCGACGCATCCGCTCGAGGGCCCAGAACAGGTTGACCGCGGTGGGGCGCGTCGCCGCCAGCCCCTTGATGGCGACTTCGAGGTCAGCCAGGAGCTCGTCGAAGGTGGTGGCCGGACTCTGGCGTGCCGCCAGCGCGACGCCGAAGGCGGCCGTCACGCCGATGGCCGGCGCGCCCCGCACGACCAGCGTGCGGATCGCCTCCATCACGTCCTGCCACCGCGGCAACGCGCGCTCGATCTCCTCGCGCGGGAGACGAGTCTGGTCGAGGAGAATCAGCCGGTCGCCGGCCCAGCGGATGGGCCTGATCATCGGGACGGCGCTAGAACGTGTCACCCGGGAAGAACCGCAGCAGCCACTCGGCGATCTCGGCGTTGAGCTTGAAGTTGAAGGCGCGGTCGCGATCTTGAAATCGTCCGTCCAGCGTGAGGCCACGCTGGCCGAACTGACCGTTCAGCCAGGCGCCGTACACGCCCTCCAGCCCGAACAGTTGGCCTCCGAGACGGAAGCCCTCCCGGTCGACCCGCAGATCGACGTTCAGGTCGATGGACCGCTTGGACTCAGCGCTCGTGTGCTCGGCGATGGCCGGCGTGACGGCGAACGTCGTCAGAGTCCCGGCCATCAGCGACGCGGCGATCAGAGGCCTCTTCATCATCGTCCTCCCTCTGTCGTCTCCAGGCGCGCCCGAAGCTGGTCGGGGCTCAGGCCCGCCACGCTCACGAGCTTGTCCCGTCCCTTCTCTCCGCGGACGACCGTCACCGCCGAGGGCCGAAGGCCGAGCGCCGCCGCCAGCAGGGCGCCGACCGCCGCGTTGGCCCGCCCGTTCACGGGCGGCGCGGTGACGCGCACGCTCAGCACGTCCTCCCGCCAGCCGACGATCTCGTTGCGCGAGGCGCGCGGCTGGACGCGCACCCGCACCAGGGCTCCGTCACTGGGGCCGGGAGGCATCGCCGGAGTCTTCCGGCCGGTCCGCCGCCAGAAGGCGCTGGTAGCGATCGAGGGTGGCCCGCAGATCTTCCACGAGCTGGCGCTGGGTCCGCTTGAGCCCCTTGATCTCGCTCCGGAGCTGGACCTCCTCGGCGCGCACTTCCTCCACCAGCTTCTCGCCGCGCAGCTCCGCCTCGCGCACGATGAGCTGCCCCTCGCGGCGGGCCGCCTCCTTCATCTCCTCGGCCAACCTCTGCGTCGTCAGCAGCGTGTCCTGGAGCGCCTTCTCCCGGTCGGCGAGCCCGCGGGTCCGCTCCTCCAGCGCCGCCAGCTGCTCCTTCAGCAGCGCGTTCTCCTTCAGCACCACCTCGTAGTCCTCGGCGATGTCGTCCAGAAAGGCCTCGACTTCGTTCGCGTCGAGGCCACGGAACATCCGTACGGTGAACTGCTGCTGCCGGATATCGAGGGGACTCAGACGCATCGCGACCTCCCGATCTCTCAGCCGATCTCCGTGGCGATTCGATACAGAACCGGCACGAGGAACTCTCTGAGGAAGTAGAGCGCGAGCACGACGACCATGGGCGAGAGGTCGAGCCCCATCGCCAGGGTCGGCAGGCGGTCCCGCACCGGACGCAGCACCGGCTCCGTCGCGCGATGCAGGAAGCGCACGATCGGGTTGTAGGGGTCCGGGCTCACCCACGAGATGATCGCCCGCGCGATGATGATCCACATGTAGGCCACCAGCACGACGTTGAGGAGGTTGGCCAGCGCGCTCACGAAGTACGCGAAGAAGAACATCAGGCCGTCCCCTGCCCCAGCTCCTTCGAGCGGAGGGTGGCCCGCTCGACGGCCTTGATGAACGTCGTCCGGATGCCGCCTTCCTCCAGGGCCGCGATGCCGGCGATCGAAGTGCCGCCGGGCGAGCTGACCATGTCTTTCAGCGCCCCGGGGTGCATCCCGGTGTCCAGGAGCAGCTTGGCGGCGCCGAGGACGGTCTGGGTCGCCAGCGTCATCGCCGTGATCCGGTCCAGCCCCATCCGGACCCCGCCGTCGGCGAGCGACTCGATCACGAGGGCGACGTAGGCCGGACCGGAGCCCGAGAGCCCCGTCACCGCGTCCAGCAGCTCCTCTTCCAGCACAACCACGCGGCCGACGGCGCTGAAGATCTCGCCGGCCGTGTCGAGGTCGTCGGGCTCGAGCCCCTCGGCCTTGGCGATCGCGGTCACGCCCTCCAGCACCAGCGCCGGCGTGTTGGGCATGACCCGGATGAGCCGCACGTCCTTGCCGAAGACCGCCCGGATCTTCGCCGTCGACACACCGGCGGCGATCGAGATCATCAGCTTCTTCTTGATCAGGACTGGCGCGATCTCGCGCAGCACCGGCGTCATGATCTGGGGCTTGACTGCCATGATGACCACGTCCGCCTGCCGGACCAGCTCACCGTTGTTCGACGCCAGCTGGATGCCGTACTGGCGGTCCAGCTCCTTGAGCCGCTCGAGGCGGACGTCGCTCGCCCAGATCGCCTCCGCCGGCACCACGTTGGCGGTGACCAGCCCCTTGATGAGGGCCTCGCCCATGTTGCCGGCGCCGATGAAGCCGATCTTCTTGCCCTTGAGGCTCATATGTCGGAAGGGGCGACGTCACAGGCGCGCCCCCAGGGCGCGACGGCCCCCTCCGAGGCCTCCCCCAGGACCGATTGCGCCGGCAAAGCCGGCGCTCGAAACCCGACTCGGACGGACACACGATGGCTCATGGCGACTGGCGTGCCTGCGGGGCGGGGCGGGGGCCGAAGATCGCCGTGCCCACCCGCACCATCGTCGCCCCCTCCTCGATCGCCACCTCGAAGTCCGCGCTCATTCCCATCGACAGCTCGGCCAGGCCGTGGCGCTTGCCCAGCTGGGCCAGCGCGCGGAACCAGGGACGCGCCTGTTCGGCCCGCTCGACGGCGGGCGGGATGGTCATGAGCCCGCGGACCCTCACGTACTCGAGGGCCGCGCTCGCCTCCAGCGCCTCCCCCACCGCGTCGGGATCGAAGCCGCCCTTGGAGGCCTCGCCCGCCACGTTCACCTGCACCAGCGCCTCCACCGGGCGGCCGCGCGTCCGCGCGCGGCGGTCGCACTCGCGGGCCAGGTCCAGGCGGTCGAGCGAATGGATGAGATCGAACAGCTCGAGCGCGTCCCGCACCTTGTTGGTCTGCAGGTGACCCACCAGGTGCCAGGGCACGGGACGGGCGAGGACCGCGATCTTCTCTCGCGCCTCCTGGACGCGGTTCTCGCCGAGCGCGGGCAGCCCGGCCGCCACGGCGCGCCGGATGCGCTCGACGTCGACCGTCTTGGAGACGCCGACCAGCAGCACATCCTCCGCCCGGCTCCCCGCGCGCTCGGCCGCCCGCGCGATCCGCTCGCGCACGCGCTCGAGGTTCGTGCGGATGTCGTCCATGGCCGCGATTCTAGCATCCCCGTCAGGGCAGCGCCGCGAGGGTGGCCAGCCGACCGCGGTTGCCCCTCCGGTACGAGAAGAGCACCCGGGGATGGCAGGCGGTGCACAGGCGCGGGTTCTCGATCCGCTCGGAGGCCACGCCGGCGCGCCGCAGGAGCTCCTCGTTCGCCGTCCAGAGATCGAGCATCCAGTGGCCGGTGCGCACAGATCGCACCCAGCGCTCCCACAGCGATGGATACGCCGACGAGAGTTGCGCGATCACCGGCTCGTCGACCTCGTAGCAGCAGGGCCCGATGGACGGCGCGATGGCCACCCGCAGCCGCTCGACCCGGGCGCCGGCGCCCCGCACCGCCTCCACCGCCGCCTGGGTGGCGCCGCGCACCGTGCCCCGCCAGCCGACATGGGCGAGCGCCAGCGCGCGGACGTCGGGATCGCAGAGGGCAATGGCCAGGCAGTCGGCGGTGAAGATGGCCAGAGCAACGCCACGCTCGGTGCTCAGCAGGACGTCCGCGATCCCCGCGAAGCCGCCCTTGGGCGCGGCCCGCGCGAGGTCGGCGCCGTGCACCTGCCGCGCCCAGGTCAGGCGGGCGAGGTCGAGCCCGGCGGGCGCCAGCGCCGCCGCCGCCTCCGCCCGGAGCGGCGCCGCGCTCTCCGACCAGGGCGCCACGCCGGGACAGTGGCGCGTCGTGGTCGCGTGAGGCACACCGAGCGCGCTCAGCCCCGGGAAGGTGAAGTAGACCGGCGGCTCCCCGTGCGGGACGAGATTCATGATGTCAGGTTCGCATGTGTGACTCAGCCGCCGCGCCGGGCCGGGGGGCGCCGGGCACCCTGACGAGACCCGTTCTCGCCGACCGAAACCCGGCTCGCGCGCGGGTTGGGAACGGCGAAGACGATATCTGGCCGCCAGGCTCGTGGTCGAGTCAGGGTGCCCGGCGCCCCCCGGCCCGGCGCAGGAGTCTAGTCGGCTTGACGGCGCAGGAACGCCGGCACGTCCAGATCGCCGCCGTCCAGCCCATCGTCGCCGTCGGCGCGCAGGTCCCGGCGCCGCCAGGCGCCGGTCCCGGCCAGGGTCGGCGAGCGGCTGCCCCGAGGCAGATCGACGACCTTGCCGCCCGGCATCGACGCTTCCCGCTTCTCGCTGAAGCCGGTGGCAATGACCGTCATGCGGACCTCGTCCTTGAGGCCGTCGTCGATGACCGCGCCGAAGATGATGTTGGCGTCCTCGTGGGCCGCCTCCTGGACGATGCGCGCCGCCTCCTCGATCTCGTGCAGCGACAGGTCGGCGCCGCCGGTGAAGTTGATCAGGATGCCCTTGGCGCCCTCGATGGAGGAGTCGTCGAGCAGCGGACTGGCGACCGCCTTCTGGGCGGCGTCGATCGCGCGATGCTCGCCGTGACCAACCCCGGTGCCCATCATGGCCATCCCCATGCCCGACATGATGGTGCGGACGTCGGCGAAGTCGAGGTTGATGAGCCCGGGCACCAGGATGAGGTCGGAGATGCCCTGGACCGCCTGCTGCAGGACGGAGTCGGCAACCCGGAAGGCGTCGACCAGCGGGGTGCCGCGATCGACGACGGAGAGCAGGCGCTGGTTCGGGATCGTGATGAGCGTGTCGACGACGCCTCGCATCGCGTCCAGCCCGGCCTCGGCCTGCTGCATTCGCTTGCGCCCCTCGAAGTGGAAAGGCTTGGTGACGACGGCGACGGTCAGGATGCCCAGGTCCTTGGCCAGCGAGGCCACCACGGGCGCGGCCCCGGTGCCGGTGCCACCGCCGAGGCCGGCGGTGATGAATATCATATCGGCGCCTTCCAGCAGCCGCGTGATCTGCTCCGGGTCCTCGAGCGCGGCATCCCGCCCAATCTGAGGATTCGAGCCCGCACCCAGCCCCTGGGTAAGCTTGGCGCCCAGTTGGAGCTTCATCGGCGCGGGTGAGGCGCGCAGCGCCTGGTTGTCCGTGTTGGCGACGATGAACTCGACGCCGCCGGACCCGGCGGCGATCATACGACTCACCGCGTTGCTGCCCCCGCCGCCCAGCCCGATCACCTTGATCTTCGCCGCCTGGGGAGCCTCGTCCAGCTCGAACAGCGGGCGCCGTCCGCGTTCCCTTTCCATCCGTCCCTCCCTCCTAGGATCATAGGCTCGCCTCGGGGGTGCGGGGCCCAGCCCGCCTCCCCCCTGCGGCTCGCACTGCCGTGGATCATAGGCTCGCCTCGGGGATGCCTCGCCCAGCCCGCCTCCCCCCTGCGGCTCGCACTTCGGGTCGATCATCGGCTCGCCTCGGGGACGTGGGGCCCAGCCCCCATCCCTCCCCCGGCTCGCACTGCCGTCGAAGAGCGTGGGCTGTCGCACCTCACGATGCACGCGACCCGCCCTAAAAGATTTCACCGAACCAGCCCGCCAGACGGCGGGCGAGACGACTGAGCGCGTTCCCCTCGAACGCGATGGGACCACCGCTGTCGACACTGTCCTGGCGGGCGCGTGCGCCATAGAGCGCGAGACCCACGCCGGTGGCGTAGATGGGGCTCTTCACGACGTCGGCGAGACCACCCACCGTCTCCGGCAGCCCGCGCCGGACCGGCAGGTCGAAGACCGCCTCCGCCAGCTCGGGCACCCCCTCCATGATGGCGGTGCCCCCGGTGACCACCACGCCGGCGGTGGCGGCGTCCTGGAAGCCAGCCTTGCCGAACTCGCGCGCCACCAGCGTGAAGATCTCCTCGACGCGGGGCTGGACGATCTCCGAGAGGATCTGGCGTGAGAGCCGGCGGGGCCGGCGCCCGCCCACCGAGGGCACGTCGATCGTCTCCTCGGTCGACACGAGCGCCGTTAGCGCGCAGCCGTAGCGGCGCTTGAGGTCCTCGGCGTCGGCAGCGGGCGTGAGGAGCCCGACGGCGATGTCGTTGGTGACGTGATCGCCCCCGAGGGGCAGGATGGCCGTATGCCAGATGGCGCCGTCGCGAAAGAAGGCGACGTCCGTGGTGCCGCCGCCGATGTCGATGAGAACGACGCCCAGCTCCTTCTCGTCGGGATAGAGGACGGCTTCGGCAGAGGCCAGCGGCTCGAGGACGATGTCGTGCACGGCCAGCCCCGCGCGGTTGACGGACCGGACGACGTTCTGGATGGAGGTGATGGCCCCGGTGACGATGTGCACCTCCACCTCGAGGCGGACACCCGACATGCCCACCGGCTCCCGGATACCATCCTGATCGTCGACGACGAACGTCTGGGGCAGCACGTGGATGATCTCCCGGTCCTGCGGCAGGTTGATCGCGCGGGCCGCCTCGACGGCGCGTTCGACGTCGATCGGGCTCACCTCGCGCTCCTTGCCCGCCACGGCGACGACGCCCCGGCTGTTCACGCCGCGGATGTGACCGCCCGCCACCCCGGCGTATACGCCGGAGACCTCGAACCCCGCCATCTGCTCGGCCTCGGCGACCGCCTGCTTGATGGCCTCCACCGTGGCGTCGATATTGACGACGACGCCCTTGCGGAGCCCCCGCGACGGGGCGGCCCCGACGCCGATGACGTCGACCCCGCCGGCGCCCGCCGGCTCCGCGATCACCGCACAGATCTTGGTCGTTCCTACGTCCAGGCCCACGATGAGGTCCTTCGCCCTGGCGCGCGTTATCCCTGGCCTCCTCTCTTGAGCACCACCTGGTCGCGGAACCTGAGATCGATGGCGCTCACCGCGCCCTCCTCGCTGGCAACCTGCGACAGGACTCCTTCGAGACGGGCCAGGCGCTCCTCCCAGTCCTCCGTGCCGAGCCGCACCTCGATGCCGTCCACCGTCCAGAGGATGGGCCCCTCCCGCCGGCTCATGTCGATCTCGGAGATCTCGGCGGCCAGTGGGCTGCCGCTCCGCAGCAGCGTCCGGATGAGCGCGATGGCGGCGCGGGCCTTCGGGGACGGCTCGGTCCGCATCGTGGCCACCTCGTCCTCGGTGAGCCCGGTGATGACCGGGACGGGCGGCACCACCGCCTGAGGCTCCTCGCCCAGCACGCGGCCCTCCTCGTCCATCCAGTGCAGCCGGTTGCCGTGCACGAGCGTGAACGGACGGCGCTCCTCGACGAGGATGGTGACGCGGCCGGGCAACTCGCGGATCACCTCGGCGCGGCGGATCTCGGGCAGGGCCTCGAGCCGGCCGACCACGGCGTCGGAGTCGAGCCGCCACAGGTTCGTGCCCGGCGCCACCCCTGCCACGTCCAGGATGCGCTCGGCCGATACGCGGGCGGCGCCGCGGACCTCGACGGCCATAATGGCGAAACGGGGCGTCGTGAAGACCCAGTGCACGGCCAGGGCCTGCAGCGCGAGCACCAGCAGCGCGGCGGCCAGGAACCCCGCCCGGCGCGCCCACCGCGCGAGTCGGCGCGGGCGTCCGCGCCCCGCTCCGCTCCCCGGGCGGCCGAGCCGCTGCCGCGCAATGAACGCCGAGCGCTCCCCCAGATCGGTGAGCGCGGGGCCGCCGCCGCGGGGGGAGACGAGGCCCCGCCTACTCACCGATGATCCGGATCTCGGTGTCGAGCGGGAAGGTGAACTGCGTCTCCACCCGCTCGCGCGTGAGCTCCATCAGCGCCTGGACGTCGGCCGCGGTGGCGCCGCCGCGGTTGACGATGAAGTTGGCGTGCTTGGACGAGATCTCGGCGCCGTTGATGCGCTTGCCCTTCAGTCCCACCTTTTCGATCAGCCGCCCCGCGAAGTCGCCGGGCGGGTTCTTCCAGACGCAGCCCGCCGAGGCCAGGGCCAGGGGCTGCGTCGCCTTCTTCACCTTGAGCCGCTGCTTGATGTCCTTCTGGATCTCCTGGAGCGGGCGCCGGGCCAGGCGCAGCCGGCAGCCGATGAGCACGGCGCCCGGCGGGAAGTGGAAGGCACGGTAGGTGAAGGCGCCCGCGTTGGGCTTGAACTCGCCCAGGGTGCCGTCGGGGTAGAGAAAGTAGGCGGCGGAGACGAAATCACCGATGGAACCGTCGTGGGTCCCCGCGTTCATCGCCAGGGCGCCGCCGATGGTGGCGGGAATGCCCACCAGGCACTCGAGGCCGCCGAGGTTCAGGGCAGCGGCCTCGCGGATGAGGGCCGAGAGGCTCGCGCCCGCGCCCGCCACCGCTTCCTCGCCGTGGAACTCGGTGCGTCCCAGGCAGCCTTCCAGCTTCAGGACGACCCCCCGCACGCCGCGGTCGCGCACGAGCAAATTGTTGCCGCCGCCGATGACGACCACGGGCAGCTGCTCGCGCTCGGCGAAGAGCAGCGCATGACGGATGTCGTCGATATCTTGAGGCACGATGAAGATGTCGGCCGGGCCGCCGATGCGCAGCGAGGTGTGGAAGCTCAGCGGCTCCTTGAACCGAACTTCCCCCCGGATTTCCCCTAGCATGTGGTCCTCCCTCGGAGCGAGTCGGCCTCGAGTCGGAGCAAGAGATCCGGACCGATCTGGCCCACGTCTCCGGCGCCCAGCGTCAGCACCAGGTCGCCGGGCCGCGTGATTTGCACGAGCTGCTCGACCACACGCGCTCGGTCGTTGCCGAGATACGTCACGTCGCGGTGGCCGTGAGCGCGGATCCCTTCCGCCAGGTCCTCGGCGCTGACGCCCGGAATGGGCGGCTCACCCGCCGGGTAGACGTCCATGACGATCAGGACATCCGTCTGGTTGAAGGCGGTGAGAAACTCCTGGCGGAGGTGGAAGGTGCGCGTGTAGCGGTGCGGCTGGAAGACGGTGACGATCCGGCAGTCGAACCCGGACTTGGCGGCGGCCAGCGTCGCCCGGATCTCGGCCGGGTGATGGCCGTAGTCGTCGACCACCGTCACGCCGGCCGCCTGGCCCCGCACCTGGAAACGACGCTGGACGCCCGAGAAGCCGGCCAGCGCCTTCTGGATCGTGATGAACGGGATCTCGAGGTCGAGCCCGACGCCGATGGCCGCCAGCGCGTTGAGGACGTTGTGGCGCCCCGGCACCTGGAGGCTGCACCCGCCCAGGAGCGCGCCGCGCCGGTAGACCTCGAACTGGCTCGTGAGGCCGGCCAGGTGCAGCCGGCGGGCGACCAGGTCGGCGCCGGACTCGAGGCCGTAGGTGATGACGCGCTTCTGGAGGCGGGGGATGAGCATCTGGATGTTCGGCTGATCCAGGCACAGGACCGCGGAGCCGTAGAACGGGACCTTGTTGATGAAGGCGACGAAGGCCTCCCGGATCGCGTCCAGCGTGCCGTAGTGGTCGAGGTGCTCGGCATCGATCGTCGTGACCACCGCGATCGTCGGCGTGAGCTTGAGGAAGGAGCCGTCGGACTCGTCCGCCTCCGCGACCAGGAACTCGCCCTGCCCCAGGCGGGCGTTTGAACCCAGGCTGGTGACCCGACCGCCCACCACGATGGTCGGGTCATAGCGTCCCTCGGCCAGGACGGTCCCGATCATGGAGGTCGTGGTGGTCTTGCCGTGGGTGCCGGCGACGGCGACGCCGTACTTCAGGCGCATGAGCTCGGCCAGCATCTCGGCCCGCGGGATGGTGGGGATCGCGTGCTGGCGCGCCACCTGCACTTCGATGTTGTCGCGGGAGACGGCGGACGAGTAGACCACGACGTGCGCGCCCTCGACGTGTGCGGCGTCGTGACCGGAGAAGACCTTGGCGCCGAGCTGCTCGAGCCGTTCCACCGCCTCGTTCCGCCTCTGGTCAGAGCCCGTCACCCGGTAGCCGAGATTCAGGAGGATCTCGGCGATGCCGGACATGCCGCTGCCGCCGATGCCCACGAAGTGGATCTGCCGGTAGCGCTTAAACATTGGCATGCTGGGAGATGTTCACCAGCACCCCGGTGGCGGCCATCGTCACCAGCAGCGCGGAGCCGCCGAACGAGATGAACGGCAGCGGCAGGCCCTTGGTGGGCAGCAGGCCGGTGACGACGCCCACGTTGACCAGCGTCTGGGTGGCGATGAGCAGCGTGATGCCCAGCGCGAGATAGGCGCCGAACGGGTCCGGCGCCCGCAGGCCGACGCGCAGCCCCCGCCAGATCAGCACGACGAAGAGGGCGATGACGGCGGCGGCGCCGACGAAGCCCAGCTCCTCGCCGAGGATGGCGAAGATGAAGTCGGTGTGCGACTCGGGCAGGTAGAAGAGCTTCTGCTTGGACTCGCCGATGCCCCGGCCCCAGAGGCCGCCGCTGCCGAGCGCCAGCCACGACTGGATGATCTGAAAGCCGCTGCCCCGCGGGTCGGCCCAGGGATCGACGAAGGTGGTGAGGCGGCGCAGCCGGTAGGGCGCCAGACCGACCGACAGCACCAGGAAGGGCAGGGCCGCCGCCACGATCAGCAGGAGGTGCTGAGTGCGGCTGCCCGCCAGGAAGAGCAGCCCGAACGTGACCGCGATCAGCGTGAAGGAGTTGCCGAGGTCCGGCTGCACCAGGATCAGCGTGGCCAGGCCGCCGGCCACCGCCAGCGGCGGCAGGAGCCCGCGCCAGAAATCGTCGAGCCCCTCCCGCCGGCGGGCCAGGAACGCCGCCAGGTAGATCACCAGGGCGAGCTTGGCCAGCTCCGCCGGCTGAAACGAGATCGGACCGAGGCGAAGCCAGCGCCGCGTGCCGTTGATCGGCTGGGCCAGCGGGGGGACGAGGACCAGCACCAGCAGGATGCCCGCCGCGATCAGGATCGGCCAGCCGAGCCGCTCCAGGCGCCGATAGTCCAGCCGCAGCGCGGCCAGCAGACAGGCGCAGCCCAGCAGCGCCCAGAAGAGTTGCTTGCGGAGGAACAGGTAGGGATCGAGGAAGCGATCGGCGGCGACGATAGCGCTCGCGGAATACACCATCACCACCCCGACCGAGAGGAGCAGCACCGCCACGCCCAGCAGCCACATGTCGGGCTGGAGCTTCCTGGGCATGCTAGGACGCCTCCGAGCAGCGAGCATGACGAGGCCCCGCAGTGCGAGCCGCAGGACGGCCGTGGGCCGGGCCCCACGCGTCCGAGGCGAGCGCTGAACCCGGGGAGGAGCCGACCGGAGCGTACGCGGTTGTAGGTGAGGATCGGCGCGGGAGTGCGAGCCGTAGGACGCCGGCGGGCTGGGCCCCGCCCGTCCGAGGCGAGCCTGCGACCAGTCGTGCGAAGCCGCAGGACGGCCGCTGTCCGAGGCGAGCCTGAGCGAGTCCGAGAACGAAGTCAGGCGACGCTGATCGGAGGCGCCGCATCAGGCGAGCCCTCCGACCAGGCCCTTAAACACGTCGCCGCGGTGCTCAAAATTATCGAACATGTCGTAGGACGCACAGGCAGGCGAGAGCAGCACCACGTCGCCCGGCTGCGACACCACGCGGGCCGCGTGCAGCGCCGTCTCCAGCGAGACGCTCGTCGTCACCGGGATCCCCACCGCCTCCAGCGCCGCGGCGATCTTCGGACCGTCCTGACCGATGATCACGGCGTGGCCGACACGACCGTGCGCGGCCACGGCCAGCGGCACGAAGTCCTGGCCCTTGCCCAGGCCGCCGGCGATGAGGACGATGCGCTCGGAGAAGCTCTCCAGCGCCTTGATGGTCGAGGCGACGTTGGTGCCCTTGGAGTCGTTGTAGTAGTGCACGCCCTTGAAGTCACGGACAAACTCGATGCGGTGCGGCACGCCCCGGAAGCGCGCGATGCCGCGGCGGATCGTCTCCGGCGCGATCCCCGTCCAGAGGGCGCAGGCCGTCGCCGCCAGCACGTTCTCCACGTTGTGGTCGCCACGCAGGAAAATGTCGGTCAGCGGGCAGACCTGCTCGACCGCGCCGTTGAGCTTGGCGACGATCCAGCCGTCGCGCACGAAGATGCCGTGGTCGAGCGCCCGGCGGCGGCTGAACCACACCACCGTGGCCCTGGTCCGGCCGGCCAGCGCGCGCGTGGCTTCGTCGTCCGCGTTCAGGAGGGCGCAGTCTGCGGCCGTCTGGTTGAGGAAGACGCGGGCCTTGGCCGCGACGTAGGCCTCGAAGCTGCCGTGCCGGTCGAGGTGGTCGGGCGTGAGGTTGAGCACGACCGCCACCCGGGGGTGGAACGTCTCGATCGTCTCGAGCTGAAAGCTGGAGACCTCGCAGACGGCGAGGCCGTCGGCGGGGAAGTCCAGCGCGCGCGCGGCCAGCGGTGTGCCGATGTTGCCGGCGATGAGGATGGGCCGGCCCTGCTCGCCCAGCAGCGCGCCGGTCAGCGTCGTAGTGGTGGTCTTGCCGTTGGTCCCCGTGATGGCCAGCGTGTCCGCCTCCATCGCCCGCCAGCCCAGCTCCAGCTCGCCGAGGATCGGGACACCGGCCACCCGCGCCGGTTCCAGCTGCGGCGAGTCGAGCGGCACGCCGGGGCTCACCACCACCAGATCGGCACCCTGGACCGCTTCGGGATGCATGCCGCCCACCAGCACACCCACGCCGAGCGCCTGCAGCTCGCGAACGTCGCGGCCCAGCGCGTCCAGAGGCTTGGTGTCGGTGGCGATCACGCGGGTCCCGACCGCGTGCAGCAGCCGCGCCGCCGCCACTCCACTGCGGGCCAGCCCGACCACGGCCGCCCGGCGACCCTTGAGGCCCGCCAGATAGATCCGGCCCCGCGTGGCCACGTCGGCTTCTTCCAGCGTGCTCATAGGTCGGAGGGGGCCTCGAAGGCCCCTGGCGGCCCCCTCCGAACCACCCCGGAGGACTGTGGGGTTGACACCGGATGTCTCATGCGACGTCCCTCATCTCAGTTTGAGCGTGGACAGGGCCAGGAGCGCCAGCGCGAAGGAGACGATCCAGAAGCGCACCACGATTTTCGGCTCGGCCCAGCCGGCCAGCTCGTAGTGGTGATGCAGCGGCGCTCTCCGGAAGACCCGGCGGCCGGTGAGCTTGTAGCCCGCGACCTGGATGATCACCGAGATCGCCTCCACTACGTAGAGCCCGCCGACCAGGGGCAGCAGCAGCTCCGACTTCGTCAGGACCGCCAGCGTGCCGATGGCCCCGCCCAACGCCAGCGAGCCCACGTCCCCCATGAAGACCTGGGCCGGATGACAGTTGAACCAGAGGAAGCCGATGGCCGCCCCGATCAGCGCCCCGCAGAAGACCGTCAGCTCGCCCGCGCCCCGGACGTTCAGGATTTTTAGATAATCCGCCGCCCGGAAGTTGCCGGTCAGGTAGGCGATGATGCCGAAGGCGCCGCCGGCCATGATGACGGGTCCGATCGCCAGGCCGTCGAGGCCGTCCGTCAGGTTCACCGCGTTCGAGGCGCCGACAATCACCAGCATCGCGAAGGGAATCCACCACCACCCGAGATCGAGGAGCCAGCCCTTGAGGAAGGGGATCGGCAGCTCCGGTTTCCAGCCGCTCGATTCCGGCTGCCAGAAGACGATCTGCAGCAGCGCGAAGGCCAGCGCCAGCTGCAGCCCGAATTTCGTCCTCGCCGAGAGGCCCTTGCGGGTCCGCAGCTTCCGGAGGTCGTCCCACATTCCGATGAGACCGAAGCCCATCACGGCCAGCACCACGACCCATACGTAGCGGTTCGTGAGGTTCGCCCAGAGGAGCGTCGACAGCAGAAGAGCCCCCACGATCACGAGCCCACCCATGGTCGGCGTGCCCTTCTTCAGGCGATGGCTGTCCGGCGTGTCCTCGCGGATGGTGTCGGCCTCGCGCTGCATCTCCCGGAGGTGCCGGATGATCCAGGGCCCGATCACCAGCGAGATGATCAGCGCCGAGATGAGCGCCATCAGCGACCGGAACGTCAGGTACCGGAAGACGTTGAAGACGATGTGGTCCTTCGCCAGCGGGACGAGGAAGTGGTAAAGCATTCGTCACGCTCATTTCCCTTCGGGCCTGGCCAGTCGCGCGGCGAGCGCATCGGCCACCCGCTCCATGCGCATCCCGCGCGAGCCCTTGACGAGGACGAGATCGCCCGGCGCCACGCGCTTGAGCAGGTGGGCGACGGTATCCTCGAACGTCATTGCGTGATGCGCCTCGGCCAACCCGCTCTCGCGGGCCGCCTCGACGGCCAGGCGGCTGTGGGCGCCCAGGCCGATGAACTCCGTGGCCCCGGCGGCCACCACCTGCCGTCCCACGTCGCGATGGGCGTCGTCCGTCACGTCGCCCAGCTCCAGCATGTCACCGAGCACGACGACCAGACGGCTCGATCCACGATGCGCCACCGCGGTCTCCAGCGCCGCCTTCACGGAGGCCGGGTTGGCGTTGTAGGTGTCGTCCAGGATCCTCACGTCGCCGACCCGCTGCCAGATGCAGCGGCCCTTGACGGGCCGGGCGCTCTCGAGCCCGCGGGCGATCTCAGGCAGCGAGAACCCCAGGGCGACCCCGGCGGCCGCCGCGGCCAGAGCGTTCGTCAGGTTGTGACGGCCGACGAAGCCCAGGGTGACGGCCTGGCGTGCGCCCCCCGCCTCCAGCGTGAACGTGAGCCCGCGCGGATCCTCCCCCACGTCGCCGACGGCGCGGACCGCCGCGGTGGCGGCGCGGCCGTAGGTGAGGACGCGGGCGGCGGTCTCGCGTGTCATGCTCATCACGCGGGCGTCGTCGGCGTTCAGGACGGCGCAGCCGGCGGCCCCTAGCGCCCGCACCAGCGCCGCCTTCTCCTCGCGCACGCCGGCCAGCGACCCCAGGAACTCGGTGTGGACGGCGGCGACGGTGGTGACGACGCCGACGGTGGGCGCCGTCAGCCCGCTGAGATAGGCGATCTCGCCCCGCTGATTCGTTCCGATCTCCACCACCAGCGCCTCGTGCTCGGGCCCGAGCCGCAGCAGCGTCAGTGGCAGGCCCCACTGATTATTGAAGCTCGACTCGGATTTGAGGACCCGCCAGCGCTGACCGAGCACGGCCGCGAGCATTTCCTTCGTCGTCGTCTTGCCGTTCGAGCCGGTGACGGCGACGGCGGGGACGTCGAACTTCGCCCGATGCGCCGCTGCCAGGCGCCCCAGGGCCTTGGTCGTGTCCTCGACCAGAACCAGC
Source organism: Candidatus Rokubacteria bacterium 13_1_40CM_69_27 (assembly GCA_001917535.1). GTDB lineage: Bacteria > Methylomirabilota > Methylomirabilia > Rokubacteriales > CSP1-6 > MNEF01. Next base: position 27,360 of record MNEF01000093.1, read on the forward strand.
GGGACGCCGGCCGGGATCGGGTCCGGCACGTGGTGAACGACCAGGCAGGAGGCCCCGCGGCTCGCCGCCTCGACGACGAAGGCGTGCCCGTCGAGACGATGGCCACGGATGGCGAAGAACGCCTCGCCGACGCCGAGCGTGCGAGAGTCTATGGAGACGCCGCTGACGGGGATGGCGAGGTCGCCCACGACCAGTGCGCCCTGGGTCGCCCGAACGATCTCCTGCACGGTGATGACAGGCATCGCTCTCCTCAGGTCGTCCGCCCCGCCAGGATGTGCCGCGCCACGTCGCGATCGTCGAAGGGCAGGACGGCGGACCCGACGATCTGGTAGGTCTCGTGTCCCTTGCCGGCGATCACCACGGTGTCGCCCGCCTGGGCCCACCCCAGCGCCTCCGCGATGGCGGCGCGGCGGTCCGCCTGCCGCGCGTAACGGCGCTCGTCCAGGCCCGCCCGCTGGATGCCCGCCACGATCTCGTCGATGATGGCCTCCGGCGGCTCCGAGCGCGGGTTGTCGGAGGTCACCCAGATCCGGTCGCCGAGCTGGGCGGCGATCTCGCCCATGATCGGCCGCTTGCCGCGATCGCGATCGCCGCCGCAGCCGAAGACGACCCCCAGGCGACCACGCGTGAGCTTGCGAGCGGTGCTCAGCACGCGCGCCAGCGCGTCGGGTGTGTGCGCGTAGTCGACGACCACGAGGAAGGGCTGGCCCGCCCGGATCTGCTCGAAGCGTCCGGGAACGGTGCCTACCCGACCGAGCGCTTGCGCGATCGTGGCCGGCGTCAGCCCCAGCGCGATGCCGGTCGCGACCGCTCCCAGGAGATTCATCACGTTGTGCTCGCCCATCAGCGGCGAGCGGAGCTCCATCGGACCGCGCGGCGTCGCGGCGACGACCCGCACGCCTTCGAGCGTCGACGCCCATTCGCTGGCGCGGACGGCGGCGCCCGGCCCGAGCCCGAACCTCAGCACCGGCACCGTCAGCCCGCGCGTCATCTCGGCCGCCGACGGGTCGTCGGAGTTGACGACGGCCGCCCGCCCGGGCTTGGGCGAGCCCTCCAGCAGCTCGAAGAGACGGCGCTTGGCGCGCCGGTAGTCGTCGAGCGTGCCGTGAAAGTCCAGGTGGTCCTGCGTCAAGTTCGTGAACACGGCGACGTCGAACGTCAGCTCGTCGACGCGCGCGAGCGCCAGCGCGTGCGAGGACACTTCCATCGCGACGCCGCCAATGCCCTCCGCGTACATGCTGGCCAGCATTGACTGAAGCGCCAAAGCATCGGGAGTGGTCTGGCCGGCGGGCAGAGCGCGGTCCCCGATCCGGTACTGGATCGTACCGATGACACCCGTCTTCAACCCTCGGGCTTGCAAGAGCGCCTCCACGAGATAGGACGTCGTCGTCTTGCCGTTTGTTCCCGTGATCCCCACGACGGTGAGCTGCCGAGAGGGATACCCGTAGTAGGCGTCCGCCGCGCGCCCCAGCGCCGCGCGCGCCGAGGGCACCAGCACCTGCGCCACGCCGACGTCCGGCAGCGCCGCCCCCTCGGTGATGACGAGCGTCGCGCCCCGCTGCACCGCCTCGGGGATGAAGCGCCGGGCGTCCTGTCGGAACCCGGGCACCGCGACGAAGCAGTGGCCCGGCTCGACCTTCCGGGAGTCATCGGTGATGCCGCTCACCCCGGCGGGCGGGCGGCCGACCACCGTCTTCTCGGGCAGCGCCGCGAGGAGCTCGCTCACGGGCATGGCGCGTCCCATGTCACTGGCTGCCTCGCGATCGGGACGCCAGCACGAGCCGGGCCGTGGCGCCGGGCTCGAGCGCCGTCCCCGCAGCGGGCACCTGTCGGATGACGAGCCCGCTCCCGGTCACGTCCACGCGCAGCCGGAGCGGGGCCAGGGTCGCGAGGGCTTGGCGGAGCGCTTGGCCGCGCAGCTCGGGCATGAGCGGCCGCCCGTCGGCCGACGACGCATCGGCGGCCGTGCTGACGAGCCGCACTCGCGCGCTGATCGGCGACTCGACGCCCGGCCCGGTGACGATCTGCACGGGCCGCGCGTCGCGCGGCGGCACGTCGAGGTAACGCAGCACCGCGCGCCCGATCGCCGCGAAGACCGGCGCGGCCGCCTCGCTCCCCCACTGCTCGTTCCTGGGCTCGTCGAGCATGACGAGCATGACGAAGCGCGGCTCGTCGGCGGGGGCGAAGCCGACGAACGACAGCACGCCCGGCGCCCGCGAGTAACGCCCGGTGGCCGGGTCGAGCTTCTGGGCGGTACCGGTCTTGCCGGCAACCTGATAGCCGGGGATGGCGGCGTTGTGGCCGGTGCCTGCGTCGACGACGCCGACCAGCAGCCGCGTGAGCGTGCGCACCGTCTCCGCGGAGATCACCTGGCGGACAGCCACCGGCCCGAAGCGGCGCGCCTCGCGGCCGTCGGCATCGAAGACCGCCCGCACCAGATGCGGCTGCATGAGGGTGCCGCCGTTGGCGATGGCGCCGACCGCCGCCACCATCTGGAGGGCGGTAACGGACACCTCCTGGCCGATCGACATGGTGGGCAGCGACAGGCCCGACCAGCGCTGGGGATCGCGCAGCAGCCCGCGGCTCTCGCCCGGCAGGCCCACGCCGGTGGGCGCGCCGAAGCCGAACGCGCTCATGTAGCGGTGGTAGCGGGCGCCGCCGAGCGCCAGCCCGACCTTGATGGAGCCAACGTTCGAGGAGTGCTGCAGCACCTCGGCGAAGGTGAGCCACCCATATTTCTTCCAGTCGTGGATCGTCGTCCGGGCGATCGTGATCGCGCCGTTTTCCCCGAAGACGCGGTCGCTGGGGCGGACCACCCCCTCCTCGAGCGCCGCCGCCGCCAGGATCACCTTGAAGGTGGAGCCTGGCTCGAAGGGATCGGTGATGGCGCGATTGCGCCAGACGTCGCGCGAGGGAACGTCGAGGAAGGTGTTCGGATTGAACGTCGGGCGGATCGCGATGGCCAGGACGTCCCCGGTGCGCGGCTCCAGGACCACCGCCATCGCAGCCTTGGCGCCCGTCCGCCGATAGGCGGCGTCGATCTCGCGCTCGGCCACGTACTGGATGTTGACGTCGAGCGTCAGCATGACGCCGTTGCCGGGGGCGGGCGGCTGGAGCACCTGCTGGGTGACGACGTCGCGGCCGAGCGCGTCGCGACCCACCACGGCCTTACCGGGCCCGCCCTGCAGCGTGTCGTTCCACGCCCGCTCGATGCCCTCCAGCCCTCCATCGACGCCCTCGAAGCCCAGAACGTGGGCGGCGAGCTCGCGGTTGGGATAGAGCCGGAGCGGCTCGGCGACGAGCCCCAGCCCGGGCTCCCGCAGCGCGCGGACCCGCTCGGCCACCGCCGGCGGCAGCCGCCGCCTGAGCCAGACGAACGGACGCGGGCTCACGAGGGCCGCGTGCAGCTCGGCCGGGGACATCCTCACAATGGGCGCCAGCCGGGCGGCCACGCGCACGGGGTCGCCGACGCTGCGGGGCTGGGCGAAGAGCGATTCGGCCGGACTCGAGGCGGCCAGGGTCGCCCCCTGGCGGTCGACGATCGGTCCGCGCTGGGCGTGCAGCACGACCGTGCGCGAGTACTGGCGCTCGGCCATCGCGGACAGCTCCGCGTGGCGGAGGATCTGGAGCTGGCCCAGGCGCGCCGTGACGCCTCCAAACGCGACGGCGAGGATGGCCGCCAGAATGAGGACACGCGGGCGCAGACCCTGGACGCTCACTGTTGTAGTGGGGCCCTCCCGACCGTCCCGGACCGCGGGGGCGCGCCGAGCGACGCCACCCGGTTCCGCTCCGCGGCGGCCAGGCCGGTGGGCCCGGCCATGAACTCGCGCGCCAGGCGCACCTGCTGCCGTCCGGGAGTCGTCAGACCGAGCTGGCGCGCCCGCGCTTCGACCCGGCCCGGCGACCGGAGGGTCGCCACCTCCATCTCCAGCTGGCGCATCAGGCCCTCGAGGCGGGCGCGCTCGGCGCGCAGCGTATCGAGCTGGTAGCCGAGGTGCACCTGCTGTACCCGCAGGCCGACGACCACCAGGCCGCTGACCATGACGAGGACGGCGGCCGCGAGCGCCAGGATCAGGGACCGGCGCACGCGGGGATCGCGTTCACGATGGAGTCGCTGTGGCTGTGTCACGGCACTCGCTCCAGCACGCGCAGCTTCGCGCTCCGGGCGCGGGGATTGGCCCGCACCTCGTCGTCCCCGGGCACGAGGGGCGACGGCTCCACGACGGCGTAGGCTCCATCAGCCGCGAGCGAACGGAACGTCAGCTTCACGATGCGATCTTCGCCCGAGTGAAAGGAGATCACGGCGAGGCGCCCTCCGGGCGATAACAGGTCGGCCGCGCCGGGCAGCGCCTGGCGCAGCGCCCCGGGCTCGTCGTTGACGGCCATCCGCACGGCTTGGAACGTCCGCGTGGCGACGTGCAGGCGACGCGGCCACGCCCGGCGCGGCACCGCGCTGCGCACGGCCGCGACCAGGTCGCTCGTGGTCCGCAGCGGCCGGCGGCGCACGATCGTGCGGGCGATCCGGCGCGCGTGGGACTCGTCGCCGCACTCGGCCAGGATGCGCGCCAGCTCAGCTTCGGGCAGGCGATTGAGCAGCCTCTCCGCCGTCTCGCCGCCCTCCGGGTCGAGGCGCATGTCCAGGGGCTCGTCGCCCTGAAACGAGAAGCCGCGCCGCGATTCTTCGAGCTGATACGACGACAGGCCGAGGTCGAGCAGGACAGCCTCCGCGCGCTCGACGCCATGGTCACAGGCGACGGGGCGCAGGCGGCGGAAGTTGGCGCGGGTCAGGCTCACCCGGTCCCCGAACCGCTGGAGACGCGCGGACGCGCGGACGAGCGCCTCGGGATCGACGTCCAGCCCCAGCAGCCGGACGCCCCCCGGGCTCGTCGCCAACAGCGCCTCTGCGTGTCCACCCATGCCCACCGTCCCGTCGATCACCCAGCCCTCGCGCCGCGGTCGCAGGAGGAACGCGACCTCGTCGGCGAGGACGGGGACGTGAACCGCTACACCCCCAATTGCGACAGCCGCTCGAACAGCGACGGCAACCCGTCGCCGTTCGTCCGCTCGTACTCGTCGAACCGCGTGCGATCCCATACCTCGAAGTACCGGCGGCCCGGCCCCAGCAGCGTCACGTCCTTCACCAGGCCCGCCTGCTGCCGGCTGTCGGGCGGAAGAAGAATTCGCCCTACGTTGTCGAGGGCGACCTCCTTCGCGCGCGAAATGTAGAGCCGTCCCAACTTCCGCACCTCCGGGTCGAACTGCGACTGCTCGCTGATCCTGCCCTCCAGGCGCTCCCATTCCTCCAACGGGTGCACCTCGAGCGCGGTTTCGTTCGGCACGACGATGAGCCTGCCGTCGGACTGGGCGAGTTCGTCCCGGAATTTGGCCGGCACGCTCAACCGCCCCTTCGGATCGATCGTGTGCTGATAGCGGCCTCTGAACATGGCTCCCGGGTGGCCTGGGACACCCACTTCATCCCACTTTGCCCCACTTGAGTGGCGAGATTACATTTGCCAAAAAGGCCTGTCAAGGGAAAAACAC
>MNEF01000046.1 GCA_001917535.1 Candidatus Rokubacteria bacterium 13_1_40CM_69_27
ACCGGTGCTTCGAACTGATCGCGCAAGGCGAGGCGGCGGATCCGGATGCGTGCCGGTCCGTGTTGGCGGAATCCTCTCGAGTGGCCGACGACTTGGGCGCTGCTGCGGCCAACTCCGTCCGCCGCGACGTGGCGCGCCAGTGGCACCGCGAGCGTGGCCTGTGTCCGTACTGCAGCGCGCGTGGCGCCTTTCACGATCCCGACACGGAGGTGTGTGGTGGCCCATCGACTCGATAAAGGCCGCTCAACCGTCGACGCTGTCACGATCCAGAAGTCGCTGAAGATCGGCGTCGGCGGAACGGACTTGAAAAAGCTAGTGGTGTACTCCGTGACGCTGTCGCCGGCGGCGGTGGCCGCCAACACGACGGCCGAGCAGACGTTCACGGTGACGGGCGTCGCGGTGGGCGAGGTTGTGCTCGAGGCGGTGAAACCCACGGTCCAGGCCGGCCTAGGAATCGCCGGCGCGCGCGTCACGGCTACGAACACGATCGGCATCCTGTTCATGAACGACACAGCGGGCTCGATCACGCCGACGGCGAGTGAGGCCTATAAATTCGTCGTCCTGAGTACCTGAAGCACGAGGAGAGGGGGACAACGATGGCTACCTGGGACGCGCAGTACATCAACGACCTTCCCGACTCGAGCTTCGCCGTGATCGAGCCGGGCGGGAAGAAGGACCAGGACGGCAAGACCACGCCGCGATCGCTCAGGCATTTGCCGTACCGGGACAAGGACGGCGCGGTGGACTTGCCGCATCTCCGGGCCGCGCTCGCGCGACTGGACCAAACGCAGATCTCGGAAACGCTCAAGGCCAAGGCCCGACGTGTGCTCGAGGCGGCCGCCAAGGCCCACGGCGTCGGGGGCCAGGCCGCCCACGAGCTGCAGGAGAACGGCGGCGCCCGGCTGCTGCTGTTTCCCCGGGGCAAGTGGAAGCACCCTGAATACGGCTCCATGGAGTTCAACGACTCGTTTTTTTTGGAAATCAAAACAAACTTCGACAAGAAGGTCCTGGGTACGACGTTGCCGTTCATCGACATCGACCATAATCACGGCGCCGCAGCCGGCTGGATCCACTCGATCTCGATCGAGCCGGATGGGCTCTGGGCCGACCACGTCGAATGGACCGAGCTCGGCAAGCAGATGATCGAGTCGGGCCAGTTCCGCTTTTTCTCCCCCTGGTGGGGTCAATATAAGGACCCGGGCAGCGGCGTCACGTACGACCGCGTGCTTCGGGGCGGTGGCCTGACGAATGTGCCGTTTCTGAAGGTTCTGCCGCCGGTCGAGTTGCTCGAGAAGGTCGGCGGCGCCTACCTCTTGACGGAATGGGTGAAGGTCGACGCCTGGGATGTACCCCGTCTCGCGGCAGCCATCCGCGCGGAGAGCACCACGAGGACCAGCACCATGACCGAGGACCCGCGCGTGGTGCTGCGCGATCTCAGCGAGCGGCGCGCCATCGAGAAGGGAGTCGATCTTCACGAGGGGCTTCGTCAGATCAAGGTCGAGGAGCCGCGGCTCGTCGAGCGCGTTGGCAGACTGTACGGGCCTCTTCACCTTACAGAAGAGGAGCAGGCGCTGGCGCTGCAGTTTGTGCCGCTCTCGAAGCGCCGACGCCTCGAACGGCTCGTGGCCCAGCGCGCGGCCGCGGAAAACCTCTCGATCGCCCAGGCCTGGCGCCGGGTCGCCGCCGAAGAGCCCGACCTCCACGCCGCGGCGCAGAACGAGTACCGATGATTCCTCCCTCTTCGAGCGCGTGGGCCGCGTCCTCCGGCTGTTGCGCCCACACGCCAGCACGCGAGCAACCGCGTCGCGGGCGTGGAACAGATTGGAGGTCGGTGGGCCCCGGGCCGGGGCGACGGCCAAAACCATCCGGCCTGCCCGTGCGATGCCCGTCCGGCATACCCCCCGGATGGGGCCCTCACGGGTTCGGCTGGATCGGATCGCCCTCTCGTTCTCCTCATGCTGTTTACCGGCTGGCTGGAGTAAGCGTAGATGGCTAACGAGCTGCGCCGGTGACGCTCGTGGAGGTGCCGACCCTCGAGGCGATCGCGCGCGATCCAGCCGTGGCGGTGCAGCTGCCGCCGGACGCGCGGGCCGAGTTGCTCGCCCGGGCCCTGGCCGTGGTCGGCGCGCTGGCGGCGCCGGCCGTGGCGGTGAACGGTGCCGGAGCCGGAGCGCCGAGAGAGGACCGGCTGCTCGACGTGCAGGAGGCCGCGCGCCGCCTGAACGTCTCCACGGACTACATCTACAGGCACTCTCGAGAGTGGCCGTTTACCGTGCGCCGCGGCCGCAAGCTCGGCTTCTCGGAGCAGGGCCTGACCGAGTACCTCCACCAGGTCCAGAGGCGTCGCCAGGCCCCCTTGACATGAGTTAGCCTAAAGGTTAACATCACGGTCATGGGGTTGCTGCTCCGGCGCTGGCGCGAACGCCGCGGGCTGTCACTGCGGGCCTTGGGCGAGCGCTCGGGCGTGTCCTATGTGACCATCGCGAGGGTGGAGGCTGGGACCAAGAGTCCCACGGTCACCACGCTTGAGAAGCTGGCCGCGGCGCTCGGGGTGAGCGTTCGCGATCTCTTCTCGGCCGAGCCGCGACCCCGCACGCCGAGGAGAAGGAGGACGCGATGAGCGACAACGGGCGAACGGCAGAGGCGGGCATGGAGGCGAGGCCGGCGGGAGCGGCTATCGAGACGAGACGCCGGCGCGGCCGCGGCAAAGGGTCGCTCTTCAAGCGCGGGCGCGTGTGGTGGATCGCAGTCAGCTTCCGGGGGCAGCCCATCAGGGAGTCGACCGGCCACGCGGATCGGCGCAAGGCCCAGGACTACTTGGACGCCAAGCTGGCACAGTTGGGCGTGGCCAAGGTCACGGGCCAGGGCGTCATCACGTCGGAACTGCGTCAGGTGACGGTGCGGCAGCGACTCGAGACGCTGCTGCTCGATTACAAGCTCCGCGGCGTTCGCTCGCTCGCCCAGGTGCGCGCGCATCTCGGCTTCCCGCCTCCGGGCGAGCCGGACCAGGCGCCGGGCAAGATCCTCAAGGCGTTCGGCACATGGCGCGTCGTGGATCTCTCCGAGGAGATGATCGACCGGTACATCCGCGACCGGCTCGCCGCCGGCGCCCGGCCGGCGACGATCAACCGCGAGACGCAGCTCCTCGGCCAGGCCGTGCGGCCGTTCTTCGCCAAGCTGGGCCTGCCGGCGCCAGCGATCCGGCACCAGAGCGAGGCCGGTAACGTGCGCCAGGGCTTCTTCGAGCGGGGCGACTTCGAGAACCTGGTGGCGGCGCTGCCCGAGGATCTCCGGGACCTCGCTCGGTTTGGATACCTGGCCGGATGGCGGCGCGGCGAGATCGCCACCCTGCGGTGGGCCGACGTCGACCGAGAGGGCGGGGTGATCAGGCTCCGGCCGGAGGAGTCCAAGAACGGCCGCGGGCGGACGCTGGTGCTCGCCGGCGAGCTCGTGGCCTTGATCCAGCGGCGGTGGCAGGCCCGTCAGGTGACAGGCCCGGGCGGCATGACACGAGTCGTCGAGCTGGTGTTCCACCGCGCCGGCGAACCGATCGGCGACTTTCGCAAGGCGTGGGCGACGGCGTGCACCGCCGCCGGCGCCGAGGGGCGGCTGTTCCACGATCTCCGGCGCACGGCGGTCCGCAACATGGTCCGCGCCGGCGTCCCCGAGCGCGTCGCGATGGAGGTGTCGGGTCACCGGACGCGGAGCGTGTTCGACCGCTACAACATCGTCAGCGAGGCAGACCTCAAGGCGGCTATGGAGCGCACGACGGCGTACGTCGGTCGCCTGCCCGTCGAGCCGACCGTGGTCCCGCTGGCCGCCGCACGGGCGGCCGAGGGCGACCGGTGAGCGAACCGCGACGCGTTCGTACACAATTCATGCACAGACACACGAAAGGGGTCAGCGGGTGATGTCCGCTAACCCCTCATCGTGCTTGCCCTTCGGTTGGTTGCGGGGGCTGGATTTGAACCAGCGACCTTTGGGTTATGAGCCCAACGAGCTACCGGGCTGCTCCACCCCGCGGTGACCAGCGAAGAGTACCCGACGCCTCCGGGCGTGTCAACCGCTCGCCTCAGATCTTCGCCGACTCGAGCTTCCCGGTGAGGACGCTCAGCGCCTCGAAGAGATAGTACGACCCCCAGATCAGCTCGTTCTGGGTCGCCAGGCCGAGGCGCCGGTTGTAGCAGCCGTGCGAGAGGATGCCGCGAGCGTCCAGATAGCCCGCGACCAGGGCGCGCACGGTGGCTTCTCCCGCCGCGCGATAGGCGCGCCCGCGCTCGCCCGGAACCAGGGCCGCCAGCTTGAGCAGCGACGCGGCGACGATGGCGGTCGCCGAGGTGTCGCGGTTGGTGTCGGGGATCGCGGGATCGTCGAAGTCCCAGAAGGCCACGCGATCGGCAGGCGCGTGGGCGAGCCACCAGTCGGAGGTGCGGGTGGCGACGTCGAGAAAGTCGCGCTCGCCCGTCCACTGGTGCATCAGGATGTAGCCGACGATCGCCCAGGCCTGGGCGCGCGCCCAGGTGCTGTCGTCGCGGATGCCCTTGTGCGTGTAGCGACGAAGCATCCGGCCCGTGGCGGGATCGAACGACGCCGACTGGCAGACCGAGCCGTCCTCGCGGACGCAGAACTCGATGTGGCGCCGGGCATGGCTCAGAGCCATCGCGCGCCACCGGGGCTCGTTGGCCTCGCCCGCGGCCCACACCAGCAGGGCCGCCCCCTGGACGGTGTCTACGTTCGCCTCGCCGTGGCCGACGTCGGAGGCCTCCTCGGCCTCGGCGCCGAGCGGGAAGGCGCCGGCCGTCGCGTTGAACGAGCCGACCCAGCTCCGGGCCCCGAGGAGTGCGATCTCGCGCGCCTGCGGGTCGCCGAGCAGGACGGCGCCGAGCAGCGCGCCGTAATAGAAGAGGAAGCCGCGGAACACGGTGTCGGAGGTCGCGCGCGGGCGGAGACGCGCGGCCCACTCGAGCGCCCACTTGCGGTAGCGCTCGTCTCCCGTCGCGTGACAGGCGAGCCAGCACATGCCGTTCCAGAAGCCACCCGTCCAGTCGCCGGCCGGCGAGGTCGTCCACTTCCCCGAGGCGGGGTCGGCATAGTGGGGGAAGCCGTCGGTGACGCTCGTGGCGGTGGCCTTCACCCGCGCGAGCATGCGCTCGAAGCCCGTCGGCCACGCGGTGTCGATCATGACGCTCGATCCTACACGACCCGGTGCTCGAAGCGGGTGAGGATCTCCTGCGGGGGCGGCGGGGGCGCCGCTGGAGCTGCCGGTCGGCGCGCTCCCGTAGGGAGTCGGAGCCACTTCGGCTACACTGAGGGTCAGAGGCGCGTTCATACGAGCGGAAACGGAGGTCGATCGGTGCGACGGTGGGGAACGGCCCTCCGTTTCGGGCTCCTGCTGGGCGGCGCGGTGCTGCTGGGGCTGCTGATCATCCAGATCGGCCCGGCGGCGATCCTGGCGTCCTTCACTCAGCTCTCCTGGCGCCTGCTGATCATCCTCCTGTTTCCGTTCTCGCTGGTCACGGTCTTCGACGTGCTGGGCTGGCACTTCGCGTTCGGGCGGGCGCGAGTTCCGTTCGCAGCGCTCTACAGCGCCCGGGTCGCCGGCGAAGCCTTCAACGTGACGACGCCGACGGCCTCGGTCGGCGGCGAGGCCGTGAAGGCCTGGCTTGTGCGGCGTCACGTCGCTTACAGCGAGGGGGTGGCATCAGTGATCGTCGCCAAGACGACGATCACCATCGCCCAGGGTCTCTTCCTGCTGCTGGGCGTCATGCTGGCCGGTGCCACGCTGCTTCCCGACTCACGGCTGCTCCACGCCATGAAGTGGCTGCTCGTGATCGAGGTCCTGGCGGTCGGCGGGTTCGTCCTCGTCCAGGTGGTGGGCGTCTTCGGCGGCGGCGCCCGTCTCCTGAAGCACCTGGGCCTCGCCGATGTGGGGGCGCGCACGGAGTCGCTCCAGAAGCTCGATCACGGGCTCCGCCACTTCTATCGCCGGCGGCCCGGGCGCCTGGTGCTCTCGATCGCCTGCCACTTCATGGGCTGGGTGCTGAGCGGGCTGGAGACGTACGTGATCATCCGCCTGCTCGGTGTCCCCTTGCCGCTCCTCACCGTGCTCGTGATCGAGGCCTTCAGCACCGGGATCCGCTTCGCGACCTTCTTCGTCCCTGGGAGCCTCGGCGCTCTGGAGGGTGGGCACGTGATGACGTTCGTGGCGCTGGGGCTGGGGGCGCCGCTCGGCCTGGCCTTCAGCCTGGTCCGGCGAGTGCGCGAGGCGGCGTGGACCGCGGCCGGCCTCGTGATCTTTGCGGCCATGCGCCCGGGGCTGGGGCCGGCCCCCGCGGAGGTCTGACGATGTGCGGCATCGCGGGCTTCATCGCTCCGCCGGATGAGCGCGCGGACCGGAGCCTGCTCGAGCGGATGGCCGCCACGCTGCGCCACCGCGGTCCGGACGCGATGGGGTACCACGTCGACGGCCGCGTCGGCCTGGCCGTGGCCCGCCTGCGGATCATCGATCTGGTCCGGGGCGATCAGCCGCTGGCCAACGAGGACGCCTCCATTCACGTCATCCTGAACGGCGAGATCTACAACTTCCCCGCGCTGCGGGACGGGCTGACCGCGCGCGGCCATCGCTTCGCGACGGCCAGCGACACCGAGGTCATCGCCCACGCCTGGGAGGAAGCGGGCGAGGCGTGCCTCGAGGACTTCAACGGGATGTTCGCCTTCGCCCTCTGGGATCGGCGGCGCCAGACGCTCCTCCTCGCGCGCGACCGCATGGGCGAGAAGCCCCTCTACTACGCGCGCGCCGGGGGCTGGCTCGTCTTCGCCTCCGAGCTGCGGGCCCTCCTGGCTCATCCGGCCGTCGGGCGCCGGCTCGACCTCGAGGGCGTGGCGCGCTATCTCGCCTACGATTACGTCCCCGATCCGCACGCGATCGTCCAGGGCGTCGAGAAGCTGCCGCCGGCGCACCGGCTCATCGCGTCGGACGGCAAGCTCTCGATCCAGCGCTACTGGGAGATCCCGTTCCGGCCCGACCCCGCGCTCGACGAGGCGGCATGCCGGGAGGAGATCCGTCACCGCCTCGACGCCGCGGTCCGGCTGCGGCTCACCAGCGACGTCCCGCTGGGCTGCTTCCTGAGCGGAGGGATCGACTCCACGTCGGTGGCGGCGACCGCCGCGCGGCTTTGCCGGGGGCTGAGGACGTTCTCCGTCGGCTTTGTGGAACCCGACTACGACGAGCGAGGCTTCGCCCGACTCGTGGCCGAGCGGATCGGGGCCGTCCACGAGGAGCTGGTGGTCTCGGCCTCCGACGCGGGCGCCGTCCTGCCGCGCCTGGGCCTCCTGCTCGACGAGCCGATCGCCGACATGAGCTTCGTCCCGCTCTATCTGCTCTCGTGCGCCGCCCGCCGCCACATCACCGTGGCGCTGACCGGCGACGGTGGCGACGAGCTGTTCGCAGGCTATCCGGCCATGGCCGCCGCCTGGTGGCAGTCGGCCTTCGCCGCGCTGCCGCGCCCGGTGCCGGCGGCGCTGCGGGCCGCGGCGGAGCGGTTCCCGTTCACGCCCGAGCCCCTGCGCGAGTTTCTCGACGCGCTCGCCTATCGGCCGTCGGTGCGGAACCAGCTCCTGGTGGGCGGCGTGCCGCCCCACCGGTATGCGGGGCTCCTGTCGGCGGACGCGCGCGCTCAGCTCGCCACCTTCGACCCCTACGCCGATATCGATCGCGCCCTGGACGGTTGCGCCGTCGACGATCCGACGGCCCGGCTGATCTACCGCTACTGCAAGACGTATCTGGCCGGGCAGAACCTGGCCAACGCCGATCGCGCGAGCATGGCCACCGGGCTCGAGCTGCGCGCGCCCTTCCTCGACCACACCTTCGTGGAGTTCACCGGCCGCATCCCGTCACGGCTGAAGCTGCGGGGGCTCGGTCAGCTCAAGCGCCTGCTCAAGGAAGCGCTCGTCGATCGGCTGCCGCCGGAGATTCGGGCGCGGGGCAAGCAGGGCTTCGGCGTCCCGTTCGGCGCGTGGTTCCGCGGCCCCCTGGCGGGGGCACTCCGCGAGATCCTGTCGCCCGAGCGGATGCGCGCCGGCGGCGTCTTCGATCCGGGCGCGGTCGAGCGACTGGTGACGGAGCACATCGCCGGGCGGCGCGACCAGCGGAAGGTCTTGTGGGCACTCGTCGTGTTCGAGCTGTGGCGCTCGGCCCACCTCGACCAGGGGCGCTGACCGGCCCCATTCCCGATGCGCGGCCGCCGCCGGCGGCCGTGTGGTCACGGCTCCCTCGGCTGCAGGCCGCTGCCATGGTCACGGCAAGCCGTTGCACGGCGACCGCCGAACCAGCGGCGCCGCCCCCGGGACGCTCACATTCACCCTGTTCGTGGACACGACCCGGGTGTTCACGGGCGACACCAGCGGCGGCGGAGCGGCCTTCGACTGGAACACGAGAACGGTGGCCGACGGAACCCACACGCCCAGGCCGGCGGCCGAGGGCGCGTCGGGCACCTCGAACACCTTCGTCCTCGCGGTGGATAGGACGGTGGTGGCGAGGCAGACGACGAGCGGCGTCCACGTGACCCTGGCCTGGAGCAGCCTGAACTTCCCCAACGGGGCCCACACGATGACGGGGACGGTGACGGACGCCGCCGGGAAGACAGGCTCGGCCAGCCGGAAGGTGAACGTCAGCAACTGAGGGCCGGGAGGGGCCGCCGAGGCCCCCTCGGCCTGCTAGCGGCGCGGAATGGGACGGAGCGCGCCGTCCAGGGCGACGTCGTCGCCGACCCGGTAGTGGCCTAGGGCGCGCTGGTCCATCGTGATCAACGTGCGACCTCCCGGCCACTCGACCACCATGTAGCCATCGTGCGCGTCGATGTAGGTGATGATGGCGCCGATGACGCCGGGATCGCTGGGACGACTGCCCGCCGCTATGGCGCACCCCGCCGCCAGCACACCCGCTAGCAGGATCAGGGCCAGACGCGCGATCTCCATGGCCCGAATCTACACCCGAACGACCCGGTCGGTTTTCGCCGGTTCGAAGCGGCCGCGGCGGGCCAGCGCCAGGAGGACGCGCCACGCCCCCCGGGTGGCCAGCAGCCAGTAGGTCTGACACCGGAAGGTCCCCCAGAACTTCGCCTTCAGCGACGTGCGCCGGATGTTCACCGGGCGCGAGAAGTAGGGGCTCAGGCTCTCGATGAGATCCTGGGTGACGATGCCGCCCACCCAGATGGTGAGCCCCAGCGACACGGATGGGAACGCGATGCCCAGCACGAACAGCAGCGGGTGATCGGCGAAGCGGTAGGCCAGGTGCCAGCCGAGGAACCCGACCAGGGGATAGACGACCGCGGCGATGGGCCACTCGATCACCTTGTTGCCGACGTGGCGCAGGAGCTGGGCCGCGTTGTAGGCCGTGCGGTGCGCGCCCCACGCCCGCGCCAGGAAGGCGACGTCGTCGAGCACGCCCTTGTACCAGCGCGCGTTCTGCTGGACCATCTTCTCGCTCGTCTCCGGCAGGTCGTTCAGCTCCAGCATGGGCATCGGCGCGATGAGGATCCCCCGGGCGCCCAGCGCGTAGCCCATCGTGGAGTCCTCGGTCGCGCCCGCGGTCGGAAACCCGCCCAGGGCCTGCAGCGTGTCGAGGCGGACGAACTGGTTGTGGCCGAGGCAGATCTGCGAGCGCCGGAAGCTTAGCTCGAACAATGGCTTGACAAACCTCGCGACCTTCGGCGCGCGCTTCGCCAAACCCGCGAACCATTGAACACGTCGGCGCTCAGTAATGAGCCGCGCGATCGACACGCGGATGAAGATGGACGACTGCTGGATGGCGCAGACGCGCCCGCGATGGTCGAGGCGGTCGAAGTTGGCCAGCGCCAGCGTGACGCCCTGATAGGCGTGGCTCCCGCCCCGCCCCACCCCCGCGAGGCTAGATCCAATCACGTCGGCGGCGATCCAGCGGTACACGTTCGGATCGGGGACCGAGTCTGCGTCGCTGACGCCGACGTAGACGCGACTGGCGTCATGCTGGCCGTTGAGCAGCGGGCCGAGGAACTCCGGCCGCAGCGCCCAGTTGAGCTGGTGCGCCTTCCGGCCGTCGCCCGGCATCACCAGCAGGGAGAGCATCTTCTGCTGCCAGGGGGGCAGGTCGGCGCGGAAGCGGCGCACCAGCTCGGCCGTGGACGCTTCCATGAGCGGGTGCGGCGCCCGCTCCTCCCCTTCCTTGGTGACAACGACGACGTGGAGCTTGCCATGGGGATAGCGCGAGCCCAGGAGCGCGCGCAGCGTCGTGGCGATCGCGGGCTCCTCCCAGGCCGGCACCAGGTGCACGAACACGGGCGCCGCCGGCTCGCGCTCCAGCGCGGTCTCGTCCGGCAGTGTCTCCAGCCCGGCGTAGGCGTCCTCGACGAAGCGACAGGTGGTGAGCATGCCCTTCAAGTCGAGGAGAAGCTTGAAAGCGGCGCGGCCGTTGAAAAACGAGGAGACGGCGAAGAGTGTCGCCCAGAACCAGTCCATGGCCGCGGTCGGAAAGGTTACTTCGGCTTGGGCGGGAACTTCAAGATGGTCTCGCCCTCCCGGACGAGGCCGTGCTCCTCGCGGCCGAGCTTCTCGATGTAGGCGGGGTCGTTGCGCAGCCGGTCGATCGCTCGCGTCAGCTTCTCGGTCTGGGCGCGGAGCGCCGCGATGTCGCGCTCGGCCACCTCGATCTCGCGATGCATCTGCTGGATGCGCAGCAGGCCGCTCATGCCGTACACGCCCAGGAGGATCCCGAACAGCACGGCCACGCCGGTGCCCAGGAGGCGGCGGCTCACCGGGCGACGCGCGTATAGAGGCTGCGGCCGGGGAAGGAGGCGGCGTGGCCCAGCTCCTCCTCGATCCGCAGCAGCTGGTTGTACTTCGCGGTGCGCTCGCTGCGGGCGACGGAGCCGGTCTTGATCTGGCCCGCGTTGACGGCGACGGCGAGGTCGGCGATGAAGGTGTCCTCGGTCTCCCCCGAGCGGTGGGAGATGACCGTACCGTAGCCCGCGCGCTTGGCCAGCTCGATCGCCTCCAGCGTCTCGGTGAGCGTGCCGACCTGGTTCACCTTGATCAGCACGGCGTTGGCGACGCCGTTCTTGATCCCCTGCTGGATGATGGCCGGGCTGGTGACGAAAAGGTCGTCGCCGACCAGCTGGACGCGGGGGCCCAGGCGGCGGGTGAGGATGCCCCACCCCCCCCAGTCGTCCTCGCCGAGGCCATCCTCGATGGAGACGACCGGGTAGTGCTGGCAGAGCGTCTCGTACATGGCGATCATCTCGTCGCTGGTGCGCACGGTCTTCTCGCGCGTCAGGCGGTAGCGCGCTCCGGCCTCGGCGAGCTCACTGGCTGCCACATCGAGCGCGATGAAGACGTCCTCACCCGGCCGGTAGCCCGCCCGCTCGATCGCCTGCATGAAGAGCTCGAGCGCGGCGCTGTTGGAGGCGAGCGCGGGGGCGAACCCGCCCTCGTCCCCTACGCCGGTCGACAACCCCTTCTCCTTCAGCAGATCCCGGAGCGCATGGAAGCACTCCACGCCCATCCGGAGCGCCGTCGAGAAGTTCTCGGCGCCGGCGGGCACCAGCATGAACTCCTGGATGTCGAGCCCGTTGTCCGCGTGGGCGCCGCCGTTGATCACGTTCATGAGCGGCACCGGGAGCAGGCGCGCCCCCGGGCCGCCCAGGTAGGAGTAGAGGGGCAGGCCGACGTCGTCGGACGCCGCCCGCGCCAGCGCCAGGGACACGGCCAGGATCGCGTTGGACCCCAGGGAGGACTTGTTGGGCGTGCCATCCAGCTCCAGGAGCGCCTGATCGACCTGCACCTGCTCGGTCGCCTCCATGCCGTCGATCTCGGGGGCGATCGTCTCCTCGATGTTCTTGACCGCCTGCTGCACGCCCTTGCCGCGGTAGCGCTGGTTGTCGCCGTCGCGCAGCTCCACGGCCTCGCGCTTGCCGGTGGAGGCGCCGGAGGGCACCGCCGCCCGTCCCCAGGCGCCGGACTCGAGCTGCACCTCCACCTCGACGGTCGGGGAGCCTCGCGAGTCGAGGATCTCGCGGGCGAAGACGCCGGTGATCGCCGACACTCAGGATCTCCTCTCGAGGATGAAGTCGGCCAGCGCGCTGATCGGCTCCCCCCGCGGACCGAGAGACCGCAGCGCCAGCTTCGCCTCCTGGATGAGGGCGCGGGCCCGCGCCCGCGAGGCCTCGAGGCCGTAGAGGGCCGGATAGGTCGCCTTGCGCTTGCGTTCGTCGCTGCCGGCGGTCTTGCCCAGCTCTTCGAGGCTGCCTTCGACGTCGAGGATATCATCCACGATCTGGAATGCCAGCCCGAGCCGGTCACCGGTGTCGGTGATCGCCCGTAACGCGTCCGGCTTGGCCCCCGCCAGCCTGGCGCCGGCCCGCAGCGAGGCGCGGATGAGCGCCGCGGTCTTGTGGGAGTGGATGTACTCGAGGGTCTCCACGGTGATCGTCTTGCCTTCGGACTCGATGTCCACCACCTGTCCGCCGACCATGCCCCCGGTGCCGGCGGCGGTGGCGATCTCGGCCACGACGTCGCAGATGATCCGCGCCTCGCCCCCCTGGGCGGCGTTGCCGGCGACGAGGTTGAAGGCGAGCGTGAGCAGCGCGTCGCCGGCCAGAATGGCGATCGCCTCGCCGAAGACCTTGTGATTGGTGAAGCGCCCTCGGCGATAGTCGTCGTCGTCCATCGCCGGCAGATCGTCGTGGATCAGCGAGTACGTGTGGATCAGCTCCAGCGCGCAGGCGGTGGGCAGGACCAGCTCGGCGCCGCCGCCCACCGCCTCGGCCCCGGCGATGACGAGGATCGGGCGCAGCCGCTTGCCGCCGGCCAGTACGCTGTAGCGCATGGCCCGATGCACGCTCGACGGCGGCGCGTGCTCGGCGGGCAGGAAGCGCTCCAGCGCCTCGTCGACGAGCTGGCGGCGCTCACTCAGGTACTGCGGCAGGTCGAAGTCGCTCACGCTTCGCCTTCGGGCTCCCACTCCGTGAAGGGTTTCGTGCCCAGCGTTCCCGCCTCGTCCTTGGCCAGGATCTCGATCCTGCGCTCCGCCTCGCCCAGGTACTGGGCGCACCGCCGCGCCAGCGCGACGCCCTCCTCGAAGACCTTGAGCGACTCCTCGAGCGGCAGGTTGCCGGACTCGAGCGCGCTCACGATCTGCTCGAGACGGACCAGACAGTCCTCAAACTTGAGGTCGCTCATCGCGCTCCTTCGTGCGCTCGACGCGACAGTCGAGGCTCCCTTCGTGCAGCAGGACGCTCAGCGCGTCGCCGGCCCGGACCTGGCGCGCGCTCCTCACGATGCCCCCCTCCGGCGTGCGGGTGAGGCTGTAGCCGCGGCCCAGGACCGCCAGCGGCGAGAGCGAATCCAGGCGCCCTACCGCGCCGGCCAGCTGATGGCGGCAGGCCACCAGTCGCCGCGCGATCTCGCCGTGGATGCGGGCCTGCAGGCCCTCCAGCCGGTGGCGGCCGTCGGCCAGCCGCACGAACGGGCTGGCCGCCCGCAGGCGCGCCGCCAGGAGCTCGACGCGATGGGCGGCGCGGCGGTGAGCCGTGCCGGCGGCGAGGCGCAGGCGGATGCCGGCGTCGTCGACCCGGCGCTCGAGATCGCGCAGCGGGCGCGCGACGGCGCGCTGCAGGCGCTCCCCCAGAGCGAGGAGCGCCGCCGCGATCGCCTGCTTCTCGCTGACGACCAGGTCCCCCGCGTTCGAGGGCGTCGCCGCCCGGACGTCGGCGACGAAGTCGGCGATGGTGAAGTCCACCTCGTGTCCCACCGCGGAGATGACCGGGACCTTGGAGGCGGCGATGGCCCGGGCCACGATCTCTTCGTTGAAGGCCCAGAGGTCCTCCAGCGAGCCGCCGCCCCGCCCCACGATGATGACGTCCACGTCGCCGAGCGCGTTGAGGTCGGCCAGGCCCTGGGCGATCTCCTCCGCCGCGCCCTCCCCCTGAACCCGCGCGGGCGTGATGACGATGTGGAGGCCCGCGAAGCGACGCCCGATGATGCGCAGCATGTCACGGAGCGCCGCGCCGCTGGGCGAGGTCACGATGCCGATCTTGCGGGGGAAGCGCGGCAGCTGTCGCTTACGCGCTGCATCGAAGAGTCCCTCAGCACCCAAGCGCGCCTTGAGCTGCTCGAAGGCGAGCTGCAGCGCGCCCAGCCCGCGTGGCTCCAGCAGCTCGACGACGAACTGGTACTCGCCCCGCTGGGCGTAGATCTCGAGGCTGCCGAAGGCCAGCACGTGCTGCCCGTCGCCGGGCTCGAAGCGCAGGCGGCGGGCGCGATTCCGGAAGAGCACGGCGCGGAGCTGCGCGCCCTCGTCCTTGAGCGTGAAGTAGGCGTGGCCGGAGCCGTAGAGCCGGAAGTTCGAGATCTCGCCCTCGACCCAGACGGCGGGAAAGCGCTCCTCCACGACGGCGCGGAGCTGCGACGTCAGCTCCGAGACGGTGAGCACGGTGCGCTCGGCGCTCATGCCTGCACCCTCAGCGCGGTGCGGCCGGCGGGTCCGGTCGGGATCGCGGCCCCGATTCGGCATCGCGCTTGGCGGGGGTGGCAGAGGGTGGCGAGACCCGTTCCCGCCGCCCGACGACCGTGCGCCTCCCGCGAGGTGGAGCCCAGCCGCGGCGGGACTGATGGCCTCCGGCCTCGTGGTCGAGCCATCCCCTGCCACCCCCGCGATGCGGCAGCGCTCATCGCTTGGTCTGCCGCTCGGCGGCGGCGAGCGTGTTCTTCATGAGCATGGCGACGGTCATGGGCCCGACCCCGCCGGGCACCGGCGTCACCCCGCGCGCCCGCCGCTGGACCGACTCGAAGTCCACGTCGCCCACGACCTTGCCGCTCTGGAGCCGGTTGACGCCGACGTCGACGACCCAGGCGCCTTCCTTCACCATGCCGCCGGTGACCACGCCCGCCCGCCCGGCGGCCACGCACAGGATATCGGCGCGGCGCGTGTGGGCGGCCAGGTCACGGGTCCGGGTGTGGCACATCGTGACCGTGGCGTGGCGCGCGAGCAGGAGCTGGGCCAGCGGCTTGCCGACGACGACGGACCGCCCCACCACCACCGCCTCGGCGCCCTTCAGATCGGCGCCGTAGTGATCCAGGATCTCCAGGCAGCCGGCGGGCGTGCACGGCACCACCGTCGGCGACCCGGCCAGGAGGCGGCCGAGATTTTCCGGGTGAAAGCCGTCCACGTCCTTGGTGGGCGCGATGGCCGCGATCGCCTCGTCGGCGTCCAGCCCGTCCGGGAGCGGGAGCTGGAGCAGGATGCCGTGAACGGCGGGATCGCGGTTGAGCCGGCCCATCAGCTCCAGGAGCTGGGCGCGGCCGAGTCCCTGGGGATAGATGAAGTCGCGCGAGTCGATGCCGACGCCGTCGGCCGCCTTCTTCTTGTTGGCGATGTAGATCTTCGAGGGCGCGTCGTCTCCGACCAGCACGACGGCCAGCGCCGGCCTGACGCCCGTCGCCGCCCGCAGCCGCTCCACGCCGCCCCGGACCTCGGCCAGCACCTTCTGGGCGACGATCCGACCATCGAGAATCAACGTGGGGCGGGGCTCAAGCCGGGACGCGAAGGCGGCGGATGTCCGAGGCGCGACCGGTTTCGGGATCGATGGTGATGACCACGCCGCAGAGCGCCGCCGGTCCCTTGGCCGGCTCGAACCGGACCGGCATCTGGGTCAAGAAGCGCTGCAGGATGAGGTCCTTGTCGACGCCGATGACGGAATCGACCGGGCCCGTCATCCCCAGATCGGTGATGTAGGCGGTCCCCTTGGGCAGCACGCGCTCGTCCGCGGTCTGAACGTGGCGGTGCGTGCCCACCACCGCGCTCACGCGTCCGTCCAGGTACCAGCCCATGGCGACGGACTCCGAGGTCGCCTCGGCGTGCATGTCCACCAGGATGATCGGCGTCTCCCGCCGGAGCTGCGGAATGACTTCGTCGGCCGTCTGGAACGGGCAGTCGATCGGGCTCATGAAGACCCGCCCCATGAGATTGAGCACCGCGACGCGGTGGGGGCCGGCCTTCACGGTGACGTGGCCGACGCCGGGCGTGCCGGCCGGGAAGTTGGCCGGACGCAGCAGCAGGTTCTCCCGGGTGATGAACTCTACGATCTCCTTCCGGTCCCAGATGTGGTTGCCCGAGGTCATCACGTCCACGCCGTGATCGAGGAACGCGCGCGCCATCGGCGGGGTGACGCCGAAGCCGGCGGCGGCGTTCTCGACGTTCACCACCGCGAGGTCGATGGCGTGCTCCTGGCGCAGCTTCGGCAGGAGCTTGGCCAGCGCGGCCCGGCCCGGCTCGCCGAAGATGTCTCCGACCATCAAGATGTTCATCGACGCCTACTTGGCGACTTCGACGGCGCGGGTCTCGCGGATGACGACGACCTTGATGTGACCGGGGTACTGCATCTCGGCTTCGATGCGCTTGGTGATGTCCTTGGCCAGCTGGTGCGCCTCCAGGTCGGAGACGATGTCGGCCTTGGTGATGACGCGCAGCTCGCGCCCCGCCTGGATCGCGTAGCACATCTCGACGCCCTTGTAGGAGAGCGCGATCTCCTCCAGCTTGGCCAGGCGCTTGATGTACGACTCCAGCACGTCGCGCCGGGCTCCCGGCCGGGCGGCCGAGATACCGTCGGCGGCCTCCACCAGCACGGCCTCGATGGTCTGGGGCTCGACGTTCTCGTGGCCGCAGAGGGCGGCGTTGATGACCTCGGGGCTCTCGTTGTACTTGGTCAAAACCTGGAGGCTGAGCTCGGGATGGCTGCCCTCCTGCTCGTGGGTGAGGGCCTTGCCGATGTCGTGCAGCAGCCCCATGCGCTTGGCCAGCTTGACGTCGGCCTTGATCTCGGCCGCCATCATGCCGCACAGCCAGGCCACCTCCTTGGAGTGCTGCAGACAGTTCTGGCCATAGGAGGTCCGGAACTTCATCCGCCCCACCAGCTTGACCAGCTCGGGGTGCAGCCCGTGCACGCCCACCTCGAAGCAGGCCTTCTCGCCCTCGTCCTTGAGGTGTTGCTCCATCTCCTTCTTGACCTTCTCCACGACCTCCTCGATGCGGGCCGGGTGGATGCGTCCGTCGGTGATGAGGATCTGCAGCGCCCGGCGCGCGATCTCCCGACGGTAGGGGTCGTAGGCCGAGATCAACACGGCCTCGGGCGTGTCGTCGACGATGAGGTCCACGCCCGTGTGCATCTCGAGGGCCCGGATGTTGCGTCCCTCACGGCCGATGATGCGGCCCTTCATGTCGTCGGAGGGCAGGTCGACCACGGAGACGGTGGTCTCCACCGTGTAGTCGGGCGCCAGCCGCTGGATGGTCGTGGCCAGGACCTCCTTGGCCTTTTCCCGGGCGGTCTCGCGCGCCTGCTCCTCCAGGCGCATGCCGATCAGGGCGGCCTCCCGGCGGGCCTCCTCCTCCATCTGGGCGAGGAGCTGCCGCTTGGCCTCCTCCGCGGTGAGCCCGGCGATCACCTCGAGCTTACGCCGCTGCTCCTCCAGCGCGGACGCCAGGCGCTGCTCCTTTTCGGCGATGCTCTTCTCGCGCTCGACCAGCCCCTTGTCCTTGGAGGCGTACTCGCCGAGCCGCCGCTCCAGCTCCTCCAGCTTGCGGGCGAGCTGCTCCTCCTTGCTGATGATCCGCTGCTCGATCTGCTGGATCTCGCGCTCGCGCCGGCGCGCGTCGGACTCGAACTCGGCCCGGGCCTTGAGCACGATCTCCCTGGCCTCGAGCTCGGCGCTCCGATGACGCGTCTCGGCGTCCCGCTCGGCATCGCCGAGAATGCGCTGCGCCCGGAGCCCGGCGTCCCCCATCTTTCTTTCGCTCAGGAGCCTCTGGGTGAGGAATCCGAGGATGAGGGCCAGGACGGTAACGATCGGAAGGGCGATCCAGATCGGTTCCATCGCTATGTCATCCCCTTACAGGGTGAACTGTGAGACGCAAATACCTATCGGACTTGACAAGTATAGGGGGCGGGCGCAGGGCGAGTCAAATACGGGGCCGCCGGCCGCGGGAAGGCCAGAATCCCCACCTCTGCCGTGTGCCGACGGTGTTTCGAACCTGGTCTATACCAGGTGGGCGCCATCGTGGAGGGCTTTAGGCTTCCCCTTCTCGGAGGGGCCTGCACACCACCCTCAGTTGCGGCTCCCGGGAGACGTATGAGGTTGAAACTTTCCCCCGACATCACGCACAGCGCAGGGACAGATCCTGTGTACCCGCGCCGGGGCCCCGGCGTCAAGATGCTTGTAGGCCGGAGAACTCCCCGAGGAAGTAAGCCGAATCGGCTCGGGCATCGGCGAGGAGGCTACGCGTAGCGGCGCGCCTTGGCTTGGCTCGCACCGAGCACCTTCTTCTCAGACGTCGAGAGTGGAATCAGAACGACGTCGTCCTGGTCCCAGCGGTGGGGGTGCCCCCTTTCGGTCCAGCAGCCCGATCATATCGCCGGAACTGGTTGGAGGCGCACTCGCCGACCGGGTGGCCATCGCGCTCAGCATCCGGGCAACTCCTGGCGCCTCCAGGAGAAGCTCAAGGTCCGGCGGGCACATTGCTTGGCCGCCCTCGCGCAACCGTGATATCGAATCGATCAACGATTTGCCCGTTGATGTTCTTGAAGTAGCCCTGCGCCTTGGTGGGATCGCCGTTGAGATTGAAGACGATAAAGAGTGCGCCGAACGTCGCGCCCTGGTTGCGGGTGTAGATCTTGGCCCACTCCCCTTTGCAGCCGTAAGGAAAAGTGGCAGGAAGGCAACGCTCCTGCTCCCTGATGCTGTCTCCTCCCAGGCCTGAGACGAAGACAAAGGATCTCCCGGGACTCCCCTCGTCAATGCAGAGAGTCGTAGGGTCGGAGCACGAAGGATCAACTATCTGATCCTTCATGCTTGTCAGCGTCCGGGTGCGGTGATAGCTGTGCTCATGGGCCGTGGCGATGATTGCGCCAAGGTCCTTGCAGGCTTCATAGACTTTCCATCCCATCGCGTCGTCCTTGGCCCCGACCTGCATAGCTCGCTGGTTCTTATGCCAGCTACAGATTCTCCAGATGTGATCGTCGGTAGCCAATTGGTCCTGAATATACCGGGCGTAGATGCTGTCCCCGGCGCCTGCTCCACTTTCGCCGATGAAAACCAGCTTCAGCCCTCGGTATGTCACGGAGTACATCTGATCGTCGAGGTCAGGATCGTCCGGTATTACGCCGAGGCGGGCCAGGCGGTTCTTCAAGAACTTGGCATAGCAGCCGTGTCGATCCGAGCAATCCTCCCTCCAGCTTTCTGTGTCATGATTTCCGACCGATGCGAAGTATGGGAAATCGCGTCCGAGAATGCTGTCGATCGTCGCAAAGAACTCGCCCGGGCTTTTGGCATAGTCGAAGTCGCCCTGGTGCAGGACCATATGGGCTCCCTCGGACTTGATGAGTCCGAGGACGCGTCTGAAATCCCCGCCGTTCCCGCTATCGCCGATGAAGGCAACCTTCAGGTTAGGGTCCGGGGGGATCCGGCCAGGCGCTCCCTGTGCGTGCCCGAGGCCGATTGCGAGGAGGGCCGTCAGACCGACTCCGGCAATGAGGCTCGGGACTCGGGAGGCGTGCCGCACGTCGCCACGAATGGTGATCATCTTGGACCTCCCTGCTTCGTACCGGATCACCACCGAAACCAGGCCCGGCAGAACTTTTCCAGGGGTTCCGGTGACAACTACTCGTAGCGAAGCGCCTCGATCGGGTCGAGGAGCGCCGCTTTCCTCGCCGGATAGAATCCGAAAAAGATACCGATGGCGGCGGCGAAGCCGAAGGCCACCGCGACCGCCTCCGGCGCCACCAGCGTCCGCCAGTCGGCGAAGTAGGCGATCGCGTGCGAGCCGCCCAGACCGACCGCGATGCCGACGACGCCACCGATCACCGAGAGCGTGATGGCCTCGACGAGAAACTGCACCAGGATGTCCAGCCCGCGCGCCCCCACCGCCATCCGGAGCCCGATCTCGCGCGTCCGCTCCGTCACCGACACCAGCATGATGTTCATGATCCCGATGCCGCCCACCAGGAGCGACACCGACGCGATGGCGGCCAGGAGATAGGTCATGACCTGCGCGGACTGCTCCTGCGTCTCGAGCACGTCCGACAGATTCCGCAGCGAAAAGTCGTCCTCCTGATAGGGCTGGAGCCGGTGGCGCTGGCGGAGAAGCGTGCTGATCTGCGCCTCCGCGCCCGTCATGTCCTCACCGGGCCGGATCTTGATGTAGATGGTGCTGACCGCGCGCGGGGAGGCTTGGCTCTTACCGAGCACCTTCTTCTTCGCCGTCGAAAGTGGAATCAGGATGACGTCGTCCTGGTCCGTACCATGAGAGCTCTGCCCCTTCCAGTCGAGCAGCCCAATCACCGTGAACGGGACCTTCTGGATCCGGATGATCTGGCCGAGCGGGTCGGCGTCACCGAAGAGATTCAGGGTGGTGGTTTGTCCGAGGAGCGCCACCTTGGTGGCGGCGTCAACGTCCTCGGGCCCGATCGCTCGACCGGCGACGAGCAGCCAGTCGCGAGCCTCGAGGTACTCCTCGGTCACGCCATGGATCGCCGTGGCCCAGTTGAGGTTACCGGAGACGATCTGCGCCTTGCCGCGCACCCAGGGCGCTGCCACCTGCACAGCCGGGATCTCACGTGGGATGGCGGCGGCGTCGTCTTCGGTGATCGTGGACTGGGTTTCCCCGCCGAGGCGGACGCCGCTCGTGGTCACGCTGCCGGACTTGAGGATGATGAGGTTGGAGCCGAGGCTCCCGATTTGCTCGGCCACGCGGGCCTGCGCCCCCGCACCTACGCCCACCATGGCGATGACCGCGCCCACACCGATGATGATGCCCAGCATGGTCAAGGCGCTGCGGAGCTTGTTCACCCGCAGCGCACGGACGGCGACCCGGGCGCTCTGCCAGACGTTCATGCCATGACCTCCTCTTCGAGGAGCGCCAGCGCCGCGGTGGCGTCGCGCGGCGAGGGGACCGGGTCGTCGCGCAGCAGGCGTCCGTCGCGAAACGTCAGCACGCGGCGCGCATAGGCGGCGATGTCCGGCTCGTGGGTGACGAGCACGATCGTAATGCCCTGGCGGTTCAGGTGCTGCATGAGGGCGAGAATCTCGGCGCTAGTCCGCGTGTCGAGGTTGCCCGTCGGCTCGTCGGCTAGCAGCACCGCGGGGTCGTTGACGAGCGCGCGCGCGATGGCCACGCGCTGCTGCTGCCCCCCCGAGAGCTGGCTCGGATGGTGGGTGGCGCGATCGGCCAGCCCGACCGCGGCCAGCCGCTCTCGCGCGCGGGCGCGCCGCTCGCGGGCCGGCAGCCCCGCGTAGAGCAGCGGGAGCTCGACGTTCTCGAGGGCGCTCGTTCGGGGCAGCAGGTTGAACGTCTGGAAGACGAACCCGATCTTGTGGTTGCGGATCCGCGCGAGCGCGTCGCGCGCGAGGCCGGCGACGTCCTCGCCGTCGAGCACGTAGCGGCCGGTCGTGGGAGAGTCGAGACAACCGAGGATGTTCATGAAGGTGGACTTCCCCGAGCCCGAGGGGCCCATGACCGCGACGAACTCGCCGCGCTCGACCTCGACCGTCACCCCGCGGAGCGCGTGCACCGTGTGCGGGCCGAGCCGATAGTCCTTGGTGAGCTCTTCGGTGACGATCAGCGCCATGGCTTAGAGTCGGAGGCGGGGCCCGCGGCCGCGCGCGGGTGACGGAGCCCCGCCGGCGCCACCGGAGAAGCCGATGACGACTTCCTCTCCCTCTTTGAGATCGCCCCCGAGAACCTCCGCCGCGCTGCCGTCGGTGAGGCCGAGCGTGAGCGCCACCGGCTGAAGCTGGCCGTCCGGGTCCAGAACCCACACACGCCCGGAGGCGCCCCCCGGCCCTTCGTCGGCGGCGAGCTTGTCGTACCGGGCGCGTTGCTCCGGGGTCAGGATGTCCCGGATGCGGGCGAGCATCGCCTCCCTGATCCTCTGCCCCTGGGCCTGGCGCTCCTGCTCGGCGAGGCCCGTGCCCCGGAGCGCCTTCATCTGCTGGCGGCTCTCCTCCAGGATCGGATCGAGCTTGGCCTGCTGCTCGGCCGTGACGCCAAGATCGCGGACGAGCCGCTCGCGGATGCTCTTGAGCGACGGCGTCCCCTCCGCGCGCTGAGCCGAGCGCTTGGGCGAAGCCGCCGACGCGGGCCCGCTGTCCGATCCGGGCGGTCGGAACCGCAGGGCCGCGTTCGGGACCTTGAGGACGCTCGGCTTCTCGGCGACGACCAGCTTCACGTTCGCGGTCATCCCCGGCAGGAGCTTCCCGTTGTGATTGTCGACGGCGACGACGACGGTATAGGTGACGACGTTCTGCACGATCTGAGCGGCCTTGCGGATCTGCACGACCCGGCCGGTGAAGGTCTCGCCCGGGAAGGCGTCCACGGTGAACGTCGCGGGCCCGTCGAGCCGGACGCGGCCGATATCCGCCTCGTCGACGCTCGTCTCGACCTGCATCCTCGTCAGGTCCTGGGCGATGGTGAAGAGGGTAGGCGCCGACAGGCTCGCCGCGACCGTCTGCCCGACGTCCACTTGGCGGGAGATGACGACGCCGTCCACGGGCGCGTAGATCGTCGTGTGGTCGAGGTCGAACTGGGCCTGCTTGAGCCCGGCGCCTTTCTGCTCCACCTGGGCCCGCGCCGACTCGACCATGGCTTCCGCCACCCGGAGCTGAGCGATCGCCGACCGGATGGCCGAAGCGAGCGCCTGCTCATGCGCCAGCACCGACTCGAACTGGGCCACCGCCGAGTCGTGCAGAGCCTGGGAAGAGTCGAGGTCGCTCTTGGCGATCAGCTGCCGGGCGAAGAGCTCGGTCTTCCGGCCCAGATCGCGCTTCGTGTCGGCGACGGCGACCTGGGCCTTGGCCGTCTGCGCCTTGGCCTCGGCGTAGGCCGCCCGAGCATTCTCGACGTCGGCGCGGTAGCGCTCGACCTGGGCCTGCTGGTTGAGAACCGTGGCCTTCGCGGAGTCGAGGTCCGCTTTCGCCTGGTTGACCCTGGCCACGAAGATGTCCGGGTCGATCCGCGCCACGACCTGGCCCTTCTTCACGATAGAGTTGAAGTCGACGAGGAGCTCTTTGATCTGGCCCGAGATCTGGCTCCCGACCTGAACCGTGATGACGGCGTTGAGGTTGCCCGTCGCCGAGACCGCCGCGATGAGGGACCCGCGCTCGACTCGCGCGAACCGGTACTTGGGGTCGTTTCCCCGGCTCTGCGCGTAGAAGTACCCCCACACGCCGGCTCCGACGAAGACCGCGACCAGGACAAGCGACGCGACCCGCTTCATCGGCCGTTGCATGGGTTCTGCGCGCGACTTACTTTGACGCATGTT
>MNEF01000011.1 GCA_001917535.1 Candidatus Rokubacteria bacterium 13_1_40CM_69_27
AGCTCCTCGGCTCCGCGCGCGCCCGGGGTGTGGCTCAGGGCTAGCTCCTCGGCTCCGCGCGCGCCCGGGGTGTGGCTCAGGGCTGCGGCGGGGGCGGGCCTCTGAGACCCGTTCCCTCCACGCGAAGGCCGGCTCGCGCATCGATGGTAAGCCGCAGCATGACCTACGCCGCCGACTTCGTGGTCGAAGAGGCCCGCCCCCGCCGCAGCCCCGGGGCCGCGACGAGTGTCAACGCGCGTGGAACAGCGGGACGACCTCCTGAGCCACCCGCGCCAGCTGATCCAGCATCTGGGCGGGCGGGCACATCGGCCGCACGATGAACTTGGAGCCGCCGCCGCGCACATACTGCTCGAGGCGTTCGGCCAGCACCTCGGGCGGCCCGAACGCGGCGCACTGGGCGAGCATCGGGTCGTCGACGCGCGCGCGGGGAATGAACGGCAGCGCGGTGGCGCGGGCCGTGGCCGGGTCGGGGGCGAAGCAGCAGTAGACGAGGGCGCCGAAATGATCGGCGGGGACGTCGCGATCCGCCGCGGCGGCGAAGGCCTGGGTCTTCTCGACGCCGATCCGGAACTGCTCGGGGGTGATGAACGAGGGAATCCAGCCGTCGCCGAGCCGGCCGGCCCGGCGCATGGCCGCCTCGCTGTTGCCGCCGATCCAGACGGGGAATGGTTGCTGCACGGGCCTGGGCAGCACGGTCACGTGCTCGAGCTGCCAGAACTCCCCGGCGAACGTGACCTCGTCCTCCGCCCAGCAGCGCCGCATGATCGCGATCGCCTCGTCGGTGCGCCGGCCGCGCTCCTTGAAGGGCACGCCGGCCGCGCGAAACTCGCGCTCATGCTCGACGCCGACGCCGAAGGCCGGTAGCATCCGGCCGCCCGAGAGATAGTCGATGGTGGCCAGCTCGCGCGCCAGCAGCACGGGCGGGCGGAACGGGGTGACCAGCACGCTGGGGCCGAACTTGAGACGCCGGGTCCGCGCGGCCACGGCCGCCATCGCCGTCAGGGGATCCAGCACAGGCTGGGGCGCCGACAGGCGCTCGTTGAACCAGACCGAGTCGATGTCGGTCCGCTCGCAGAGGTCGACGAAGCGCCAGAAGAAGTCGCGGCCATCGGGCCCCGCGGGCCAGGGGCCGGGCATCACGCCGATGCGGTACTTGATCTTCATGGCGGGATCGTAACACGCACGTTGACCTTTGTTCCCACGCCTCCTACAATGAACAACGATTCCGCGACCTGCCATGCGTGATCCGGGCAAGCCTCAACAGATCATCGACGCGGCCATCCGCGTGTTCGCGCGCACCGGCTACTACAACTCGCGCGTCTCCGACATCGCCCGTGAGGCGGGGATCGCCAGCGGCACGATCTACCTCTACTTCAAGACCAAGGACGAGATCCTCGTCACGCTCTTCCGCGAGAAGATGGCGGAGTGGGTGGCCTACGTGCGGCGCGAGATCGCCGGGGAGCCGAGCGCGGTGGCGAAGATCCGGCGGCTGGTGGCGCTGCACTTCAGCGTGCTGGAGCAGCATCCGGACCTGGCCGAGGTCGTCCAGGTCGAGCTGCGCCAGGGCCACAAGTTCTTCCGTGGCGCCTCGGCCCACGAGGTCTCCGCCTACTTCGAGCTGATCGGCGCCGTCCTCCAGGAGGGCATCGCCGCCGGCGAGATCCGCTCCGACGTGCCAGTGAAGGTCGCGACGAAGATACTCTTCGGCGCCATGGACCAGGTGGCGACGTCCTGGGTGCTGGGCAAGCGCGCCTACCGCCTCAGCGATGCCGCCGACCCGGTGGCGTCGATCTTCCTCAAGGGAGTGTGCGTCCATGGCGTTTGAGACCCTGATCCTGGCCCGCGAAGAGGGCTTCGCCGTGATCACCCTGAACCGTCCGCCGGCCAACGCGATCAGCGAGCGCCTCATGCAGGAGCTGCAGGAGGTGCTGGTGACCGTCGAGGCCGACGAGGCCGTGCGCGCGGTCATCCTGACGGGGGCGGGCGATCGGATCTTCTGCGCCGGCGCCGACCTGGGCTCGGCCTTCTCGGGCGGCACCGTCGACGCGTTCATCCGCTTCGGCAACAGCGTGCTGCGCCGCATCGAGCGCTTGGCCAAGCCCGTCGTGGCGGCCATCAACGGCCACGCCCTCGGCGGCGGCTGCGAGATCGCCATGGCCTGCCACTTCCGGCTCCTCAAGGAGACGGCCCGCATGGGCCAGACCGAGTCCAATCTGGGCATCATCCCCGGCTACGGCGGCACTCAGCGGCTGCCCCGACTGATCGGGCGCACCAAGGCCCTGGAGTTCCTCATCCTGGGGACGCAGGTGCCGGCCGCGGAGTGCCTGGCCCTGGGCCTGGTGAACCGGCTCTCGAAGGAAGGCGAGACGCTGAACGACGCCAAGGCGCTGGCCCGTCAGCTCGCCAAGCGGCCGCCGATCGCCACCCGGCTCATCATCGAGGCGGTCGACGACGGCCTGGACGCGCCGATCGACAAGGCACTCGAGATCGAGACCCGCGCCTTCCTCAAGACGTTGAAGACGGAGGACGCCGCCGAGGGGATCCAGGCCTTCTTCGCCAAGCGCGAGCCGAGCTTCAAGGGGAAGTAGCGTGGACCTCGGGATCCGTGACCGCGTCGCCGTGGTGACGGGCGGGGCCCGGAGCCTGGGCCGGGCCGATGCCGAGGCGCTGGCGGCCGAGGGCTGCCGGGTCGCCATCCTCGACCTCAACGCGGAGGGCGCCGAAGAAGCGGCGAAGGAGATCACGGGCTCGGCAGGCGTGGCGCGGGGTTATGCCTGTGACGTGCGCGACGCCGCCCAGGTGAGCGGCGTCGTCGCCGCGGTGGAGCGGGATCTCGGTCCCGTCGATATCTGCGTCAACAACGCGGGGATCATCTACACGGTCGCGCAGCTCAAGGACACCCGCCCCGAGGACTGGGAGCTCAACCTCGCCATCAATCTGACCGGGGCCTTCAACGTGACCAAGGCGGTCTTCCCCGGCATGCGCGAGCGCCGCTGGGGCCGGATCGTCTGCATGGCGTCGATCGCCGGGCTGATGGGCGGGTTCGGCCAGACCGCGTACGCGACGACGAAGATGGGGCTGGTGGGCTTCGCCAAGTCGGTGGCCCTGGAGGGCGCCCGCTCCAACGTGACCTGTAACGTGATCGCACCCGGCATCATCGGGCCGAACGCGAAGCTCTCCCCGATGTACGACCGCATGGTCAAGCGCGTCGCCATGCAGCGGGAAGGGGAGCCCGAGGACGTGGCCTGGGCCATCGCGTTCCTCTGCTCCGAGCGCGCGCGCTACATCACCGGGGCCGTGCTCACGGTGACCGGGGGCATGGACCTGTTCACCTTCTAAAGCGGGGCGAGCCGCGGGGCGGCCAGGGGCTGGCGCCCCCGCGTCCGGGGCGAGCGAATGTAAAGGAGGGCCGACCATGGCGACAGTGAAAGAAGTGTTCGACCAGATGCCGGGCCGCTTCCGCGCCGACAAGGCGACCGGAACCAACGCGGTGATCCAGTACGACATCGGCGGCGAGGGCGGGGGCACCTGGCACGCGATCATCAAGGAGGGGACGTGCGCCGTCAACCCGGGGCCGGGCCCGAACCCGAGCCTGACGCTCTCCATGTCGGCGCAGGACTGGCTCGACATGGCCTCGGGCAAGCAGTCGGGCCAGATGCTCTTCATGTCGGGCAAGCTCAAGCTGAAGGGCGACATGGGGCTGGCCATGAAGCTCGGGTCGATGTTCGCGATGCAATGAGCCCGGCACACTCGAGGAAGGAGTCCCTGAGGGATGGCTCAGTGGGAGGAAGAGATCGAGCGCAACTTCCGTCGCATGAAGAACCTCGCGGGGATGATCATGGATCCGCGCGAGCCCCGGACGGGTCAGACTCCCCGCCAGGAAATCCACCGGAAGAACAAGTCGCGGTTGTACCGGTACGAGTCCCTGCGCACGTTCCGCACGCCCGTCATGTTCGTGCCCAACCTCGGCATCAGCCGGCCGTACATCTTCGATCTCCTGCCCGGGAGCAGCTTCATCGAGCACATGACCCGGCAGGGGTTCGACTTCTATTTGCTCGACTGGGGCGTCTTCGGCCCCGAGGACAACGGGCTCACGGTCGAGGACTGCGTCACCAAGATCTTGCCCCGCATGGCCGACAAGGTGCTGGAGTCGTCGGGCGCCCGCGAGCTGAGCGTGCTCGGCTACTGCATGGGGGCGCCGCTGTCGGCGGCGTTTATCGCCGCCTATCCCGAGGTGCCGGTGCGGAGCTTCACCAACATGGCGGGCCCCATCGACTTTTCCAAGGTCGGGCTCTTCGGCCTGTGGCTCGACAAGAAGTACTTCAACGTCGACCGGTTCGTGGACACGCTGGGGGCGATCCCGGCCGACATGGTCAAGGCCGGTTTCAAGCTACTCAAGCCGACCATGGATCTCTCCACGAACCTCAACCTCTGGTGGAATCTCTGGAACGACAAGTACGTGGAAGGGTTCAGCGCGCTCAACCGATGGGCCAACGAGTACGTGGCCTTCCCGGGCGAGTTCTTCCGCCAGTGGGTGCGCGACTTCTACCAGGACAACAAGCTCTACCGCGGCGAGCTCCGGCTCGGGGGCCGGCCGGTGCGCCTGAGCGCCATCCGCTGTCCGGTCTTCGTCGTCGGCGCCAGCGAGGACTACATCGCGCCGCCGGCCTGCGTCCGGGCGCTGGTCGACGCCGTGTCCAGCCGTGACAAGGAGTACGTCGAGCTGCCCGGAGGGCACATCTCCCTGATCGCCGGCCGGGGCGCCGCGATGCATTGCTGGCCGAAGGTTTCCGGGTGGCTGGCGCCGCGATCGGACTGAAACGGGGCGTCGAAGCGCTTGGCGGGAGGCGTTTTCGGGACTACGATGGGAGTCAGAGATGGTTGACACGAGTCAGCAGCTCTTCGACCTCTGGAAGAAGCAGTTCGAGGACGGGGCCCAGGCGTGGGCGCGGGTCCTGAGCGAGTCCCCGGCGGCGGCGGCGCCGCCCGACCCCGCCGCGTTCTGGCGCCCGGTCATCGAGCAGTGGGTGCAGGGGTGGGCGCGGGTCTTCGCGCAGGCGCCCATCAGCCCCGACGCCACCAGCCAGTGGAAGCAGTTCCTGGATCAGTCGATCGACGCCTGGTCGCGCGCCCTGGGCCAGGCCATGAACACGGACGCGTTCGCCCAGATGCTCGGCCGCTATCTCGACCAGTGGCTGGTCGCTTACGGGCCGGCCAAGAAAGCCTCGGATCAGTCGCTGGAGACGGCGCTGCAGACGTTCAACATCCCGTCGCGGGCCCAGGTCACGGCGGTGGCCCGGCAGATCGTGGAGCTGGACGAGCGCGTCGAGCGTCTCGAAGAGGGCGTGAACGCGCTGCTCCGTCGCCTCGACGAGGTGGGGCGCGGGCTGGGGAGCCCACCGGTCGCCGCGGGCCCGAGGTCCCAGCCCCGGGAGCGTGCATGATCGGCAAGACGATCGCCGAGCTGGCGCCGGGGGATTCCGCCGAGCTGGCCCGGCGCGTCGAGCTGGCCGACATCGGCGAGTTCGTGGACGCCGTCGGCGACTACAACCCGCTTCACAGCGACCCGCAGTTCGCGGCGAACACGTCGTTCGGCGAGCCCATCGCGCCGGGCGTCTTCACGGCCGGGATGATCTCCGCCGTCATCGGCACCCAGCTGCCGGGACCGGGCGCGATCTATCTCTCGCAGAGCCTCAAGTTCGTGAAGCCCGTCAAGCCCGGGGACACGATCACGGCGCGGGTCGAGGTGCTCGAAGTGATCGCGGAGCGAAACCGCATCCGCCTCTCGACCATCTGTCGCAACCAAAGGGACGAAGAGGTGCTGGTGGGCGAGGCCTGGGTGATGCCGCCGAAGACGGCCGTCACCTACGAGCCCCCGCCCGAGACCTCAGCCGTCGGCCTGCTGGCGTTCCAGCCGTGGGCCTGGGCGGCCCGGACGATGGCCCTGTGGGGGGCGCTCAGCCTCTCGATGCTCCCGGGCGGGCTCGGCCGCCGGGGACGTCGCTGAAGCCGGCTACATCAGCAAGCCGCCGTTGATGGAGACCTCGGCGCCGGTGATGTAGTCGCCGTCGGCCGACACCATGTAGACGACGGCCCGCGCGACCTCCTCCGCCGTTCCGAATCGCTTGAGCGGGATCTGCTCGAGCAGCTTGTTACGCACCTTGTCCGGGATGGCCGCCAACATCTCGGTCTCCACGAAGCCCGGGGCCACGGCGTTGACCGTGATGCCCTTGCCGGCGAGCTCCTTGGCCAGCGACTTCGTGAAGGCGGCCACGCCGGCCTTGGAGGCGGCGTAGTTGGCCTGGCCGAAGTTGCCGATCTGGCCGATGACCGAGGTGATGTTCACCACCCGGCCGTAGCCCTGCGCGATCATCTGATCGATGAAGACCTTCGTGCAGTTGAACACGCCGTCCAGGTTGATGCTGAGCACCTTCCGCCACGACGCGTGGTCCATCTTGACAAAGGTCTTGTCGGAGTTGATGCCGGCGTTGTTCACGAGGATGTCCAGGTGACCGAACTCCCGGAGCACGTCCTGGGCCATCCGGAAGGTGTCCGGGTAGTCGCTCACGTCGGCGCGGGCCAGGATCGCCCGGCGTCCCATCTTGCCGATGTTCTGCGCGACGTCCTGCGCCGCCGGTTCGCTGGCGACGTAGTTGACGGCGACGTCCGCCCCCTCCTCGGCCAACGCGAGCGCGATGGCGCGTCCGATTCCACGAGAGCCGCCGGTCACCAGAGCAGTGCGGCCTTTGAGCTTCATCGACGGTCCTCCTGCGTTTGAGGGTCGCAGTGTAACACCGCGTGTCTGTCTTGTCGTGCTTGACGCGGGGTGTTAGACTCCGCGCGACATCGGAGGAAGTTCCATGGCGTACGTGATCAAGCGCTACTCGAATCGTAAGTTGTACGACACGCAGGAGAGCCGGTACGTCACCCTCGAGGAGATCGAGGAGATGATCCGCGCGGGCAAGGAGATCGCCGTGGTCGACGCCGCCACCGGCGAGGATCTGACGTCGGTGACGCTGGCCCAGATCATCCTCGAGAACGAGCGGAACCACCGCACCACGCTCCCGGCGCCGTTCCTGCACCAGCTCATCAAGCACGGGGAGGCGTGGCAGGAGTTCGTGCAGCGCTCCATGAAGTCGAGCCTGGAGGGCATCGTCTCGAACCAGCGGGAGATGGACCGGATCTTCCGCGAGTGGTCGACGCGCGCGGGGTGGGGCGGGCCTGCCGCCCGCGCGGAGACCAAGCGCGAGGCCGAGCCCGAAGCGGACCGGCTTCGGGAAGAGGTGGCCGCGCTGCGGGAGCGCCTGCGCTCGCTCGAGGAGCGGCTGGAAAAGCGGCGCGGCGAGAAGTAGCGGGAACGGCGACGGCCCGGCGCGGGCCGGGCCGTCATCAGGCGCGACCGGAGACGGTCGCTCAGTTGCTGGCGTAGATCTCCTTCAGCTTCGA
The DNA here is from genome assembly GCA_001917535.1 of Candidatus Rokubacteria bacterium 13_1_40CM_69_27. Classification (GTDB taxonomy): domain Bacteria; phylum Methylomirabilota; class Methylomirabilia; order Rokubacteriales; family CSP1-6; genus MNEF01. The sequence goes on from MNEF01000011.1 coordinate 7,447, forward strand.
CACGGCGCCGGCGAACGACTCCTGCATGCCCTTGCCCGCCTGCTCAGCGGTGGCCTGCAGCCGCTCGGCTGCCCGCGTCAGCACCTGCGCGTTCTCCTCGACCCGCCGGAAGGTCTGCTGGGCGCCGCTCACGCTCTCGGACAGCGCCTTCTGGTACCAGGCGGCGGGATCGCAGGGGGCGTCGCTCACGCTCGCCTGCCAGCGGAGCGCCGTCGCCTGTCCCTCCTTCACGGCATCGATGGCGTTGCGTGACAGCTCCGAGTAGACCCGCATGCCCTCCTTGGCCGTGCCGGCGCCCAGCTCGACCAGCTCGCGCAGCACGCGCTGGTTGATCTCGGCCCAGACGGTCATCGTCTCGATCGCCTTGCCCGCGAACTGGCTGTACATCTCCTGGGCTCTGGCCTTGTCGTCCATCGTCTCCTCCTTGTGTCGGCTTCTCGTTGAATGTCGGTCGGTCTCAGGGGAGAGGCTAACGCGCCGCGTTATAGCTGTCAAGCGATTTCTTGCGGCGCGTCAAAGCGGGCGTGATATGGTCTCGAACCCCCTGATCCTGCTCGCTTTCCCCGGGAGGTCGGTGATGGCTGACGACACGTTGGCGCGCATGTTCTGGAGTCGGGTCGAGCGCGGCGGCGCCGGCCCGGCGCAGCAGTTCAAGCGCGGCGGGACCTGGGAGACCCTCAGCTGGCGGCAGGTGGGGGAGGCCGTCAAGGAAGTCGCGCTGGGACTGATCGCGCTCGGTCGCCGGCAGGGCGACGCGGTCGCGCTGCTCTCAGCGAGCCGTGCCGAGTGGGTGCAGGCGGACATGGCGATCTTCACGGCCGGCTGCGTGACCGTGCCCATCTACCCGAGCTACCCGCCCGATCTCATCGCCTACGTGGTCAACGACTCGCAGGCCCGGACGCTGATCGTGGAGGACCCGGGGCAGCTCGCCAAGGCGCTGGAGGCGCGACCGAAGATGGACGGGCTGCAGCAGATCGTCGTCATCTCGGGCTACGACGCGCCCCAGCCGCCGGAGATGGTGCTGACGTGGCAGACCCTGCGCCGGCTCGGGCGCGACAAGCAGGCGGCGCTCCGCTCGACGCTGGCCGAGCGCCTGGCCGCGACGAGGCCGGAGGACGTCGCCACCATCGTCTACACGTCGGGCACGACGGGGCCACCCAAGGGCGTGATCCAGACCCACGCCAACCACATCGCGGCGGTGACGGCGGCGGGCCAGACCACGCCGGTGGAGGAGGGCTGGGTGCACCTGCTCTTCCTGCCGCTGGCCCACTCCTTCGCCCGGCTCGAGTCGTTCCTGGGTCCCGCGAAGGGGCTCACCACGGCGTTCGCCGAGAACCTCGACAAGGTCGGCGAGAATCTCCGGGAGGTGCGCCCACACTTCATCTGCAGCGTGCCCCGCGTCTTCGAGAAGGTGTACGCGAAGATCCTTGCCGGTGTGCAGGCCGGCTCGCCGCTCAAGAAGCGGATCTTTCACTGGGCGCTCGACGTCGGCGGCGAGGTAAGCCGCCGGCAGCAGGAGCGCCGGCCCATTCCCTTCGGCCTGGCCCTCAAGCACCGGATCGCCCACAAGCTCGTCTTCTCCAAGCTGCACGGGGCGCTCGGCGGTCGGCTCCGGTGGGCGGTGTCGGGTGGCGCCCCGCTGCCGCGTGACATCGCCGAGTTCTTCCATAGGGCCGGGATCCTGATCCTGGAAGGCTATGGCCTCACGGAGACGTGCCCCGTCCTGACCTTCAACCGGCCGAGACACTTCAAGTTCGGCTCGGTCGGCCAGGCCCTGCCCGGCGTCGAGCTCAAGATCGCCCCGGACGGCGAGATCCTGGCCCGGGGGCCGAACATCGCTACGCGCGGATACTTCAAGCAGCCGGAGGCGACGCGGGAGGCGTTCGAGCCGAGTGGCTGGTTCCACACCGGCGACATCGGCCACCTGGACGACGAGGGCTTCCTCTTCATCACCGACCGCAAGAAGGACCTGATCGTCACGGCCGGGGGCATGAACATCGCGCCCCAGAACATCGAGAATCTCCTCAAGGGCGATCCGTTCGTCAGCCAGGCCATGGTCTACGGCGATCGGCGGCCGTATCCGGTGGCCCTGATCACTCTGAACGCCGACGAGCTTGCGAAGCTCGCCCGGGAGCAGGGGATCCTGGCGACGGATCCCGCCGTGCTCGTCAAGCATCCCACGGTCGTCGAGCGCGTCGGCCGGATCGTCGAGGAGAAGAACTCGCAGCTGCAGTCCTACGCCAGGATCAAGAAGTTCGCGGTCATCCCGGGCGACTTCACCCAGGAGGGTGGGGAGCTGACGCCCACGCTCAAGGTGAAGCGCAAGGTCGTCACGCAGAAGTATCGCGACGTGCTGGAGGAGCTATATCGGTGATGGACGGTGTATTGTCTGGAATGGGATGACGAACGACGACTATCGGCGGCTGATTGAGTTTCTCGGGCGACAGTTCACCGAGGTCGACGCCGGGTTCGAGGAAATCAAGGGCTTGATCCGCGTACGCCGACTCGAGGAGGAGTGACTCCGCTCGCCGGCAAGGTCGCCGTCGTCACCGGGGCCAGCCGCGGCCTGGGGCGGGCGATCGCGCTGGCCCTCGCCGAGGCCGGCGCCGACGTCGTAGTGGCGGCGCGCTCGAAGGCGAATCTGGAATCGACGGCGCACCTGGTGGAGGGGAGCGGCCGGCGCGCGCTCGCCGTGCCCACCGACGTCACCAGCTTCCAGCAGGTCGAGGCCTTGATGGCCCGCGCCGTCGCCGCGCTCGGCCGGCTGGACGTCGTGGTGAACAACTCGGGCGTGGCCCGGGTCATCCCCGTGGCGGAGACGTCGCCGGCGGAGTGGCGCCAGATGGTGGACGTGAACCTGACGGGCGTCTTCCACGGCTGTCGCGCGGCCGCCCCGCACCTCATCGCCCAGCGCTCCGGCAAGGTGATCAATCTCGCCTCGGTGATGGCCGCGGTCGGCCTGGCGGGCTACGCGAGTTACGCCGCCACCAAGGGCGGCGTCATCGCGTTCACCCGCGCGCTCGGCGTCGAGTGGGCTCGCCATAATATCCAGGTCAACGCCATCGCCCCGGGTTGGTTCGACACGGAGATGTCGGCGCCGGCCTGGCAGGATCCCAAGGTTCGCGAGCGCCTCGTCCACGACATCCCGGCCCGGCGCATCGGCCGGCCGGAAGAGATCGGGCCGCTGGCCGTGTTCTTGGCCTCGGCCGCCTCCGACTTCATGACCGGGCAGACGGTCTTCCTGGATGGCGGCCATTCGGCCGCCTGACCCGTCCCTCGAGTTCTTTACGAGATCGCGACAGATAAATAGCCTAAATTATGGTGTTTTGGCGCCAAATAGACGGCTGGCTCGCTATATATATATAGGCAGGCCCTGGCGGGTGGAGGTTGATGCCTGTACACGTCCTCAAGTAGATTGGCGACCATGAAAGCCGCCTTTTTGCACGGTCCGCGCGATCTGAGAGTCCAGCCGGCGCCCGAACCCCAGGCCGGCTCCGACGAGGTGGTGGTGCGCGTGGTGGCGGCGGGGCTCTGCGGGACCGACTACCGCATCTGGACCGGTTTCCGGACCGTCAGCTATCCCCGCATCATGGGCCACGAGTTCGTCGGTGTCGTGGAGGCGGTGGGACCTGGCGTGACGCGGCTCGGCCGGGGCCTGCGCGTGGCCGTCGAGCCGAACTACTCCTGCGGCCGCTGCCCGCTCTGCAAGGAGGGCAACCGCAACCTGTGTCTGGAGCGTACGGCCGTCGGCATCGATGTCGACGGCGGCTTCGCCGAGCTGGTCCGCTTGCCGTCGCGCTGCTGCTGGCCGGTGCCCAGTGGGCTGGCCGACGAGGACGTGCTCCTCACCGAGCCGCTGGCGGTCGTCACCCGCGCCGTCAACCGCGGCGGCCCTCGCGCGGGCGAGGCGGCGGCGGTGGTGGGCGGGGGCACGCTCGGGCTGCTGGCGGTCCAGGTGCTGCGCGCGCGGGGCGCCCGTGTCCTGCTCGTGGGGCGCTCGACGCGCCGCTTCGAGCTGGCCCGGCAGCTCGGCGCCGAGGAGACTCACAGCGTCCGTGACGGCGCCCTGGAGGCGACCGCGCGCCGGTTCTCGGCGCGCGAGGGCCTGGACCTCGTCGTGGAGACGGCGGGGACCCCGGAGGCTGTCGAGCACGCGCTCGCGCTCGTGCGGCCGGGCGGGCGGGTGGTGCTGACCGGGCTGCCGCACGCCGCGACGTCGGTGGCATTCTTCTCCGTCGTCCGCCGGGAGATCACGATCACAGGCTCGATGATCTACCAGGACGAATTCCCGGAGGCGCTACGCCTGGTGCAGATGGGGCAGGTGAGCACGAGCCCGCTCATCACGCACCGCTTCAGCCTCGACGCCATCGGCGAGGCCTTCGTGGCGCATCGCGACCCCGCGTCGATCAAGGTCGC
>MNEF01000007.1 GCA_001917535.1 Candidatus Rokubacteria bacterium 13_1_40CM_69_27
TGCTCTACCAACTGAGCTACCTGCCCACCAGACCGCAAAGAATAACAGAGGGTCGGAGGACTGTCTATTTCGCGGCTATTCGACGACGGTGATGATGCCGATGGCGCCGGACTTCTGGAAGTACACCGTGACGATGATGACCTCGCCCGGCGTCAGCGTGCGCGTCAGATCGCTGAGGACGATGCGCGGCCCGTCCTTGTCGAATTTGAGGACGCTCTGCCCCGGGATGTCGATCTCGCTCACCTGGCGGCCCGACGGCGAGCGCAGCTCGGCGCGCCGGGCCACCGGCGCCTCCGCCCCCAGCAGGACGTCGCCGTATTTCCCCGTGCTGTTGAGATCGAAGTAGACGACCGCCTCGTTGGCGGTCGGCGACCGCACCGCGCGCCCCTTCTCGGGCAGCAGACGCACGCCGCCCACGTCGGGCGCGGTGGGGTAGTACGTGCAGCCGGCCGCGAGCGCCAGCAGCGCCAGCACGACGCTGGCGGCGCGCGGTGACCACCGGCCCGGGGTCATCAGGCGCCGAATGCCCGGTCGGCGACCATCGCCTGGAAGGCGCGGGTGTACGCCTGAATGGTCCGCTCGATGTCCTCGTCGGTGTGCACGGCCGAGACCCAGCCGTGGTTCATGGAGCAGTCGACGCCCTCGTTGAGCAGCGCGCAGCGGAGCAGGTGATAGAGCAGCCCCTGGCGGGGGCGGTCGAAGCCGGCCAGCCCGGGCTTGCCCTCGAAGGAGACGTGATAGATCGAGGCCTCCCCGTAGCAGGTGCCGGGCACGCCCAGGCGCTTCATCGCATCGCCGAGCCCCCGGCGCAGTTCCTCGCCCGCCTTGTTGGCGCGCGCCTGCAGCGAGGCGTCCGCGCACAGCTCGAGCGTGGCGATGGCCGCGGCCGCGCACAGCGGGTTGGCGTTGAAGGTGCCGGCGTGGGCCACGCGCTGGCTGCGGTCCCAGTCGGGGTTGCCGCGGAAGGCGATGACCGACATGATCTCGCGCCGGCCGCAGAGCGCCCCGCCCGGCAGCCCTCCGGCGACGATCTTCGCCAGCGTGGTCAGGTCGGGCGTCACGTTGAAGTATTCCTGGGCGCCGCCGGGCGCGTAGCGGAAGCCGGTGATCACCTCGTCGAAGATCAGCACCACGTTGTGCCGGGCCGTGAGCGCGCGCAGCTCGTGAAGATAGCCCGGGATCGTCGGCGTCATCCCCGCCTGGCCGCCGGCGGGCTCGAGGATGACGGCGGCCACGTCGCCGCGCCCGAGCGCGACCTCCACCGCCTTGACGTCGTTGGGGGGGCAGATGACCACCTGGTCCATGGTGGCGCCGGGGACGCCGGCCGACATCGGCACCTCGTAGGGCGGATTCACGGCGGCCACGGCGCCGTCGTGCCAGCCGTGGAAGTGTCCGGCCAGCTTCAGGACCTTGGGCCGTCCGGTGTACGCGCGGGCCACCCGCATCGCCAGATGGGTCGCCTCGGTCCCCGACATCGTGAAGCGCGTCAACTCGGCGCAGGGGACGAGTTGGTTCACGAGCTCGGCCCACCGCACCTCCAGCTCGTGGCTGGCGCCCAGGTGCGTGCCGCGCGCCATCTGAGTCTGCACGGCCTTGACCACCGCCGGGTGACAGTGGCCGAGGAAGAGGGCGCCGTGCCCCATCCAGTAATCGATGTACTCGTTGCCGTCGACGTCCCACTTGCGGGTACCGCTGGCGCGGTCGACGTAGACGGGGAACGGCGTCAGGTGCCGGATGTCGTGGGTGATGCCGCCGGGAATCACCTTCCGCGCGCGCTCGGCCAGCGCCGCCGACTTGGAATGCTTCGCCCGATACGCGTCGTGGATGGTCATGGCGCCCCCATCATACTCGATCTGGCCTCGAGCCTGGCCGCCGCCCGGCGATCGCGGAGCCCGGGCGCGGCCAGCCGCAGCAGCTCGACGACCGCCGCGTGCGCCTCCAGAGGCAAGCCGTCCACGGTCGGCGAGCGGCGGCGGAGAACGCCGTCCACCGCCCCCGCGCCCACGCACGCCTCGATCAACCGTCGCTCGAGCGACGGCGTGTGCAGGAGCGGCCGCTGCGACAGCCGCTCGAGCGCCGCCACGATCCCGTAGGCGCCCCAGTTCGATGTTCCCGCCACGACCAGGTGATCGACCTTCACGACCGAGGCGATCCGGGCCATGAGCCGGCCCTCCCGCGAGAGCCGGGCGCGCACGTTGCCCATGCCGATCTCGTTGCCGCCGTCACCGACCGCGATGGTGACGGGCCTCGCGCGCTGCGAGGCTTGGCGGGGGCCTCGGCGGCCCCCTCCAACCAAAAACAACTCGTCGATAGGGCGGTTCCAGGCCGCCACCGACTCGCCACGGGCGCTCAGGTACTCGCCCGAGCGCGCGCGCCCGGGCCGCTCGACCGCCACCAGGTGCGTCGGCCGTTCGCTGTCGAGCAGGGCCCCGGCCGCCCCTTTGCGCTCGGGATAGATCTCGATGTCGACCGGCTCGTCGAGCGCCTTCAGCACGGCGCCGAGCGGCTCCACGACGGCGGGGTCGGTCACATAGCGGATGGTCGCGCCGAGCCGCCGCAGCGCGCGTCCCAGCACCGCGGCCCCGGGCGGCCCATCAGTCTCGGGCAGACCGGGCGGCACGCAGAAGCCGGTCGCAATCAGGACGCGGCGCGCTCGGAGCAGCGCGCGGGCGGCGGCCAGCACCGCTCCCGGCGTGAAGAAGCTCCCGATTCCGCGGCCGCCGAGATCGAGCGCCAGCACGTGATCGATCGCGTCGAGCCGGGACGGGGGCGCGGGCACGGTGGAGCACGCTATCACCGGGTCAGCTCATAGAGCAAGACCTGGAACGGCGCGAGGGGATAGGTGCGCGGCTCGCCGCCGAAGCGCGGGTCGGCGCTGTCCAGCAGCAGGCGCGATCCGGCCGGCTCCACCCAGGGCCGGCGCTCCGCGCTGAGGTTGGCGAAGAGCTGGACGGGGTCACCCTCCGCGGAGGCGCGGCTCACGGTGAGCACGGCGCCGCTCGGGTCGAGGTCGGCGCGCGTCCGCTCCTTGTTGCGCGCGCCCAGCGCCGGGTGCGCGCGCCGGAGCCCGAGCCAGGCCCGGTAGTAATCGCGCAGCGCGCGATGGCGCGGCGCCGCCGCCAGCGAGTGATTCAGCCGCGACCTCACGAACGTCAACGGCAGCGTCGGGTCGGGGATCGCGCCCTCCCAGGCGAAGCGGCTGAACTCCGCCGCCCGACCCCGCCGGACGGCCTCGGCGAGCTCGCGGTCCAGGAAGGACGTGAAGAACTGGAAGGGCGCCGTCTCGCCGTACTCCTCGCCCATGAAGAGGAGCGGCAGGGCCGGCGCCACCAGCATCAGGGCGGCCGCGAGCTTCAGCGCCTCGAACGGCACCAGCGCGCCGAGCCGCTCGCCACGGGCGCGGTTGCCCACCTGATCGTGGTTCTGGGTGAAGACGACGAACCGCTCGGCAGGCAGATCGGCGCTGGCCGTGCCCCGCTTGCCGCCGAAGTACTCGGAGTGCTCTCCCTGGTAGGCGAAGCCCTCGCTGAGCGCGCGCGGCAGGTGGCGCGGGTCGCTGAAGTCGACGTAGTACCCCCCCCGGTCACCGGTGAGGCGTACGTGGAGCGCGTGGTGGAAATCGTCCGACCACACGGCGTCGAGGCCGAGGCCGCCCTGGGCCCGGGGCAGCACGATGTGGCGGTCGTTGTCGTGCGACTCGGCGATCACGTGGCCGGGGCGGCCGAGCCGGGCGGCCTCCGCCCGCACCGCCTCCGCGATCTCGCTCAGGATGTGCAGCGGGCTCGCGTCGAAGATCGAGTGGATGGCGTCCAGGCGTAGGCCATCGACGTGGAACTCCCGGACCCAGTGGCGCGCGTTGTCGATGAAGTGCCGGCGCACGCCCGCGCCGTCGGGGCCGTCGAAGTTCAGCGCCTGGCCCCAGGGGGTCTTGTAGCGGTCGGTGAAGTAGGGGCCGAACTCCCCGAGGTAGTTGCCCTCCGGGCCCAGGTGGTTGTAGACGACGTCGAGCACGACGCTGAGGCCGCGGGCGTGGCAGGCGTCGACCAGGCGGCGGAGGCCCTGGGGCCCCCCGTAGGTCGACTGGGGGGCGTAGAGATGCACACCGTCATAGCCCCAGTTGCGCGAGCCCGGGAACTCGGCGACGGGCATCAGCTCGATGGCGGTGACCCCGAGATCGGCGAGCTGGTTGAGGTGGGCGATGGCCGCCTCGAAGGTCCCGGCGGTGGTGAACGCCCCCACGTGTAACTCGTAGAAGACCAGGTCGGCGAGCCCGTGGCCGCCGAACCCCCCGTCGGTCCAGGTGAAGACGGAGGGGTCCACCACCGCGGAGGGACCGTGCACCCCCTCGGGCTGCCAGCGCGACACGGGGTCGGGGCGATACCGCTCGCCGTCGAGCCGGTACTGATAGCGGGTACCGGCGCCCAGACGCCCCAGGGTCAGCTCGAAGACGCCGTCGTCCAGGGGGGCCATGGGCTGGGGCCGGCGGCCCTCGATGACCACCTCCACCGAGCGGCAGCGGGGCGCCCAGACGTGGAAGGTCACGCCTTCGTGATGAAGGCTTGCGCCGAATCCGTTCATACGGTCCAATGTGAAGACTCCTGGCCCCGGGGGCCACGACAAAGGGCACGCGCCGATGGGCTATCCGTTCTCACTGGTCCTCCACACCCATCTTCCGATGGTGGTCAATCACGGTCGCTGGCCCCATGGCAGCGACTGGCTCTGCGAAGCGGCCTTCGAATGTTACCTGCCGTTGCTGGAAACGGTCCACCGTCTCGTTGCCGACGGCATCTCACCCAAGTGGACGATCAACCTCTCGCCGGTTCTCACCGAGCAGCTCGCCTCGCCGGAGTTCCAGAAGGAGCTGGCCTTCTACTACGAAAACACCCGCCGCGCGTGCGTGGAGAGCCGGGAGCACTTCGGTCGCGAAGGCCGCCCGGACATGGTCAAGCTCACCCATTTCTGGGAGGAGTTCTACGAGCGGATGTGGGAGCTGCACCGCCGCATCGGCGGCGACATCCCGGGCACCTGCGCCGATCTCGAGCGCCAGGGTCACATCGAGATTCTCACCTGTGCGGCGACCCATGGCTACCTGCCCTTGCTCTCCCGCGACGAGTCCATCCATCTCCAGCTCCGGACCGCAGTGGAGACGCACCGCCGCCACTTCGGCCGCGCTCCGCGCGGCATCTGGCTGCCCGAGTGCGCCTACCGGCCGCGCTACGAGTGGACGCCCCCCACGGGTCCCGAGCAGAGCAAGACCCGGCGGGTCCGGCCGGGGATCGAGGAGATGCTGGCCGCCCACGGGCTCGAGTACTTCGTCGCCGACGCGCACCTGATCGCCGCCGGCGCGCCCCTGTTCCTCTACCGCGACTACTTCCCCCTGCGCGGTGAGATCGTCGACGCGCCGGCCGAGATGCCCCGCTCGGAGCGGCGCTCGCCCTATACGCCCTGGCGCATCGCCTCGCGGGGGGGCGACGGCGACGCCATCGCCTTCTTCCGCGATCCCAAGACGACGCTGCAGGTGTGGAGCCGGGAGCACGGCTATCCCGGCGACTTCGCCTACCTCGAGTTCCACAAGAAGCACTTTCCGGGCGGATTGCGCTTGTGGCGCATCACCGACGCGGCGAACGATCTAGGATCCAAGGCTCCCTACGAGCCCGACGTCGCCGCCCACCGCATCGGCCTGCAGGCCCGGCACTTCGTCGAGCTCATCCGCGACACTGCGGCCAAGGCCTCGGCCCAGGGGCCGGCGCTCATCTGCTCGCCGTACGACGCGGAGCTGTTCGGCCACTGGTGGTTCGAGGGGCCGGCGTGGCTCGAGCAGGTGGCCCGCGGCCTCCAGGCCGCCGGAGTGACGGCGATGACGCTCGGCGAAGCGCTGGAGGCGGTGCCGCCGCGCGCGACCGTGTCGCTGCCGGAGGGCTCCTGGGGCGAGGGGGGCGATCACCGCGTGTGGCTCAACCCCCAGACGGAGTGGACGTGGGACCGGGTCTACAGCGCCGAGGCCGAGTGGGTCGAGCTCCTGGGCCGGGCCGACGGAGCCCACCCGGACTTCCGGCGCGTGCTCGCGCAGGCGACGCGGGAGCTGCTGCTGCTCGAGGCCTCCGACTGGCAGTTCCTCATCACGACCTGGGCGGCCCGCGATTACGCCGAGCGCCGCGTCGCCGAGCACTACGCGGAGTTCAAGCATCTGGCCGAGCTGGCGCGCGCGCTGGCGGACGGCCAGGCCCTGTCGCCCGAAGCGGCGGGCATGCTGCGGCGCCTCGAGCGCGAGGACTTCTGCTTCCCCGAGCTCGATCCGGCGTGGGCGCGCGGCGGGGCCGGGGGGCATTGAGCGATGGCCCGACGCCCCCGCGTACTGACGATGATCATGGCCGGCGGCAAGGGCGAGCGCCTGCACCCGCTGACGCGCGACCGCTCCAAGCCCGCGGTGCCGTTCGGCGGCCGGCACCGGATCATCGACTTCGTGCTGTCCAACTTCGTGAACTCCGAGCTGCTCTCGCTCTACATCCTCGTGCAGTACAAGTCGCAGTCGCTCATCGAGCACGTGCGCTTGGCCTGGCGGACGACCGGCATCGTCCCCGACTACTTCGTCACGGTGGTGCCGCCGCAGATGCGCACGGGGCCCGCCTGGTACCGGGGCACCGCCGACGCCGTGCTGCAGAACCTGAATCTCATCGACGACTTCAGCCCCGACATCATCGCCATCTTCGGCTCCGACCACATTTACCGGATGGACGTGAACCAGATGATCGGCTTCCACCGGGAGGCGGGCGCCGAGGTCACCGTGGCCGCCCGGCCGGTGCCTCTGGCCGAGGCCCCCCAGGTCGGCGTGCTCACGGTGGATACCAGCGCCCGGGTGGTCGACTTCCACGAGAAGCCGGCCCGCCCGACCCCCATGCCCGGCGACCCGCAGCGCGTCCTGGCCTCGATGGGCAATTACCTCTTCAACCGGTCCGTCCTGGTCGAGGCGCTCCTGGACGACGCGCGGCGCAGCACCGACCACGACTTCGGCCGCTCGATCATCCCCGAGCTGGTCCCGACCCGACGCGTCTTCGCCTACGACTTCCAGCTCAACGAGGTGTTGGGCGTCAAGCCGTACGAGGAGCCGGGCTACTGGCGCGACGTGGGCACGATCGAGGCGTACTGGCAGGCCCACATGGACCTGCTGGGCGAGGCGCCGCGCTTCGACCTCGACAACCGCGACTGGCCCATCCGCACCGGGCAGTACCCCGGTCCGCCGGCGCGCTTCATCGGCGGTGACGTCGACAACGCCCAGATCGCCGAGGGCTCGTTGATCAAGCGGGCCACCATCCGCAACTCGATCCTGGGCCGCAGCGTGTGGGTCAACGAGGGCGCGGTGATCGAGGACTCGATCATCATGGACCACACCACGGTGGGCAAGGGCGCGCGCGTGCGGCGGGCCATCGTCGACCGCTTCAACATCGTCTCGGCCGACGCCGAGATCGGCCTCGATCCGGGCGCTGACCGGCGGCGCCACCACGTCGATCCGACCTCGGGCCTGGTCGTAGTGGCGCGGGGCGGGCGGCGCGAGTTCCTCACGTCCCTGGACGAGCTCTGATGGCCGGTCGCTTCATCGCCATCCACGGCCACTTCTACCAGCCGCCGCGCGAGAACCCGTGGCTGGAAGCGGTCGAGGTCCAGGACGGGGCCGCGCCGTACCACGACTGGAACGAGCGGGTGACGGCGGAGTGCTACGCGCCGAATACCGCCGCCCGCCGCGTCGGTCAGGACAACCGGATCCTCGACATCGTCAACAACTTCGAAAAGATCTCCTTCAACGTGGGCCCCACCCTCATCGCCTGGCTCGAGGGCCAGGCGCCGGACGTCCACGCCAGGATCCTCGAGGCCGACCGGCTGAGCGCGCGAGCCCACGACGGGCACGGCAACGCGATCGCCCAGGTCTACAACCACATGATCCTGCCGCTGGCCATCCGGCGTGACAAGATCACGCAAGTGCTGTGGGGGTGCCAGGACTTCAAGACGCGTTTCGGGCGCGAGCCCGAGGGCATGTGGCTGCCCGAGACGGCCGTAGACAACGAGTCTCTGGAGATCCTGGCCGAGGCGGGACTGAAGTTCACCATTCTGGCCCCTCACCAGGCCTACCGGATCCGGAAGATCGGAACGGACACGTGGGAAGAGGTCAACGAGCGCATCGACCCCAGCCGGCCCTATCTCTGGCGCGGCCCCCGGGGCCGGACGCTCGCGCTCTTCTTCTACGACGGCCCCATCTCCCGTGCCATCGCCTTCGGGGACGCCCTCGATCGCGGCGAAAATCTGGTGGCTCGCCTGAAGGCGGGCTTCACCGAAGAGCGGGCCTGGACCCAGCTCGTCCACTGCGCGACCGACGGCGAGTCCTATGGCCACCACAAGAAGTTCGGCGACATGGCGCTGGCGGCGGCCATCAAGCAGATCGAGGTGGAGGGCTTCGCCACGCTCAGCAACTACGGCGTGTCCCTGGCCGCCCAACCGCCGACCTACGAGGTCGAGATACACGAGCGCACCTCGTGGAGCTGCGCCCACGGGGTGGAGCGCTGGCGGGCCGACTGTGGCTGCCGGATCCGCGGCGACTGGCACCAGCGGTGGCGAGGCCCGCTGCGCGAGGCGCTGGACTGGCTCCGGGAGCAGATCGACGCCTTCTACGAGGCGCGCGCCTCGGCGTACCTCAAGGATCCCTGGGCGGCGCGCGACGCCTACATCGAGGTGATCCTGGACCGCAGCCCCGAGCAGCTCGGCGCCTGGCTCAGCCGCCAGCAGCGCACGCCGCTGGAGGCGGCCGCGCAGGTGGAGACACGCCGGCTCCTCGAGATGGAGCGCAACCGCCTGCTCATGTACACGTCGTGCGGGTGGTTCTTCGACGAGATCTCGGGGCTCGAGCCCACGCAGATCCTCAAGTACGCGGCCATGGCCCTCCAGTACCTGCGCGACCTGGGCGGCGGCCAGCTCGAGGCGGAGTTCATCCGCCGGCTGGAGGCGGCGCCCAGCAACGTGGCGCTCCTCCGCGACGGCGGCGACGTCTACCGCAAGCTGATCCGTCCCGCGGTCGTCGATCTGCGCCGGGTGGTGGCTCACTACGCCATCAGCGGGCTCTTCGATGAGTATCCGGACGACGCGGTGATCTACGCCTGGCGGGTGCAGCGGCTCGACGACACGCGCGAGTCGTACAACGGCACCGTGCTCCGCATCGGGCGCGTGCGGGTGGCCTCGCAGATCACCGGCGAGGCCCGCGACATCATGTACGTCGTGCTGCACTTCGGCGGTCACGACTTCTCCTGCGGCATCCGGAGCTACGAGGATCCCGAGAGCTACCACGCGATGAAGACGGACCTCCTGGGGCGCTACGCCCAGCGCAGCCTGGCCGACATGGTGCGCGGGCTTGACGAGTACTTCTATCAGGAAATCTTCGCGCTCACCCACCTCTTCATCGAGCAGCGCCGGCGGGTGCTGACCAGCGTGACCCAGGCCGTCCTCGACAAGTACGAGCAGACGTACCACCGTGTGTGGGAAGAGAACCGCAAGCTGGTGCGTTACTTGAGAGAGGCCGACGCGCCCATCCCCGAAGTGTTCCGGATCACCGCCAAGCACGTGTTCGAGGAGCAGATCATCGCGGAGCTCAGCCGCGCCGCCGAGGCCGGCGTGTTGCCCGAGCGCGTCTTCGAGCTGGCCGACGAGGCGCGCGCGCTGGGCCTCGGCCTCGACCTGGCGCCCGCCCGCTGGGCGATGAGCCGGGCCATCTGGTGGGCGCTGGACGTCGTGGGCGAGCGCCCGACGGCCGACCGCGTGGCCGGTGTCGTGGCCCTCATCCAGGGCGCCAAGCGCCTGGGCGTCACCTTCGGGCTCTGGCGTACGCAGAACCAGTTCTTCGCGCTGTGGCGCGATCATCCGGAGGCGCGCGAGACCCTCCGGCCCCTGGCCGACGCGCTCGGCTTCGCGCTGCCGGCGGAGGCGGCGTGACGGCAGCGGCCGGGCCCCGCGTGCCGCTGGCGACCTACCGCCTGCAGCTCGGCAGCGACCTCACCTTCGACGACGCCGCGCGGGTGCTTGACTACCTGGCGGCTCTCGGCGTCTCCGATTGCTACACGTCGCCCTTCTTCGAGACCAGCGCGGAGAGCTCCCACGGCTACGACGTGTCCGACCACAACCGCATCCGCGCCGAGCTGGGGGGCGAGGCGGCGTTCGCGCGGTTCGTCGAGGCCCGGCGGCGGCACGGCCTGGGGCTCCTCATCGACGTCGTGCCCAACCACATGGGCATCGCCAAGAACCGCAACGCCTGGTGGCTGGACGTCCTCGAGTACGGGCCGGCCTCCGGCTACGCGCACGTCTTCGACATCGACTGGGCGCCGGTCAAGCGGGAGCTGGCCGGGAAGGTGCTGCAGGAGCTCCTCAAGAGCAAAGAGGACGGGCGCGTCAAGCTCTACGTGATTCGCCAGGCGCTCGCCTGCCGCCGCGCCCGCGCCGCGCTGTTCCGCGAGGGCGACTACCGGCCGCTCGAGGTCGAGGGGCCGCTCGCCGACCACGTCTGCGCGTTCGCGCGGCTCTCGGGGGACACCGCGGCCCTCACCGTGGTCCCCCGCCTGCTCGCGCGCCGCGGCGTCGAGGAGCCGCCGCTCGGGCACGAGTACTGGGGCGAGGAGACTCGCCTGCGCGTTCCCCCCGAAGCGGGCTCCCGATTCGTGAACCCGCTCACCGGCGAGCGGGTGGCCGCGGAGGCGGGCGCGCTCAGCCTCGGCCGGGTGTTCGCCAATTTTCCCGTCGCCCTCCTTGTGCGCGGCGAGTGAAGATGCGGACGGCCAAGCATCCCTTCGGCTTCATCGGTTGTGTCGAGCTGCGCCAGGCGCTCGACAAGCATGCCCTGGACGAGCGCGAGTTGATGGACCGTCTGGAGGAGGTCCCACCCGGCTCCGTCTTCTACCACACGCACGGCTACTTCCTCCGCCATCGGCCTCTCACCACCGCCTACGGCAACGACTTCGCGCGATGGGCGGCGGTGGAGGTGCGCGACCAGGCGCTGGCCGAGCGCCTGGCCGTCGTGGATCCCTTCGGGTTCCCCGATCTGGAATTGCTCCGGGAGGAGCTGGTGACGATCATCCACGACCACCTGCGCCGGCTCAACACCGTGCCGCGGGCGGAGCTGGGCGGGGCGTTCCATTTCCAGCAGTCGCACATCGTGCAGGTCGAGCTGGGCCCGCTGGCCACGACCCTGGCCGAGTTCCGGGACGGCCTGGCCGCGGTGGACGCCAGCGCCATCTACTTCCACATGGTCGAGGCGCGGACCCGACTCGGTCGCCCCTCCGGCGACTTCGCCGAGTGGTTGCGCACCTCGCTCGAGCTGCCGGCTCTGGCCGACCGCATCGAGCGCATCGACACCTACATGACGAGCCTCGAGCGCGTGCGCGCCCGCGTGCTGAGCCTCGTGGACCAGGCCCTGGAAGAGGAGGCGGCGTGACCCGGATCGACGACTACCGTCAGGTGGCACCACCCGGCGTCGTCGACATCATCCTGAAGCTGGCCGAGCGCGTGCGCGGGCGACGGTTTCTCCACGTGAGCGGCGGCCGGTTCGGTGGGGGCGCCGCCGAGATCCTGCGCGCAGTGGTGCCGATCCTGTGCGACATGGGCATCGACACGCACTGGGAGATCACGGGGGGGGATCCCGGCTTCTACACGACGACGCGGGCGCTGCAGGCGGCCCTGGAGGGCGCCGAGCGGGTGCTGGCCGACGAGGCGCTCGCCCATTACGTCGAGATGAACCGGGTCAACGCCAAGAAGCTGTCGTTCGAGGCCGACCTCGTCGTCGTCCACGACGTCCAGCCGGCCACGCTCGTCGCCCAGCGGAGCGACGGACGCTGGGTGTGGCGCTGCCACTTCGACTGCTCGCGCGCCCAGCGCCGGGCGTGGTCCTTCTTCCGGCAATTCGTGGCCCAGTACGAGGCCGCCGTCTTTTCGCTGCCGGAGTTCGGCCGGCGCCTGGGGGTGCCGCAGTACATCATCTACCCGTCCATCGATCCCCTCTCCGAGAAGAACCGCGAGCTGACCCCTCGCGAGGTGGCGACCATCCTGGCATCCCTGCGACTCAGCCAGGACAAGCCGCTGCTCGTGCAAATCGGGCCCTTCACGCGCGCCCAGGACCCGCTGGGGGTCGTCAACGCGTATCGGCTCGTCAAGAAGCATTACGACGTCCGGCTGGTCCTGGCCGGCACCGCGGGGGACGAGCGCGAGAGCCTGGAGGTTCTGGCCGAGCTCCGCGAGGCCGCCCACCATGATCCGGACATCGTCGTGCTGGAGCTGCCTCCTGACGCTCACCTCCAGATCAACGCGCTCCAGCGCGGGGCCACCATCGTGCTCCAGAAGTCGCTGCGCGAGGGCTTCGGCCTCGGCGCCGCCGAGGCGATGTGGAAGGGCAAGCCCGTCGTGGGCGGCTTCGGGGGCGGGCTCGCCCAGCAGATCATTTCCGACGTGACCGGCTACACGGTGCACTCCGTGGAGGGCGCGGCCTTTCGCCTCCGCCACCTCCTCAATAACCCCGAGCTGATCGCCCGGATGGGGACGGCCGGACGGGAGCACGTTCGCCGCACGTTCCTCGTCACCCGCAACATCACGGACTACCTGGCGCTCCTAATCCATCTCTCCGGATGACCGACGCCTCCCCGGCCCGTGACCTGCCCGCGGACCTCCAAGAGCAGGTCGAGCGCCTGCGCTCCGCGGAGATCGCCGTCGCGCTGCTCACCTACAACAACGCCGCCACCGTCCCGGCGGTGGCCGAGGTGGCGCGGGCCGGGCTGGAGAGGCATTTCCCGGGAGTCCAGGCGGCGCTCATCAACGCCGACGCCGGATCGTCGGACGGCACGCCGGAGCTGCTCGCCGCCGGCGGGCTGCCGGCCGTCCTGGCTCGCCACGACGCGCCGATGACCGAGCGCGCCGCCGTGCCCTTCCACGGCGTCCCCGGACGGGGTGGCGCGTTGCGCCTCGCGTTCGGCATCGCCCAGCGCCTGGGCGTCCGCGCACTGGTCGTGCTGGAGGCGGAGGTCACCTCGATGACCGACGAGTGGATCGCGCGCCTGGTGCGCCCCGTCTGGGAGGAGAAGGCCGATCTCGTCGCGCCAGCATACGCGCGCCACCGCTACGACGGCACCATCACGAATCTCCTGCTGGCGCCGCTGATCCGGGCTCTCTACGGCCGCCGCCTGCGCCAGCCGCTGCCGGGCTCGCAGGCGCTCTCGGCGCGCCTGCTCGAGCACCTGCTTCTCCATCCGCGGTGGACCTGGCCCGGGCGCGACATCACGGATCTCTGGATCGTCGGTACGGCGATTGCTGACGGCTTCGTGGTGTGGGAGGCGTGGCTCGGCCGGCGGCGCGTGGAATCGCGCACCCGCACGACCGATTTGCCCACGATGGTCGCCCAGACGCTGGGCGCCGTCTTCAGCGTCATGGACCGCCATCAGGACCTCTGGCTCGAAGTGCGCAGTAGCGAACCGGTGCCGGCCCTGGGAGAGCCGGCAGTGCCCTCCGCCGATCCAATGACGGTGGACGTCGAGCGCATGATCGGAGCGTTCCGACAAGGGCTGAGCGACCTGGGGCCCATCTGGGAGCATATCCTCGGCCCCGACACCCTGGCCGATGTGCTGGCGCTGGACGCGGCCGACGTCACGCGCTTTCGGTTTCCCGACGATCTCTGGGCGCGGGTGGTCTACGACTTCGCGCTCGGCCACCACTACGGCGTCGTGCACCGCGACCATCTGCTGCGCTCGCTGGTGCCCCTCTACCTGGGCCGCACCGCCGCCTTCGTCACCGCCACCCGGAGACGAGACGCCGCGGGCACCGAGGCTCTGCTGGAGGCCGTGGGCGCGGCCTTCGAGCGCCAGAAGCCCTATCTCGTCGAGAGGTGGCGCTAGTGCTCGCTGATCCGTCCGACCTCAACCGCACCGTCGTCATCGAGAGCGTCGCGCCCACCGTGGACGGTGGCCGCTATCCGGCCAAGCGCGAGATCGGCGCCGTCGTCGAGGTGTCGGCGGACATCTTCAAGGAGGGCCACGACGTGCTGGTGGCCTTCGTCAAGTACCGCCGCGCGAGCGAGACCACGTGGCGTGAGAGCCCGATGAGCCTCGTCGACAACGACCGCTGGGCGGGACGGTTCACGCTGGAGGCGATCGGACGCTGGGTCTTCACCATCGAGGCCCTGGCCGACCCGTTCCGCTCGTGGCTGGCCGACCTGGGCAAGCGCGTGGAGGCCGGCCAGGATGTCGGCAGCGAGCTCCTGGAGGGCGCGGCGCTCGTGCGCTCGGCCGCCGGGCGCGCGTACGGTAGGCAGGCCGAGGCCCTGGAGGCGTATGCCGGGCGCCTCGCGCTGCGTCCCGCCCAGGCCGAGGCCGTGGCCGCCGCCCGCGAGGAGCGCCTCGGCGCGCTGATGGACGCCCACCTGGATCGCCGCGAGTCGACGTGGGCCGAGCGCGAGTTCGAGATCGTGGCCGACCGCGAGCGTGCCCGCTTCGCGGCGTGGTACGAGTTCTTCCCGCGCTCGGGCCAGCCGGGACGGCACGCCACCTTCAAAGACGCCGAGGCCCAGCTGAAGCGCGCGGCCGCGATGGGGTTCGACGTCGTCTACCTGCCGCCGATCCATCCGATCGGCCGGACCCACCGCAAGGGCTGGAACAACTCGCTGGTCGCCCGGCCCGACGACCCGGGCAGCCCCTGGGCGATCGGCGGCAAGGAGGGCGGCCACATGGCCGTCCACCCCGAGCTGGGCACGCTCGACGACTTCGACCGCTTCGTCGAGCGGGCCCGGGCCCTGGGGCTCGAGGTCGCGCTCGACTTCGCCATCCAGTGCTCGCCCGACCATCCCTACGTGCGGGAGCACCCGGAGTGGTTCTTCCACCGGCCGGACGGCACCCTCAAGCACGCGGAGAATCCGCCCAAGAAGTACCAGGACATCTACCCGCTGAACTTCCAGTGCGCGGACCCGCGCCCGCTCTGGCAGGAGATGCGGCGCATCCTCGAGTTCTGGGTCGGCCACGGCGTGCGGAGCTTCCGCGTGGACAACCCGCACACCAAGCCCGTCAAATTCTGGGAGTGGCTGATCCGGAGCGTCCAGGATGAGCACCCGGACGTCATCTTCCTCAGCGAGGCCTTTACCCGGCCCAAGATGATGAAGGTCCTGGCCAAGGCCGGTTTCACGCAGTCCTACACCTACTTCACCTGGCGGAACGAGAAGCAGGAGCTGATCGATTACCTCACCGAGATCACCCAGCCGCCCGTCGCCGAGTACTTCCGCGGCCACCTCTGGCCCAACACCCCCGACATCCTCCATGCGGTTCTGCAAAGAGGAGGGCGCGCCGCTTTCAGGATGCGCCTGGTGCTGGCGGCGACGCTCTCGTCGCTCTACGGCATCTACTCGGGCTACGAGCTGTGCGAGAACCAGCCGTTCGCGGAGGGCTCCGAGGAGTACCTGAACTCGGAGAAGTACGAGCTCAAGTCGCGCGACTGGGACGCCCCCGGCAACATCGTCGACCTCGTCATCAAGGTCAACCGGATCCGGCGGGAGCACCGCGCGCTACAGCTCTACACCAACCTCCGCTTCTATCCCTCCGACGACCCCCACATCATCTTCTACGGCAAGATGACGCCCGAGCGCGACGACGTCGTCTTCGTCGCCGTCAACCTCGATCCCTTCGCCACCCACTCCGCCTTGGTGGAGCTGCCGCTCTGGGAGCTCGGGATCTCCGAAGACCAGCTCTATCGTTTACACGAGCGGCTCACCGACACGCGCCAGGAGTGGCGCGGCCGGGGCGGGCGGGTGACGCTGGACCCGCAGCACGAACCCGCCGCCGTCTTCGTCCTGCAGCGCTGACGGCGGGGCCGCCGAGCGGGCCAGGAGCGCGGCCTATCCCTCCAGGATCTTCTTCAACGTCCTCAGATCGCGCTCGACCAACCCGGCATCCTCGGCATACTTCTCGTCCGACATCTCGGGCAGCTGGAACAGGGTGAAGAGGACCTCGCTTCCGGAGCCGTTGGGCACCACGCGCATCGGAAGGAGAATTTCCTGACCGGGCGCCGGGCTCACGTAGTGGTCGAGGACGCCGAGCTCGTTGCGTCCGACGAACCGGATGTTCATGGGACCGGCCGGCGTCTCCACGACCCACTGGCCCTCCGATTTCCTGACCGACCGACAGAGGCCCCTCGCCCATCGCGGGAGGTTCTCGGGGTTCGAGACGAATCCGTACACGTGCCCGGGCGGACGGTCGATGGAGACGGTCAGGGTCCTGGATCTCAGAACGGGCGCCATTCAGGCTCGCCCCCTCTTCGGCGGCGTCGGCGCGGCGGGAGTGGTGACGGTGTTCTGGACCGCGCGGATCAGCCACGTTCCCTTTTGCTTCACCATGACCATCGTGCTGATCCCCTTGAAGTCTTCGGTCGGCTCGCCCGACGGCATGGTGAAGCCCGGCCACTCCCAGGTCGCATGCACGAGAGCGATGTGGGGTGTTAGGAACGGCATCTTGGCCACGGTAGACCTGTAGGTCATCTTCTGCTTCTGCCTGGCCAGCATGTCGTGGATCGCCTCGTGGCCTTCCACGTTCGCCTTCTTCGACGTCCACCAGCCCCCACCCCGGTTGACATAGTCCACGTCGTCCGTGAACGACAGTAGCATCCCTCGACGACCATCGAGCCAGCCTCCTGTCCGCGGGACTTCGTATCCCCGCCGGCCCGGGCTCGAGGACGTGTGTGGAGACATCGTGATGCCCACGCGATGGTGGCCCAACGGTGCGGACGTCGTGGCCATCCTCCAGCACATGGGTCGCGAAGAAATGGCGAAGGCACGATATCGAGAGCATAGGTCCGCGGCCACGGGCTCGCAAGGTGGCGCGGCCGTTCGGCGCCAACAGTCGCGTGGCGACGCCAGGTACCGTATTCTGGGCTCAGGCCATGACCAGCGACTGGTACAAGGACGCGATCTTTTACGAGGTCCACGTCAAGGCGTTTCAGGACTCCGACGGCAACGGCATCGGAGACTTCGTCGGCCTCACCGAGCGCCTCGACTACCTCAAGGAGCTGGGCGTCGACTGTCTGTGGATCCTGCCGATGTACCCCTCGCCCCTCCGCGACGACGGCTACGACATCGCCGCCTTCCAGGGGGTCCATCCCGGCTACGGGACCCTGGAGGAGGTCCAGAAGTTTCTCGACGCCGCCCACGCCCGCGGCCTCCGTGTCATCGCCGACCTGGTGATGAATCACACCTCCGACCAGCACCCCTGGTTCCAGGCCTCCCGCTCCGACCCCGCCGGGCCCTATGCCGACTACTACGTGTGGAGCCCGACCGACCGGCGCTATCTGGATGCCCGCGTCATCTTCGTCGACACCGAAAAGTCGAACTGGACCTGGGATCCGGTGCGCAAGGCGTACTACTGGCATCGGTTCTTCAGCCACCAGCCCGACCTCAACTACGACCATCCCGCCGTGCGCGCGGAGATGCTGAACGTCATGCGCTTCTGGCTCGACCGCGGCCTGGACGGCTTTCGCTGCGACGCGGTGCCCTACCTGATCGAGCGCGAGGGAACCAGCTGCGAGAACCTCCCGGAGACTCATGCGATTCTCAAAGAATTTCGCCGCGTCATCGACCAGGACTACGGGGGCGACCGCGTGCTGCTGGCCGAGGCCAACCAGTGGCCGGAGGACGTGCGCCCCTACTTCGGCGAGGGCGACGAGTTCCACATGGCGTTCCACTTCCCGCTCATGCCGCGCCTGTACATGGCCATCCGGCGCGAGGAGCGCCTGCCGATCCTCGACATCTTCACCCACACCCCGCCCGTCCCGCCCGCCTGCCAGTGGTGCCTCTTTCTCAGAAATCACGACGAGCTGACGCTCGAGATGGTGACCAGCGAGGAGCGCGACTACATGTACTACGCCTACGCGCAGGATCCGCAGGCGAAGCTGAACCTCGGCATCCGCCGCCGCCTGGCGCCCCTCATGGACAACGACCGGCGGCGGGTGGAGCTGCTGAACTGCCTGCTCTTCACGCTCCCCGGCAGCCCCATCATCTACTACGGCGACGAGATCGGGATGGGCGACAACATCTATCTGGGCGACCGCAACGGCGTGCGGACGCCCATGCAGTGGTCCCGCGACCGCAACGCCGGCTTCTCCGCCGCCGAGGAGAGCCAGCTCTACCTGCCGGTGATCACCGATCCGGTCTATGGCTACCAGGCGGTGAACGTGGAGGCCCAGCTCAAGACGCCGTCCTCGCTGCTCAACGCGGTGAAGCGGCTGATCGCCGTCCGGAAGCGCTGCCCCGCCTTCGGGCGGGGGACGATCGAGTTTCTCCGTCCCCTCAACCAGAGCGTGCTGGCCTTCTATCGCGAGGACGACGACGACACGATCCTGGTGGTGGCCAACCTCTCGGAGCGCTCGCAGCCGGTGCTGCTCGACCTGGCCCGCCACCGCGGCGCCGTGCCGGTGGAGCTGCTGGGGGAGACGCGCTTTCCGCCCATCGGCGAGCAGCCCTACTTCCTCTCGCTGGGGCCGCACGGCTTCTACTGGTTCCGGCTGGAGCGCCGGGAGCGCCGCCCGCTCCGCTATGGCATCGAAGATACCGCCATCTGACGTCCTGGCCGCCTGGCTGGCCCGCCAGCGCTGGTTCGCCGCCAAGACGCGCCGGATCGAAGCGATCGTGATCGAGGACGCCGTCCCCCTGGCCGGAGCGGTGATCGCCGTCGCCCGGGTAACGCTCGACGACGGCGGGTCCGACCGCTACGCGGTTCCCCTCGGCGCCTCCCCGGCGGGTGGCGACGTCGCCGACGCGCTCGACGACCCCCACTTCTGCCGCGCGCTTCTCGACCTCATCGCCCGCGGCGCCGGGAGCGCCGGCGAGCGGGGCGAGGTCCGCGGCGGCCCGACGTCCGCCTTCCCTCCCGGGCTCGGGCCGGATCTCCCGGTGCGCCGCCTGGGCGGCGAGCAGAGCAACACGTCCGTCACCTTCGGGGACGCGGTGATCGTGAAGCACTTCCGGCGCCTCGCCGAGGGGATCAACCCTGAGGCGGAGATGACGCGGTTCTTGACCGAGCGCGCGCGCTTCGCCCAGACGCCCCGGCTCTTCGGCCAGCTCGACTACCGGCGCGACGGCGCCACGACGACCCTCGCCGTCGCCCAGGAGCTGGTAGCCGGCGCCCGCGACGGATGGCAGTGGATGCTGGCGGCGCTGGGAGACTTTTACGCCCTCGCGCGCCGCGCGTCCGGGCCGCCCGACGCGGCGCAGGTCCGGGCACTCGCCGGCGTGTCGCTGGGGGCGCTCGACCGGCTCGGCGCGGTGACGGCCGCGCTCCACCGGGCGCTGGCGTCGGACCCGCGCGATGCCGATTTCGCGCCCGAGCCCATCACGCCCGGAGATCTCGCCGCGTGGAGCGGGGACGTCGGCGCCCAGCTGGAGGCCGCGCGCGAGGCCCTCGGCCGCGAGGGCCTCGTAGCAGACCTCGACGTGCGGGCCGCGCTCAACGGCCTGCGGGGCAGCCAGAAGATCCGCCACCA
This sequence comes from Candidatus Rokubacteria bacterium 13_1_40CM_69_27, assembly GCA_001917535.1. GTDB lineage: Bacteria > Methylomirabilota > Methylomirabilia > Rokubacteriales > CSP1-6 > MNEF01. Next base: position 19,528 of record MNEF01000007.1, read on the forward strand.
CGGCGATCTCCACCTCGGCCAGACGCTCTACCGCGACGGCGACTTCGCGATCATCGACTTCGAGGGTGAGCCGATTCGTCCGCTGGCCGAGCGCCGGAGGAAGCACACGCCCCTGCGCGACGTCGCCGGCTTGCTGCGCTCCATCGACTACGTCGCTCAGGCGTCACGCCCGGCCGGGCTGGAGGCGTGGGTGGCGGCATGGCAGGCGGAGGCTGCGCGTGCGCTCGGGGCCGCCTACCGCGCCGGAGTCCGCGGCGCTCCGTTCGCCCCGGAGAGGGACGAGGCCTTCGCGCGCGCCGTGGCGGTCTTCGAGTTGGAAAAGGCCGCCTACGAGATCGTGTACGAGGCCAACCACCGTCCCGACTGGGTGGAGATCCCCACGCGCGGGCTGCTCAGGGCCGCGGCGTGCCTTGGCCCTTTGCCGGCGCCTGGGGCGGCGTGAAGAGCATCGTCTCCACCTGCCACCCTTCCGTGTCGAAAAGCACGACGAGCCCGCTCTCGTAGAAGAAGGACTTGGGCTGCCCGGCCGCCGACACCTTCGTCGGCTCGCCCCAGCCCTCCAGCACCGTGGTCTGGGTGAAGGCGCCCGGTTTCGGCTCGAGCGTGAGCGAGCGGACGAGCGCGGGCTGAAAGCCGGCGGGCGTCAGGAGCCCGAAGTCGACGACGAGTCGTCGGATGCCCCCCGGCGCCTGCGGGCCCTCGTAGACCCACTGGGCGGTGTCGTAGCCCTCGACCTTCTGCGTGGCCGTCCGCGTGGGCCCGCCGTACTGCGCGCGCACCGCCTCCATGGTGCTCTGGCCGGGGTTGATCGTCCCCCACTCGGCGGCGACGGTCTCGCCGGAGAGCGAGAGCAGGGTCAGGGCGACCAGGACCGCCAGCCTCCGCCACCCGCGCATAGGCGCTAGAAGCCGAGCGCGACGCCGTCGCCGCGCGGATCGGCCCCGCCCATCAAGGTTCCGTCGCGCACGACGACGCCGTGAGCGTGGCCCACCTTGTAGAAGAGCGCCGGCGCCGGCTTGACGTGGTGGCCCTTGCGCGCGAGCCCGGCGAACACGCGCGGCGGCACGCGGCTCTCGAGATTGATGGTGTCGGCGGGCTCGCCCGGCAGGAACGCGCCGATGAGGAACCGCGGCCGCTCGATCGCCTCCTGGATGTCCATGCCGTAATCGAGGACGTTGGTCAGCACCTGGACATGGAACATGGCCTGGCCGTTGCCGCCCATGGTGGCAAAGCCCAGCAGGGGACGCTCGTCGCGGGTGACGATGGAGGCGATCAGCGTGTGGAAGGGCCGCTTGCGGGGGGCGAAGACGCTCGGATGCGACGGCTCCACGCTGAAGTGCCGGCCACGGTTCTGGAGGACGACGCCCGCGCCCGGCGCCACCACGCCCGAACCAAAGGCATTGAAGAGGCTCTGAATGACGCTGATCACGTTGCCACGCCCGTCGGCCACGACGAACCCGGTGGTGTCGCCCTCGGGCTCGCCCGGCGCGTATGACCCGGCCTTCTTCGGATCGAACTCCCGGCGGCGCAGCGCCGCGTACGCCTTGTCGAGGAGCGATCCGACCGGCACCCGCGCGTGCTCGGGGTCACCGATCCAGCGGTCACGGTCGGCGTAGCTGAGCTTGACGACCTCGATGAGCAGGTGCAGGTGCTCGACCGAGTGGACGCGGTGGCGCGCGAGGGGGAAGCCCTCCAGCAGGTTGAATCCCAGCAGGGCGGCCAGGCCCTGGGTCGGCGGCGGCGTCTGGTAGATCATCCGGCCACGATACGTCGTCGCGATCGGCTCGCCCCACTCGCCGGCGTGGGCGGCCAGGTCGTCGGCCGTCAGAAAACCATCCCGCTCGAGCCGCCTGGCGATGGCCTCGGCGACTCGACCCCGATAGAAGAGGTCGGGGCCCTCGACCGCGAGATCACGGAGCGTCCGCGCCAGATCGGGCTGGAGCAACAGCTCACCGAGGTCCGGCGCGCGGCCCTTGGGGCAGAAGATCCGCTGCCACTCCGGGTCCGGATTCTGGGGTTCCAGCTCGGCGATGGACTGGCTCACGTTGGAGGTGATGGGGAAGCCGCGCTCAGCGTAATGGATGGCCGGCCCCAGCAGCTCGGCGAGCGGGCGCGTGCCGAAGCGCTCGAGCAGCATCACCCAGCCGCGCACGCAGCCGGGCACGCTCACCGTGGCCGGGCCGAGCGTGGGCAGCCCCTCCATTCCCCGCCGGCGCAGCTCCGGGAGCCCCGCCCGCGAGCCCGACCGGCCGGCGCCGTTGAGGAAGTGCACGCGGCGCGTCGCCGCCTCGTAGTAGAGGCAGAAGATGTCGCCGCCCACACCACAGTTGTTCGGCTGCGTCACCGCCAGCACGGCGTTGGTGGCGACGGCGGCGTCGGCCGCGGTGCCGCCGGCCTTGAGCACCTCGACGCCGGCGAGCGTCGCCAGCGGATGGGCCGAGGCCACCATGCCGTCGTGGCCGAGGGCCACCGGGCGGTACGAATATCCGAGCTGGGGCACCGGGCTAACCTCCCGAGAAGAGCTTGGAGATCTCGTCCTGGGGAAAGACCGGCAGCGGCCGTTCCCCGGTTGCGTCCACGAGCACGACGCCGCGGTCCCGCGGGACGACCTGGCCGATGTAGTGGCTGTCGATCCCCTCGCGGGCGAGGGCGTGGATGACGATGGACGCGTCCGCGGGCCCCAGCGTCATCAGCAGGGCGCCGGAGGCGATCGTGCCCAGCGGATCGAGTCCGCAGGCGCGACACAGCTGGGCACCCTCGGGCAGCACGATGATGCGCTCGCGATCGATGCGGAGGCCGACCCCCGCCGCCTCGGCCAGCTCCCAGAGCGCGGTGGCGATGCCGCCCTCCGTCGGATCGTGCATGGCGTGGACCGTGGCCAGCTCGCAGGCGATCTCGGCCTCGGGCAGGACGCTGAGCCCCGGCGATTTCAGAAATGCCTTGGCCTTCCGGATGACGGAGGTGCCCACCCCCCGCGCCCGCAGCTCGGCCTCGCGCTCGCGAGCGATGATGGCGGCGCCCTCCAGCGGCACCCCCTTGGTCATGACGACGGCGTCACCGACCTGCGCCCCACCCGTGGTGACGAGCTTGTCCTTGGCCACCTCTCCGAGCATGGTGCCGGCGACGATCGGACGGTCCAGGCCGTGGGTGATCTCGGTGTGGCCCCCGACGAGGGCGACGTCGAGCTCCTGGCAGGCCTCGGCCAGCTGATCGAGCAGCGCCGTCGCCGACTCCTCGGTCGTGCGGCCTTCGGGGAGCAGGAGCGTCGCCAGGAACCACCGGGGCCGGGCCCCGCGGACCGCGACGTCGTTGGCGTTGACCTGCAGCGCGTACCAAGCGACGTCATCGGCGGCGAAGGTGATCGGGTCGGTGGTGGCCACCAGGTAGCGGTCGCCCACGTCGATCACGGCCGCGTCCTCGCCGACGCGCGGGCCCACGACGACCCGGGGGTCCTTCACCGGGTGCTTGTCGAAGACCGCCTGCAGCGCCTGGGCGCGGAGCTTGCCAACCGGTAGGCAATTCATCGCGGTGACCCGTAGTATACCCGACGTGCCCCGGCCCCTCATCGAGTGCGTCCCCAACGTCAGCGAGGGACGCGACCGCGCCCTGATCGAGCGCTTCGCCGCGACGCTCGGCGGGAAGCCCGGCGTGACGTTGATGAACGTCCACGCCGACCCCGATCATCACCGCTCGGTCTTCTCCTTCCTCGGCCCGCTGGCGGCCGTGGAAGCCGCCGCGCTCGCGCTCGCCGACCGCGTGCTGGAGGCGATCGACCTCCGCACGCACCACGGCATCCATCCCCGCATCGGCGCGCTCGACGTTCTGCCCTTCGTCCCCGTCGCCGAACTGTCGATGGCCGAGACCGTCGAGGTCGCACGTCGGGTCGGCCGGACGATCGCCGCGCGTCACCGTCTGCCCGTCTACTACTACGGGCAGGCCGCCATCGGACCGGGACGACGGCGGCTGCCCGACGCCCGGCGCGGAGGCTACGAGGGCCTCGCCGAGCGTTTGCGCGGCGCCGATCCACCCGACGACGGGCCCGGGCGCTTCGATCCCCGGGCGGGCGCAGTGCTGGTCGGCGCGCGCGATATCCTCGTCGCGTTCAACGTGTGGCTCGACGGGAGCGATCTCGACGCCGCCCGCGCCATCGCTCGCGCCGTCCGCGAATCGAGTGGCGGGCTGGCGGGGGTCCAGGCCATAGGACTCTGGCTGGCCAGCCGCGGGATCGCCCAGGTCTCGATGAACCTCCTCGACTACCGCGCGACGCCGATCCCGGTCGCGTTCGACCGCGTGAAGGACGAGGCCGGCCGGCGGGGAATCGGCGTGCGCCGCAGCGAGCTCGTCGGCGTGGCGCCGCGGGCGGCCTTCCGGGGTCGCTCGCCCGCGAGCGTGGGCCTACCCGACTTCACCTTTGATCTGCTGCTGGACTCGTACCTCGAGCCGGCCTCAGGCCAGTAGCTTCAGGAGATCGGCGGTCAGGTCAAAGAGCTGGGCGCAACCCGTCGGGCCGCCGAGGAGGGTGCCGATCCGCTTGCGCCGGTGGCCAGATCGACCTCACAGGTGATCTCGAAGCCGCGGACGTCTGGCCCCGGCCTCGCTCGAGCCGCGCGAGCTGGTGGCGCACAGCCGCGCGATCTCGATGGCCGCGTCTACGACCAGCGCGGCGCCGTCGCCCGCGCCCGTTGCCTCCGCCACGCGCCGCCCGAACCCCGCCACCATCCGGGCGCCGGCCAGCGTCTCGACGCCGGGCACGGCCTCGGGCGCGACCGGGCCCCCGAGCACGCGGCAGCGCGCCGCGCGGATCTCGTACGCCGGCGAGGGCGCGGCGATCGCCGCCAGCTCGACGGTCCACCCTCCATGACGCGCTCGTAGCGGTCGCGCCCCCGGAGCACCCGCGGGTCGAGCCCGGACGCGGTCACTTCTTGCCGAGATACGTGTCGGGCTCGCGGTCGAACTTCTGCTTGCAGTTCACGGCGCAGAAGTAATAGGTCTGCCCCCGATACGTGGACTGCGCCGCCGCCTTGGCGGGCTCCACGGTCATCTTGCAGACGGGATCGACGGCCATGCCACTCCTCCTCAGCTGGCCGGTCGCCAGCGCTTGAGCCTCAGGCTGTTGGTGACGACGGAGACCGAGGAAAACGCCATCGCCGCCCCGGCGAGGATGGGCGACAGCAACACGCCCCCCAGCGGGTAGAGGACGCCCGCCGCGACGGGGATCAGGATCACGTTGTAGCCGAAGGCCCAGACGAGATTCTCCTTGATGATGTGGATCGTCCGGCGCGAGAGCTGCACCGCCGCCACCACGCCCCGCAAATCGCCGCTCATCAGCGTGACGTCCGCCGCCTCGATGGCGACGTCGGTGCCCGCGCCCATCGCGATGCCGACGTCGGCCCGGGCCAGCGCCGGCGCGTCGTTGATGCCGTCGCCGACCATCGCCACCAGGTGGCCCTCCTCGCGCAGCCTCTTCACCTCGCTCGCCTTGTCCTCCGGCAGCACCTCGGCCAGCACGCGATCGACGCCCCCCTGGCGGGCGATCGCCTCCGCCGTCCCCCGGTTGTCGCCCGTGAGCATCACCACGCCGACGCCGAGGGCCTTGAGCCGGGCGACCGTGGCGGCCGCCTCGGGCTTGAGGACGTCGGCCGCGGCGATGAGCGCCTCCAGACGCCCGGCGAAGGCCAGGTACATGACCGTCTTGCCCTCGGCCTGGAGGAGAGCCGCCCGCGCGGCCAGCGGCGTCACGTCGATCCCGCGCGCGTCCATCAGCGCGCGGTTGCCGAGGAGCACGCGCCCGTCGGGGGCCAGGGCGTCGACCCCCTGGCCCGGCACCGTGTTGAACTCGGCGATCGGCGGCAGCGCGACCCCGCGCTCCTTCGCCCGCCGCACGATCGCCTCGCCCAGCGGATGCTCGGAGCCCTGCTCGGCGGCGGCGGCCAGCGCCAGCGCCTCGTCCTCGCTCCCGCCGGGCACGGGGACGACGTCGGTCACCTCGGGCCGGCCCACCGTGAGGGTGCCCGTCTTGTCGAAAACCATGGTGTCGACCCGGTGCAGCAGCTCGAGCGCAGCGGCGCTCTTGATCAACACGCCGTGCTCGGCGCCCTTGCCGGTGCCGACCATGATCGCCGTCGGCGTGGCCAGGCCCATCGCGCACGGACAGGCGATGACGAGGACGGCGACGGCGGTGGTGAGCGCCATGAGCAGGCGCGGCTCGGGCCCGAAAAAGAACCAGGCGGAGAAGGTGAGCGCGGCGACGACGAGGACGATGGGCACGAAGACGGCGGCCACACGATCGGCCAGCCGCTGGATCGGCGCCCGCGAGCCCTGAGCCTCCTGGACCAGATGGATGATGCGGGCCAGCGTCGTCTCGCGGCCGACGGCCGTCGCGCGGAACACGAAGCTCCCCGTGCGGTTGACGGTCCCGGCCGCGACCTTCGCCGGCGGCCGCTTCTCCACGGGCAGGCTCTCGCCGGTCAACATGGACTCGTCCACGGTCGAGGCACCCTCCACGATGACGCCGTCCACCGGAATGCGCTCGCCGGGCCGGATGCGGATCAGATCGCCGACCAGCACCTGCTCGGTGGGCACGTCCATATCCTGGCCGTCGCGGATGACCCGCGCCGTCCGGGGGGCCAGGCCCAGGAGGCGCCGGATCGCCTCCGACGTGCGCCCGCGCGCCCGCGCCTCCAGCCACCGGCCGAGCACGACCAGCGTGATGACCACGGCGCCCGTCTCGTAGTACGTCATCCCGCCCACGTCCATGAACGCGTGGGGCCACAGCGTGACGGCCACGCTGAAGAAGTACGCCGCGTTGGTGCCGATCGACACCAGCGTGGACATGCTGGCGTTCCGGTAGCGGAGATCGCGCAGGAAGCCGCGGTGGAACTGGGCGCCGACCCAGAACTGCACCGGCGTCGACAGGGTGAGCAGCAGCCACGGGTTCCGCAGCCACGCCGGCGCCCACGGAACGACGTCGGCCATGCCGCCGATGAGGACGGGCAGGGACAACACCGCGCCCACGATGACCTTGGTGCGCAACGCGCGCTGCTCGCCCTCGCGGGCGCGCCGCTCGTCATCCACACCGTCCATCGTCGCTGCGGTCGGCTCCACCAGTTCGTAGCCGGCGGCCTCTACGGCCCGCTGCAACGCGGCGACGTCGGCCTGGGCCGGGTCGAAGATGATGGTGGCCCGCTCGGTGGCGAGGTTGACGGCGGCCTCGCTCACCCCGAGGACCGACGCCAGCGCGCCTTCGACCTTGCCGACACACGCGGCGCAATGCATGCCGCGCACCGGGAACGTCATGCGCTCCATGTCCAGCCTCACTTCCCTCCGAAGCGCGAAAAGACGTCCAGAAGCTCGTCCATCTTGCGCTGCCGCTCGCCCTTCGATCCGGACCTGAACGCGTCGGCGACACACGACTCGATGTGCCGTCCCACCAGCAGCTTCTGGACCTGCTCGAGGGCCCCTTGCACCGCCGAGATCTGCAGCAGGACGTCCACGCAGTAGGCGTCGGCGGCGATCATCCGCTGCAGCCCCTGCACCTGGCCCTCGATACGCCGCAGCCGTCCCCGCGCCTTGGTCTTCGTCGTCCCGTCGATCATGTCACCCCCACCCGGCCCGCTCGCCCATATACCCTATGGGGGTATTATGGGCCCCGACCCCGGCCCGGTCAAGCTCCCCTTGGCGCTCAGAGCTCGAAGAGCAGTTGCTGCTCGGCGGAGGAGTCGGTGGCGCGGGGCCGGCGCGGCCGGCCCTTCGAGTGCCGGCTCCGCCGGCGCAACCCCTTCCTGGGGAAGGCCTCGGAGGGGGCCGCCGAGGCCCCCTCCGACGAGGACGGGGGGCGACGCCCCCCTCCGAGCTTCTTCCAGCCCTTCTGGTGGGCGATGCGATCGCCCTGCTTGATCACTAGCAGGTCGACCAGGCGGGCCAGCGGGTTCCGCAGGAGCACGAGGTACTTCTCCCAGTAGCGCGGCGAGAGCGCCAGCGTCCGCATCTGGTCGACGGCCAGCGTCAGCGCCGCGCGGTCCCCCTTCCTGGCGGCGGCGCGGAGCTCGCCGAGGATCCTGCCCCTCGACAGCCGTGAGGGCCGCGGGGAGCTCATTCAGGGCTTGCCGCTGAGCTCGCGGCGCAGCAGGCCGGCGGCTTCCACCATCGAGCGCAGCTTGGAGACGGCCACCCACCGCGGCGTCTCCCAGAGCCCACAGTCACCGTCGTCGGCAGCAGTGGCAGCTCCCGGGCCATGCTGCCGGGATGCTACCACGGCCCAAGGCGCCCCGGCCGCCCGCCAATGCGCTCCCGATCCACGTGCGCGGGCGTCGACGGGAGCGAGGCGGGGGCCATTCCAAGACCCGTAGCTTCTGGGGGTCGAGGGAGCCGCCAAGTAGGGGGCGCGTGGGCAACGCATCGTGGATAGCGTGGTCTTGGAGTGGCCCCCGCCGCGCTCCCGTATGCCGCTCAACGCACGTGGATCTCGTACTCCTCGCGGCTCGGCCGGCCGGTGGCGGGCTGGACGGTGACCTTCACGTCGAGCGTCCGGGACACCCGCTGGAGGGCGTCGCGGGCGTCGCCTTCGAGGTAGGCGGCCAGCTCGGGGTGAACGCGCACCACGATCTCACGCGCCTCCGACTCGGCGACCTTGGCCGGCATCGCCCGGAAGATCTCGGCGGCCAGCGTGGCGTCGGACTTGGTCACGCCGGCCCCCTTGCAGGCCGGGCACGGCACGGTGAGCAGCGATCGGAGATCCTGGCGCACGCGCTTGCGCGTCATCTCCACCAGGCCCAGCTCGGAGATCTCCAGCACGTTGGTCCGCGCCTTGTCCTCGGCCAGCGCCCGCGTGAGCGCGCGGTACACCTGCTCGCGGTGCTCGGGCACGTCCATGTCGATGAAGTCGATGATGATGAGGCCGCCGAGATCGCGCAGGCGGATCTGGCGCACGACCTCGCCGACCGCTTCCAGATTAATCTTCAGTACGGTCTGCTCGAAGTCGCGCTTGCCGACGTACTTGCCGGTGTTGACGTCGATCGACACCAGCGCCTCGGTGTGATCGATGACGATGTAGCCGCCGGACTTGAGCCAGACCCGGCGGCGCAGGGCCTTTTCGATCTCCTTTTCGACTCCGAACGCCTCGAAGAGCGGCGTCCGCCCCTCGTGCAACTTCACGCGCTCGGCCAGCGCCGGCACCAGCGCCTGCACGTCGCGCCTGCACTTGTCGTAGACCTCGCGGCTGTCGACCAGGAACTCGTCGACGTCGGGCGACAGCAGGTCGCGGACCACGCGGAAGGTCAGGTCCATCTCCTCGTGCAGGACCGCCGGGGCCGTGGCCTGCTCGGAGCGCGTCTGGATCTGCGACCAGAGGCGGCCCAGGAACTCCACGTCGGCGGCGAATTCCGCCTCGCCCCGCCCTTCCGCGTTGGTGCGGACGATGAACCCACCCGGAGCGGGGTTCAGGCTGCGCAGGAGCGCGCGCAGCCGGTCGCGCTCGTGCTCGTCACGGATGCGGCGCGACACGCCGATATGCCGCGTGTGCGGCATGTATACGAGATACCGGCCGGGCAGCGAGACGAACGACGTGACCCGAGCGCCCTTGGTACCCAGCGATTCTTTGGCGACCTGGACAAGAACTTCCTGGCCCTTCCGCAATATCTCTTCGAGGGGGGGCCGCGCCTCGCGCTTGGGCTCGACCTCGTCGAGATCGACGTCGGCCACATCGGCGTCCTCCTCGCTGCCGCCCAGCATCTCGCGGGCGTAGTCGCCGAGGTTGGCCATGTAGTCGCCGGCGTAGAGGAAGGCGTCCTTGGAGAGGCCGATGTCGACGAACGCCGCCTGCATGCCCGGCAGGACGTTCGTCACGACACCCTTATAAACGCTCCCGACGATCGAGCGGCGCGAGTGCCGCTCGAGATAGAGCTCGGTGAGGAGGGCGCCCTCCAGCACCGCCACTCGAGTCTCGGTGAACCCGGCGTTGACCAGAATGCGTTTGCCCACGGCAGCACCTCGCCGGCACAGCGGATCGCGGGCGTCGTCGACCGCACGCCATGCCTCATTGGAACTGCCGCATCCGGACCGAGAGGAGAAGCCCGAGGGCCATCATGGAGACGAGCATCGAGGACCCGCCGTAACTCATGAAGGGCAGCGGGATCCCGACGACGGGCAGGAGGCCAGTCACCATCCCCACGTTGATGAGAATCTGGGCCGCCAGCAGGCTCGTCACGCCCAGCGCGACGAGTCGTCCGACGGGGTCGCGCGCCGCCGCGGCGATGTCGAAGCCCCGCAAGAGGAGCCACGCATAGCACAGGAGCAGCACGAGACACCCGACGAACCCCCACATCTCGGCGAATACGGCGAAAATGAAGTCCGTATGGCGCTCCGGCAGGAAGGCCAGCCGGCTCTGCGTGGCGCCGGCGATGCCCTTCCCGAGGAGCTGACCCGATCCGATGGCGATCTTGGCCTGGATCACGTTGTACGCGCTCCCCAGGGGATCGCGGAACGGGTCCAGGTACACCAGGATTCGTTCCCGCTGATAGTCCTTCAGCGCCAGCCAGGCCACGGGCAGCGCGGCGAACCCGGCCAGCGCCAGGCCTCCGAGGAGCCGCAATCGCACCCCGGCGCCGACGAGCAGGGCGATCAGCAGGGGCCAGAGCAGCAGCGCCGTGCCCAGGTCGGGCTGCCTCACGATCAGCACGAACGGCACGGCGACGATCGGTACCAGCAGTGCGAGGATGATCAGGGTGATCGGTTGAGCCCAGCGCGCCGTGAGCAGCCACACGAGCATCAGGAGGAAGCAGAGCTTGAAGATCTCGGACGGCTGCATGGAGAGCGGCCCCACGATGATCCAGCGGCGCGCGCCCGACACGGTGCGCCCCAGCAGGAACACGGCGCCCAGGACGGCCAGCCCCAGGACGTAGAGGGCCGGCCCCATCCGCACGAGCCTGCGGTAATCGAGGCTGGCCACGACGAGGAGGGCCAGGGTGCCCAGGCCAACCCAGGCGAGCTGCCGGAGCACGAGGCCGCTTCCGGCGCGTCCAACGTTGAGGCTCGCCAGCGTGGTCGCGCTCAGCGCGATCAGCCCGAGCGCGGCCCCCAGGAGCGGCCAGTCGACGTTCTGGAGCAGCCGGCGATCGATGCCGACCATCATAGGGAATTTTCGGGTTCGCTCGCCTCGGGCAGCGGGGCCCCAGCCCCTGGCCGCCCTGCGGTTCGCCCAGCCACGATCATCCGGCGATTTCCACGGCGGCGACCTTCTCGAAGAAGATCGCGTTGAGGATCTTGCGCGCGATCGGCGCCGCCACCTGTCCGCCCTTACCGCCGCGCTCCACGAGCACGACCACGACGACCTCGGGGTCCCGGACCGGCGCGAAGGCCGCGAACCACGCGTGGTCCTGGCCTCGGTCCGCCCTCGAGTTCGCGACCGTCTGGGCCGTGCCGGTCTTGCCCGCGATGTCGAGGCCTGGAATCCGCGCCTCGACTCCGGTGCCCTCGTTCACGACCGCCACCAGGCTCTGGCGCAGGTAGGCCCAGACCAGCGGCGAGAGCTCGACGTGTCCGGTCACCTTGCCCGGATCGCTCCAGACGACCCCGCGCTCCGACCGCTCGATACGCTGCACCAGGCGCGGCTTCCAGAGCACGCCGCCGTTGGCGATGGCGGCCATGAACTTCGCCACCTGGAGCGGCGTGACCAGGACGGGCCCCTGCCCGATCGAGAGGTTCACGACGTCGCCCGCCTGCCACTGGTCGCGCCCCCGCTTGGGCCGGGGCTGGGGAACGAGCCCGAACTTCTCACCGGCCAGATCGATGCCGGTCGGCTGCCCCAGGCCGAACGCGCGCGCGTACTTGGTGATGGCGGCGCCGCCTACCTTGAGCCCGGCCTGGTAGAAGAAGATGTTACAGGAATGGGCGATCGCCCGGCGGAGGTCGACGGTGCCGTGGCCGTCCTCCTTCCAGTCCTTGAACGTCCGGGTGCCGAGCTGGAACTCGCCCGAGCAGTGCACGCGGTCGAGCGGCGTCAGCGTCCCTTCCTGTAGCCCGGCCGCGGTGACCACGAGCTTGAAGAGGGAGCCGGGCGCGTACTGGCTCTGGATCGTGCGGTTCAGCAGCGGATGCTCGGGGTGCTGGACCACCTTGAGCCAGGCCGCCCGATCGATCGTTCCCGTGAACCGGTCGATCTCGAACGCCGGCGTAGAGACCAGGGCCAACACGTCCCCGCTCCGGGGATCCATGACGACGGCGGCGCCGGCCCGACCCTCCATGGCCTGCTCGGTCGCCTCCTGGATGCGGCGGTCCACGGTGGTCACCACCTGGGCGCCCGGGTGGGGCTCGGTCTGCTGGACGACCCGGACGGGGCGGCCCAGCGCGTCGACCTCGATCCGCTCGCCGCCGTCGCGCCCGCGCAGGAACTCGTCGAGCAGTCGCTCGAGCCCGCTCTGACCCACCATGTCGCCGCGCCGGTAGCGGCCCTGCTTGAGCTGCTCGTCGCTGGCCTCGCGGACGTAGCCGAGCAGGTGGGCGGCGAAGCGACTGGAGGGGTAGGTGCGCTGAGGCTCCACCTCGACGATGACGCCGGGCAGCTCGAGCTTCCACTCTTCCACCTTGGCCATGTCCTCGAGCCTGAGCCCGCGGCGCACGCGCACGGGCAGAAACGAGTCCAGGGACACCCGCGTGATCGACTCGGCCAGCTCCGCGTACGGAATTCGCAGCAGCGCCGCCACCCGACCCAGCACGGCGTCGCGGCCCTGCTCGTCGCGGGGGAGCTCGCGGGGGATGAGCGACAGCGTGAAGGTCGGCCGGTTGTCCACCAGCGGCACGCCGTTGCGGTCGAAGAGGATGCCGCGGGGGGCGGCCACCGGCCGGATGCGGATGCGGTTCTTGTCCGAGGCATCGAGGAAGTACCCGCCCTCGAGCACCTGCAGGTACCAGAGCTGACCGACGACCATGGCCAAGGCAGCCAGAACGACGACGGCCACCGCCGTCACCCGCTTCTTCCCGGCATCGCGGCCCTCAGGGAGTGACCGCCAGCCGTGGCTCAGGCTGAAGCGCCTCACGAGACGTCTCGCTGGCGCGCTTCCGTCCAGGCCAGGGCCAGGACGAGGGCCGCCCCCAGGAATCCGTTGTAGAGGGCCTGGGGGAGCACGACGTAGGACATCAGCTCGACGAACGGCGCCGGGAAGTGGAAGAGCTTGAGCAGCGCAAAGCGGACGAGCCCCTCGGCCACGCTCAGGAACACCAGGCCGGGCACCTGCACGAGCGGCTGGGTGACGCGCAGTCGGGCGCCCAGCGTGCCGATGCCGAACCCGACCAGGGCCTTGGTGAGCGCCTGGACGCCGATCAGCCCGCCGCCGGCGGCGTCCTGCAGCAGCCCGGCGGCGAATCCGCCGATGCAGCCGAACTCCGACCCGCGCCTCAGCGCGAGCAGGACGACGACGATGAGGGGGATGTCGGGCGCGACATCGGCGATGCGGAGCGCCGGGGCCAGCGTCGCATGGGCGATGCCGCCGCCGAAAACCGTCAGCGCCAGGAGCCCCCGCATGGGCTCTAGCCGCCCCGGGAGAAGTAGGCGGTCACGTCCTGCATCCGGTCACCGGTCACCAGGAGGACCTCGTCGATGCGGGCGAAGTCGACCACCGGCGTGAGGTGCGCGTAACTGAAGAGGGCCGCGCCGCGGTCATCGATGGCGCGCACCCGACCGATGGGGATGCCGCGCGGGAACATGCCACCCAGCCCCGAGGTGACAACGAGATCGCCGATCTGAAACCCGACGGCGTCGCGCGCCATGTACTTGAAGCGGATGGTGCCGCGGGGCTCGCCCTCGACGATCCCGGGCGTGCGGGTGCGCAGCAGGTGGGCGCCCACGGTGGACGCCGGATCGGTGAGCACCTGTACCACCGACACCCCCGGCCGCACGTCCACGACTCGTCCCACCAGCCCGTCGGGCGAGATGACGGCGGTCAGCCGCCGGACGTCGTCGCCGCGGCCGCGGTTGACCGTCAGGGAGCGCACCCAGCCGCCCCATTCGCGGGCGATGATCTCGCCCGGCAGCGTCTCGAGCGGCAGGCGCGCGCGCAGGTCGAGCAGGCGGCGCAGCCGGCGGTTTTCTTCCGCCGTCTCCGTCACCGCCAGGGCCTCGACGCGCAGCCGCTGGATCTCTTCCCGCAGGCGGCGGTTCTCGCCGCGCACGTTCTTCCAATCGACGTAGATGGACCAGAGCCCGAAGGCCCCCCGATGGACGACCGCCAGGCTCTTCTGGACCGGCGTGGTGACCATGGCCAGGAGGTCGGCGGCCCGGGAGGCGTGGCCACGGGTCTGGATGGTGAGGAGAAAGAGACAGACCACGATTACCGAGCCAAGCAGGGCCAGCCTGCGAATCTTCACACCTGCGACCTCCAGAACGCGACGAACGCGCTAGGCGGGGATCGCCACCTTTTTCAATAGATCGAGCTCATCGAGCACCTTCCCGGTGCCAAGCGCGACGCACGACAGCGGATCGTCGCTGGGCGTGACTGGGAGATTCGTCTCCTGTCGCAACAGGTGATCCAGGCCGCGGAGCAACGCGCCCCCGCCGGTGATGACGATGCCCTTGTCCACGATGTCGGCGGCCAGCTCGGGCGGCGTCCGCTCCAGGCAGGTGCGCACCGTTTCCACGATGGTCATCACCGGCTCGCGCAGCGCCTCCCGGATCTCTTCGTCGGTGATGACGATCGTCTTGGGGATGCCGTCGATGAGGTCGCGCCCCTTGACCTCCATCGTCCGGCGCTCGCCCCCCATGGGGTAGGCCGAGCCCAGCTTGATCTTGATCTCCTCGGCCCGCCGCTCGCCCACTAGCAAGTTGTAGTGCTTCTTGATGTACTGCACGATCGCCTCGTCCATCTCGTCACCGGCGATGCGCACGGACTTCGAGTAGACGATACCACTCAGCGAGATCACCGCGACCTCGGTCGTTCCGCCGCCGATGTCGACGATCATGTTCCCGCCCGGCTCCTGGATGGGCAGCCCGGCGCCGATCGCCGCCGCCATCGGCTCCTCGATGAGGTACACCTCGCGGGCGCCCGCCTGCATCGCGGAGTCGCGGACCGCGCGCTTTTCCACCTGCGTGATCCCCGACGGCACGCCGATGACGATGCGCGGGCGCACCAGCGTGCGGCGGCGGTGCACCTTGTTGATGAAGTAGTGCAGCATCTTCTCGGTGACGTCGAAGTCGGCGATGACGCCGTCCTTCAGCGGGCGGATGGCGATGATGTTGCCGGGCGTGCGACCCAACATCGCCTTCGCCTCGTGTCCGACGGCGAGCACCGAGTGATCGGCTTGGTGGATGGCGACGATCGATGGTTCGTTGAGGACGATGCCTTCACCGCGCACGTACACCAGCGTGTTGGCGGTACCGAGGTCGACGGCGAGGTCGTTCGAGAACATCCCGGCAAGCACGTTGTAGAACATCAGCTCTCCGTCCGCGGTGCGAGTGTAAAAGCGACCCATCTCCCCCTTGGGAGCCACCGCCTACACTAGCACAGTCTATGCCAGAGTCGGAGAAAATGCCAAGTCTGACGGGCGTTTAGGCCATCACCGTCGCGGTCTTCCCGGCTATCCTACCGAGAAAAGGAAAAGATTTTCAGGGAGTTTCGACGCCAAGGCGCCGGCGGACATAGGGGATCAGCCCGCCCTCGGCGATGAGCGCCTGGAGCAGGGGCGGGAAGGGGGCCGCCCGGTAGGTTCTACCGGTAGTTACGTCCACGATGGCACCCGTGGTGACATCAACCGTCACCTGGTCACCGGTCCGGATCTCCCGCGCCGCCTCGGGGGATTCCAGGAGAGGCAGGCCGATGTTGATGGCGTTGCGCAAGAAGATCCGTCCGAAGGTGGTCGCGATGACGGCCCCGATGCCGAACGCGTGGAGCCCCGCGGGCGCCGTCTCCCGCGAGGACCCGCAGCCGAAGTTCTTGCCCGCCACGATGATGTCGCCGGGCTTGGCCTTCTTGCCGAAGTCCGGGTCGACGCCCTCCATCATATACGGCGCGATCTGCTCGGGGTTGCGCATGGCGAGATACTTGCCCGGCATGATCACGTGCGGCCGATCGTGGCCAGGATCAGGTCCTTGCCCATGACGAAGCGCCCGGGGGTGCCATGGTAGATGAACTTCATCGACGCGGGCACCTTCAGCCACGTCTCGCCGAAGGCGAGCACGCCGGCCAAGTCGGTCGCGCCCACGCCGGCCGAGAAGGCGCCGACTGCCCCGTAGGTGCAGGAATGACTGTCGCCGCCGATGACGAGGTCGCCCGGCCCCACCAGCCCCTGCTCGGGCAGCACGATGTGGGCGATCCCCTGGCGCCCCTCGTCGTAGACGTGGGCGATTCCCTGCTCCCGCGTCCACCGACGTACGCTGGTGAGCATGGTGGCGGCGGCGATGTCCTTGGCCGGGACGACGTGGTCGAAAACGACCACGACCTTCTCGGGATCGAAGACGCGGCGCGCGCCCATCTTGTGGCGCACGCCGATCGCCCCGGCGGTGGAGAGATCGTTGCCCATAGCCACGTCGACTTCACCGTGACGAACTCCCCCGGCTCGACGGCCGCCCGACCGGCGGGGGCGGCGAGGATCTTCTCGCTGATCGTCATGCCCATCGTCGTCTCCCGCCCGGATCACGCTCTGGCTGAAAACGGGTGCCCAGGTATAGCATTGCCGCCGCGGCCGTGACAACCGACGAGTTCGAGGGCTGGTTCGACAAGGGCGTCACCGACGGCCTGCCCGTCGTGCCGCCGACGCGCGCCCGGGTCGAGCGGATGCTCGCCGCCAGCCGCCGCCGGCCGGACGAGCTGCTGGGCGAGATGCCGCCGAACTATGGCCGGCTCACGGTCGAGAAGGTGGCCATCAACGCCGTCATGGCCGGCTGCCGGCCCGACTATCTGCCGATCGTCATCGCCGCCGCCGAATGCGCCTGCGATCCCGCCTTCAACCTGCACGGCGTCGCCAGCTCCACGCACTTCTCGGCCCCCCTGATCATCGTCAACGGTCCGATCCGCGCCCGCGTCGGCATCAACAGCGGCGTCGGCGTCTTCGGCCCCGGCTGGCGGGCCAACGCGACGATCGGGCGCGCGCTGCGCCTGCTCATGATCAACATCGGCGGCGCCCGGCCCGGCCAGACCTCGATGTCCACGTTCGGCCATCCCGGTCGCTACACCTACTGCGTCGGCGAAAACGAGGAGGCGAGCCCCTGGCCCCCCTATCACGTCGATCGGGGGCTGGCGGCCGCCACGAGCGCGGTGACGCTCTTCGCCGGCGAGGCGCCGCACGGGATCTCCGACCATGCGAGCCGCACCGCGCGCGCGCTGGCCGGCTCGCTGGGCTGGTCGATGGTGGGCCTGTGGAACAGCAAGCACTTCCCGCTCTACTCCCACACCCTGCTCGTCGTGGGCCCCGAGCACGCGCGCACCTTTGCCGACGACGGCTGGACCAAAGCCGACCTCGCGCGCCATCTCCACGAGACGATCCGCCGCCCCTACCGCGAGTTGCTCCCCGACGAGGGTCACGGCGAGGGGACGAACCTGCGCTATGGCGCGTCGCCGCCCGCTCTGGACGCCCTCGTCCCCAAGTTTCCGTCGCCCGACGAGATCCACGTGATCGTCGCCGGCGGCACGGCCGGGCGGTTTTCGGTGGCCATCCCGGGCTGGCTGGGGACCAAGAACGGCTCCAGCCCGGTCACCCGTCCCATAGAATTCGATTGACGAGCCGCCCCGTCCGTGTAAAACTGACGCCGGTTCTGGTTCAAACCGGATTGTTCGGGTAGGGGAGAGTAGAGACCGAAAGACACGCCGCGCGAGATCCAGTTCGCGCGGCGTTTTTGTTTGCCGCCCGCTTGTGGGCGGCAACCCCACCATCGCGGTGGGAGCACACAGGGGCTGAAGACCCCTAGGGAGAGGTCAGCGGTATGGCACAAGGTCGAGTAAAGTGGTTCAACGATGCGAAGGGCTACGGGTTCATCACGCAGGACGGCGGTGAGGACGTCTTCGTCCACTACAGCGCCATCCAGGGCAACGGCTTCAAGAGCCTAGCGGAGGGCGACACTGTCGAGTTCGAGGTGACGCGCGGCCCAAAGGGTCTTCAGGCGGCCAACGTCCGGAAAGTCTGATCCTGCCCCTGTAGTTCCCACCCGGGCCCGCCAACGGGCCCGGGTGCTCATCTCGCAAGGTCCCCCGCCCGCCGATCAAGCGTCTTGACAGGGTTTTTTTCACCGTTGTAAAGTTTCCCGAGTTCCCGGGTCATGGTAGGCAGGATCGGGCCAGTCGCAGCAGGAGTCGCTCGGGTCTGAGGAGCACGACGTCGCGCGGACCGAGGTCCCGCGGCGTTTTTTGTTGTCCCCGAGTCATCGGGACGCCCCGGCCATGGGGGCCGGGATCACCGGAGCGACCAAGCCCGCTCCACAAAAAGGAAAGGGAGTATGGCACAAGGCACGGTGAAGTGGTTCAACGACGCGAAGGGTTACGGCTTCATCCAGGTCGAGGGCGGCGAGGACGTCTTCGTGCACTACAGCGCCATCCAGGCTCAAGGCTTCAAGAGCCTGGCCGAGGGCGACAAGGTGGAGTTCGAGGTGACCAAGGGACCCAAGGGACTGCAAGCGTCCAACGTCCGCAAGGTCTGACGTCGCGGACCACTTCGCTGGCCCGCCGGGGAAGCCCCGGCGGGCCTTTTTGAAAAGAAAACCCCGACGATGGCTGCGACGCGTTCTACCGTCGCAACTGCGCGTCGCCCCGCCGGTGGGGCGGGATCGTCGGGGTCGGTGGTGCCTGGTTCTCCCAGGCGCTCCACCTGGAGCTAGCGTGGAACCTGCCTAGGAGGCATCCACCTCACAGATCACCTTAGGGGTACACATCGGCTGGATCACCTCCTATCTCGGCAAGGGCGCCACACGGGCCCAGTCCCACTGACCTCGAACCGGATGCCGACTCCCGGCCCCAGGCTCGACCACGTCGGCCGCCGGCGGAATTGTCGGCGGGGACGCTTGAGGAGCGCTGTTGACGCTCCGATCGATTTGCCCTTCATCCTACCGCAGCCCGCGGACGCGCCAAAGAAAAAGTCGGGCGTGCCTCACTTGATGACGATGCGGTCGCGGTTGCGCTCCCAGAGCGCGGCACCGATGCCGTCGATCTTCCGCAACTCTTCCGGCTTCTTGAACGGGCCGTGGGTTTGCCGGTACTCGACGATCTTCTCGGCGACCTTGCGCCCGACGCCGCTGAGGGTCATCAGCTCCTTGACGTCGGCGGTGTTGATGTTCACCGCGGGGACGGAGGCGCTTGCTTCGTGGGACCCGGAGTGCTGCGCCCCCAGCGCCGGGAACGGGGTGAGGAGAACGGCGATCATCAGCGCGACGAACAGCCTGTATCCGTGCATCATGTGGACTCCTCCGCGTGTAGAGTGAACGACGCTATGCTCGCGAGCGACGCCATTCAAACGGTGCGCGAAAGGTCCGTCAACGTGCAATGTTCGATACGGAGCGAGCGTCAGTCTTCCGAGACGTTCTCGAGAGACTTCATGTACTCCGACCACTCGACGGGGAGCAGCGACTGCTTCCGGGTGTTGCAGTCCTTGCAGGCGGGCACGACGTTGCCGCGCGCGCTGCGCCCTCCCCGGCCGAGCGGCACCAGGTGATCCATCGTCAACGTGCGCGGGCCGACCTGGCGGCGGCAGTAGTAGCAGATGCCCGTGGCCAGGCGACGCTTCCACCACTGGCTCTGGCGCAGCTCGCGCGCCCGGGCCCGCTCCCGCTTGAGCTCGTCGGGATCGGTGGACGCATAGAACTCACTCATGCGCGGCCAGCTCCGTGGAGAGGGCCTCCCACTCGCGCATGAGCCACGCCACCTGCTCCTCGGCGCTCTTCCGCTCGAGGGCGACGGCGCGCACGCGCTCGCCATCGGCGTAGAGGCTCGGGTCGCCCAGCGTCTCCCCGAGCTGGCGCAGCCGTTCCTCGAGCGCGTGGATCTGCCTCTCGACCTCCTCCAGCCGCCTCCGCAGCTCCCGCACCTCCGGGTCGACGCGCCGCCGATGCTTCGACCTGTCGCGGGCGGCGCGCTCACCCACCTTCGACGACTCCCCCGACTCCGCGAGGCCGCGGCGCCCGCCCTGCCGACGCGGGGGAGGGGCGGGGGCCGCTCCGGACGAGTGGGGTTCCGAAGGGCGTGGTGAGCGACCCACCCGCGATCTCGACGATTTTGGTCGCGATCCGGTTGATGAAGTAGCGGTCGTGGGAGATGAAGACCATCGTGCCGCCAAAGCCCGCTAGCGCGTCCTCCAGCACTTCGCGCGAGGCCAGATCCAGGTGGTTGGTGGGCTCGTCCAGGCACAGGAGCGCGGTCGGGCGCACGAGCATCTTCGCCAGCGCCAGCCGGGCCTTCTCGCCGCCGGACAGCACGCTCACCTTCTTGTCCACCGCGGCACCCGAGAACAGAAAGGCGCCGAGGAGCGCGCGCAGTCGCGGGTGCGCCGCCTCCGGCGCCACCGCCTCCAACTCCGCCAGCACGGCGCGCTCCGGGTTCAGCGCGTCGACTTGATGCTGGGCGTAATAATGAACGGCCACATGCGCGCCGAGCGTCCGCTCGCCGCGCTCGAACGGCAGCACGCCGGCCAGGATGCGGAGCAGGGTCGACTTGCCGGCGCCGTTGACGCCGACCAGCGCCACGCGGTCGCCGCGCTCGATATCGAAGTCGATCCCGGCATACACGATGTTGTCGCTGTAGGCCTTGTGGATCCCGCGGAGCGTGGCCACCCGGCGCCCCGTGCGGGGTGGCTCGGGGAAGACGACGCGGATCCGGCGCGTCCGGTCCTCGACCTCGATGCGCTCCAGGCGCGCGAGCATCTTGACCCGGCTCTGCACCTGGCGCGCTCGGGTCGCCTGGTAGCGGAAGCGCTCGATGAAGCGCTCGATCTCCGCCACGCGCTTGGCCTGATTTCGCGCCTGGGCCTCCCGGAGCTCGCGCCGCGCCTGGCGCTCGACGACGAAGGCGTCGTAGTCGCCCGGATAGACCGTGAGGCCGGCGGGGCCGAGGTCGGCGATGGAGGAAACCATGCGGTTGAGGAAGTAGCGATCGTGAGCGACGACGACGACCGTGCCGTCGTACGCCGCCAGAAACTTCTCGAGCCAGGCGAGGGATTCGAGGTCGAGATGGTTCGTGGGCTCGTCCAGGAGCAGCAGGGCGGGACGCAGGAGCAGCAAGCGCGCCAGGGCCGCCCGCATGCGCCAGCCGCCGGAGAGCTCGGCGAGAGGACGGTTGAGGTCCGCCGCGCCGAACCCGAGGCCGCTCAGGATGGTGCGGGCCGCGCTCTCCAGGCGGTAGCCGCCCAGGGCGTCGAACCGATGCTGGAGGTCGCCGTAGCGCGCGGTCAGCGCCTCCTTGGGCGACGCCTCCAGCGCGGCCGCCACCTCCTCCATCTCGCGCTCGATCCGCCAGACGTCTTCGAAGCCACTCAGCGCCTCGGCGAGCACCGACCCCAGGCCGCTCGCCGCGACCTCCTGGGGTAGGTAGCCGACCGCGGCCCCCCGCGCGCGAACCACACGACCGCTGTCGGGTTCCTCGAGTCCGGCGAGGATCCGACAGAGCGTCGTCTTGCCGGCGCCGTTGGGGCCGACGAGCCCGATCCGCTCGCCGCCGGTGATGCCCCAGGACAGATTCTGGAAGAGCGTCTGTCCGCCGTAGGCCTTCGAGACGGAATCGAGCTGGACGAGCACCCGCGCCGCTCTCAGCCCTGGCCCTGCACCCGCTCGGGCAGGATCTTTACCGTCACCCGGACCTCGCCGGGTTGGCGGTACGGATACTTGTCTTGCCCCAGGTACTTCTTGGCGAGGGCGTCGATGTGCGTGTCGGCCCCGCGCTCGGTCATTTCCGCGACGCGCCCGCGGATCTGCACGTAACGGTAGGGATTGTCCGGGTCCTGGATCGCCAGCGCCACCCGGGGGTTGCGCTGGAGGTTCCGATCCTTCACGCGCCCGCGGGCAGTGTTGAAGCGGATGTGGGTGCCGTCGAAATCGATCCAGACTGGGGTGATCTGCGGCGTGCCGTCCCGCCCGACCGTGGCCAGATGAGCGAACGCCTTCTTGTCCAGGATGTCGCGATAGCGGGCCAGATTCCCGTTGCCACTCATGTCCTGCCTCCCTTGAGCTGTTCCATGACGGAGAACGCGTGCCGGACGGACTTGGCCGCCAGCGTGCCGCCCATGAGGAGCCCGATGTCCAGCGTCTCGGCGATCTCCGCGTCGGTGGCGCCCTGGTCGAGGACCCCCTCGACCCGATGATCGATTCAGTCGAAGCAGTTCTGCGAGACCGCCACCGCCAGGGCCGTCAGTTCCTTGTGCTTCCGGCGGAGCGCCCCGTCGGTGAAGACCTTCTGGCCCAGGTCGCCGAACGCCGCGTAGACCTTCATCGGCGATTTCAGCATCAGGGCGTTGAGCCGACGCTTCTCCGACTTGCGTTCGTGGATGTGCATGCTGCCCTCCTTCAGCCGACGCTGGTGGTCAGCTCGATGGCCCGCGCCTCGGCCAGCGAGCGCAGCGCCAGGAGCACCCGGACGACGCACTGCTGGACGAGCAGCGCATCTTGCGCGAACGGATCCGCCAGCCACTCGCGCGCCCAATCGCCGCCCTTCTCGTGGGCGAAGCCGAGCGTCGGCGAGAGCTTCTGGAGCCGTAGCAGGAGGTCGTCCGGAGGCAGGCCGGCAGCGCGCAGCCGCGCGACCACGGCCGCCCGGACCGAGGCGTTCCAGATGCCGGTGAGTCCCTCCAGCAGCGCCTGGTAACAGGTGAGGTCCGGCTTGTCCTGGAACTGGTTGAGGACCGTCGGGACCAGGGCGTTGACGACGGCGTCGCCCTCCTCGTCCGTGCCGAACAGCGGCCCCAGCACGGGGTCCTTCTGGGGCTGGGGCAAGCGCTCGATGAGGGTCGTCGCCGCGGCGGCGGGAATCGCTGGCAGCTGCGCCAGGCGCTCGAGCAGCGGGACGTCACCGGCCATCGTCATCCTCCCGCGCGGGTGGGCTCGCCGCGCATGTCGGCGCGCGCGAGGTCGCGCGCATTGCCCGCCGGCACCAGCAATGCCGACGCGAGCGCTGCGATGCACACGACCAGGCCCACGACGAAGGCGCCGTGCAACGCCGCCTCCATCCCGAGCCCGGCCACCAGACGCCGGGTCATCACCGCCCCCATCACGCTGAGCCCGAGCGCGCCGCCCACCGCGCGAAAAAACTGCGTCATGGAGGTGGCGATGCCGAGGTCGGTCCGGGGCACCGAGCTCTGAACGGCGATCAGCATCGGCACCATGTTCAGCCCCATGCCGACGCCGGCCAGCAGCACGTCGCGCATCGCCTCGCTCGGGCTCAGCGCCACGTTCCAGCGGGTGAGGAGCAGGAAGGCGCCCGTCAGGCACGCCATGCCCGCGGCGACGACAGTCCGGTAGCCGATCTTCAGCACGAGCCGCGCGCTCAGGACCGAAAGGGCCACCCACCCCAGCACGAACGGCGTCAGCACGAAGCCGGCCTGGGTGGCGGACGTTCCCACCACCGCCTGCATGAACAGCGGCACGAAGGAGATGGCGCCGAACATCGCCATGCCGGCCAGGAAGCCGGTGACGATGGCAGCCAGCACGATGCGGTTGCCGAAGAGCCGGAGCGGCACGATCGGCTCCCGCGCCCGCCGCTCGACGGCGACGAACACGGCGAGCGCGAGCCCGCCGACCGCGAGCGCCGCGGCGACGTCGGGCCGCGTCCACGCCCCCACCCGCCCGGCCTCGACGACGCCGAGCAGCAGCGCAGACACACTCAGGGCGAAGAGCGCGAGGCCGCCGTAGTCGATCGCCGGGCGTCGACGGGGGCCTTCCTCGGAGCCGAGCGCGGTGGCGATGAGGACCATGCCCACCGCGCCGAACGGCAGATTGATGTAGAAGACCCAGCGCCAGGAGACGTAGTCCGTCAGCAAGCCGCCCAGCAGGGGGCCCACCAGAGACGCCGCGCCCCAGACGCCCGAGATGTAGCCCTGCATCTTCGCACGGCGCTCGAGGCCGAAGAGGTCGCCGACGATCGTCATGCCGATCGTCATGAGTGAGCCGGCGCCGAGGCCCTGGAGCATACGGAACGCGATCAGCTCCGCCATGTTCTGCGAGGCGCCCGACAGCGCCGAGCCGACGAGGAAGACCGTCAGGCCCGCGAGGTAGGTGGGGCGCCGGCCGAAGAGGTCGGACAGGCGACCCCACAGCGGCATCGTCACCGTCGAGGTGAGCAGGAAACCCGAAAAGACCCAGGAGTAGATGTGGATGCCGCCGAGGCTGGCGACGACCTTCGGCATCGCGGTGGCGACAACCGTCGACTCCATCGCCGCCAGAAAGATCGACAGCATGATCGCCAGCAGCGCCCGCCGCTTCTGTACCTCATCCATCAGTGACCGCCGGTGCAGCCGGCGCACCGGCACAGCGCGCGCAGCTCGGCATACGGATAGAGGCTCTGGTGTGCGTCAGCCCAAACGACGCGGAGCCCGGCGTCCTCTTTCTTGATCTCGGTCGGCCAGGCCATGGCCTCGGTGAGCGTTGCCAGCGTGGCGCAGGCCCCACACGGGCAGTCGCGCCGGAGCTTGTCGAACGGGTAGATGGAGCCGTGGTTGTCGCCCCACGTCACACCCACCGCGTAACGGCCCACCAGGTGTACGTCCTTGGGGGCGTTGGGATCGGGCTGACCGAGCAGTGGCAGGATCAGCTTCTTGCTCACGCCCCTCCTCCCGTCACCGGGCGGCTCAGGCGCATGCCGGCCAGAAGGTAGTGGATGGCGAGGTTCTGATAGGGCCCCCAGGCGCGGGCCCGGCGACGGATCGCCGCCTCGCTCAGCGAGCGGCCCCGCCCGTAATAGTAGTTGAACGCCTTGCCCACGGCGAGGTCGCCGGCCGGGCAGGCCTCGCCCCGCCCCAGACAGCGGGCGAGGAACCAATCGGCCGACCAGCGACCGAGGCCGCGAAGCGCCATGAGGCGCTCGACAACCTGGGCGTCGGCGGCATTGGCCAGCGCCTCGGTCTCGAGCTGGCCGGAGGCGATCGCCCGCGCGACGCCGCGGATGTACCCCGCCTTGCTGCCGGACAACTTCATCGCGCGCAGCTCGCCGAGGCGCGCCCGGGCCAGCGCCCGAGCGTCCGGAAACGCGTAGACGGTGTGGCCAGCCACCGGCACCGGCGTGCCGTAGCGGCGGACCAGGCGGGCGCGCAGCGCGAACGCGAAGGCGAGGTTGACCTGCTGGGCGGTGATCGAGCCGACCAGCATCTCCAGCGCTGTCGGCGCCAGCGTCGGCCGGAGGCCAAACAGCGGCTCGACGAGCCCGGCCAGCGCCGGGTCGCTCTTGGCGAGGCGGTAGAAGCCGGACAGGTCGAAATCGAGGCCGAAAATGCATCGGACCTCGCGCACGATCGCCGCCTGGGTGCGCGCGGACCGCGCTTGCGGCGCGCGGATCGCCAGCCGCGCGTCGTCGACGGTGCCGCTCCAGCGGACCTCGTAGGGGACGAGCCGGCCGTCGAGCCGTAGCACGCGACGGAACACGTCGCCGGTGACTCGGTTCGCCGGGTCCTCGCCCCACAGCCGATAGCGCGCCAGCGTAGCGGGCGCATCGAGCGAGCCTTCGGGAATCAATACGAAATTCACGCGGGCGTCAAGTGTATCAGAGTTGATGCACGCTGCGGGCGTGAGTCAGGGCCATCACGGCCTTCGCCGCCCAGAGCCGCGTCAAGATTTTCAGCGCGTCAGTGCTTCAGATGGTAGGGGACGTCGGTGACGACGACATTCTTGCGGAACAGGAGCTGGCCTTTGATGAGGAGGGCCGTCTGGTTGTGGAGGAGCTGCTGCCACCAGCGGGCGGGGAGGAACTCTGGGAGCACGATGGTGACAACGTGGTTCTCGCCGCCCTTCTCCTGCAGGGCGTCGATGTATTCGAGGAGCGGCCCCAGCAGCGATCGGTAGGGCGAGGTGAGCACGATGAGGGGGACGCCCAACCCCCACTTGCCCCACCTCTCCTCGAGACGGTGGGTTCGCTCGGGATCGATCTCGACATACACGGCCTTCGCGCTCGGCGACAACGACTGCGCGTACTGGATGGCCCGCACCACGCCGCGGTGGAGATCGCCGACGAGGACCAGCACCGAATTCGTGATCGGGGGTGGCTCATACCCCTCGAGGGACAGCTGCTCGGCGACCTCCTGGTAGTGGCGGCGCACCGTGAGAAAGGCGACGACCAGGGTCGGGATCAGCAGGACGACGATCCAGGCGCCATGGGAGAACTTCGTGACGGCGATCGTCAGCATCACGACGCCGGTGACCAGGGCGCCCACCCCGTTGATGCAGGCCCGCCACCACCAGCCCTCCTCCTTGCGCCGCAGCCAGCGACGGACCATGCTGGCCTGCGAGAGCGTGAACGAGATGAAGACGCCGACCGCGTAGAGCGGGATCAGCGCGTGCGTGTCGCCTTGGAAGGTGACCAGCAGCAGGGCCGCCAGGCTGCCGAGGATGACGATGCCGTTGGAGAAGACCAGCCGGTCCCCCTGCGTCCCGAACTGCCGGGGGAAGAAGCGGTCCCGGGCCAGGAAGAACGACAGCCGGGGGAAATCCGCGAACGACGTGTTGGCCGCCAGCAACAGGATGAGCATGGTCACGGCCTGGATCTCGTAATAGAAGGCGCCGCTGCCGACGATCCGTCGCGCCAGCTGGGAGACGACCGTCTCGTGCTCTTGGGGAGTGATGCCCAGATCGTAGGCGAGGAAGGTGATGCCCAGGAACAGCGTGATCAGGATCGCGCCGAGCCACCCCAGCACGACCCGGGCGTTGTGGGCCTCCGGCGGCTTGAACGCCGGCACGCCGTCCGACACCGCCTCCACGCCGGTCAGCGCGGTGCACCCCGAGGAGAACGCGCGGAGGAGCAGGAACAGCCCGATGCCCTCGAGCCCGGGCGGGTGGGGCTGGTACGGCGCTTCCGGGATGAGATCGAAGATCGCGCCGATCGCGCCGTACCCGATCAGTCCGAGTAGGCTCCCGATAAAGAGATAGGTCGGCGCCGCGAAGAGCTTGCCCGATTCCCGGATGCCGCGGAGGTTGGCGGACCCGATGGCGACGACGGCGGCCACGCAGAGCCAGACCCGAGACGGAAACAGGGCGGGCAGGGCAGACGTCACCGCCGCCACGCCCGCGGCGACGCTCACCGCCACGGTCAGCACGTAGTCGATCAGCAGCGCCGCCGCCGCCACCAGGCCCGGGAAGACGCCGAGGTTGTCCTTGGTGACGATGTAGGCGCCGCCGCCTCGCGGGTACGCCCGGATCGTCTGCCGGTACGAGCTGACGACGATGGCGATGAGGACCGCGATGGCGATCCCGATCGGCAGCGAGTAGCTGAGGGCCGCGCTCCCGGCCAGGATCAGGACGAGGAGGGTTTCCTCCGTGGCGTAGGCGACCGACGACAGCGCGTCGGAGGCGAAAACCGCGAGGCCTGTCACCTTCGAGAGCCGCTCGTGGCGGGCCTGCGCGGTGGGCAGCGGCGAGCCGACGAACAGGCGCTTCAGCCTGTGCAGACGCACGCGCTCAATGATACGCCCGTCGTACGGACGTCCACGAGGACTGAAACGGCGGGGGCCGGGCGGCCCCCGGGGGTCAGTGGCCCGCGCGCTCCTCGCCGAAGCCGTCGGAGGCGCGGTAGCGATCCTCCGTGCCGGGGATGTACAGCTTCTCCAGCTCCTTGAAGCGCTCGACCCGGGCCATGACGTGGTGGCTCTCCGTGGGGTGCCCCGCCTTCGTCTTCTCCAGGGTCCACTGGGCCTGCTCCTGGTTCTTGACCAGATCCTCCATGGCGTTCCAGACCGCATACATGCCCGCGTGCGCCGCGTAGAGCGTGATGAAGATGAACCGGTAGCCCAGGTCACCCAGCTCCCGGAACAGAAACGGGTTTGCGTCTGCGCTCCACCTGAACGACGAGGAGTAGTTGAAGGCGAGCGGCAGATGCGGGTGCGTTTGCCGCATCGCCTTGGCGAAGGCCACGGCTGGCTCGCGGATGGCATTGGAGAATTCGCACCAGACGAGGTCGGCGCCGGCGTCGGCGTAGGCCCGACCCCGCCAGACCGCCTCCTCCAGGCTGCCGCCAACCGCGCCGTAACCGTCGGTCCGCGCGATGATCACGAAGTCGGGGTCGAGGCGGTCGCGGACGTCGACGGCCGCGCGGAACTTGCCGACGGCCTCCTCGCGGCTCACGAGGGTCTTGCCCGCGATGTGGCCGCACCGTTTCGGGAACCGCTGGTCCTCGATGTGGACGCCGGCCACGCCCGTCTTGACGAACTCCTGGACGGTACGCATCGTGCTCAGGGCGTTACCGTAACCGTCGTCGGCGTCGGCGATGACCGGGATCCCCACGGCACTGGCGATCGTCGACGCGGTGCGCGTCATTTCCGTCATCGTGAGAAAGCCCATGTCGGGCCACCCGTTCGCCAT
Source organism: Candidatus Rokubacteria bacterium 13_1_40CM_69_27 (assembly GCA_001917535.1). Taxonomy (GTDB): domain Bacteria; phylum Methylomirabilota; class Methylomirabilia; order Rokubacteriales; family CSP1-6; genus MNEF01. Next base: position 47,981 of record MNEF01000007.1, read on the forward strand.
CGCGACGGAGTAACCGCTCATGTAGATGGCCTTCATGCCGGCGCGCTCGGCGATCTGGGCGTCGAGGGGTGAGTAGATGCCGCCAGTGAAGACATAGTCCTCGTCCCTCAGCAGCTGCCGAAACTTCCTTCCCATGTTCTCCACGATTCGAGGCTCCTTGCTCAGGCCGACGCGGCCAGGGAGGTGGCGCACCAGCGGCAGTAGGTCTTGGCGTCGATTTCGAGCGCACAGCTCCGGCAGCAGCGCGTCCCGCACTCCTGGCAGCCGATCGGGCCGGACGGGTGATCGTGCGTCATGCCGCACTCGCATGTCATGGCATCGCCCTCCTTCACTGCAGATCGAAGGGACCGCCGACGCGGACCGTGGTCGCGCCGAGCAACGACCGCGCGCAGCCCCCACAGTACGTGACCGACTCGAGGTGGACGGCACAGGCCGGGCAGCAGCCCACGCCGCAGTCCAGGCAGGCCAGGTGGTGAAAGGCAAAGTGGACTTCGCTCCCACAACCGCAGCTTCCGCCCATGGCTCCTCCGGTGGTTCGGCGTTGCTGTGGCTGTGCTTCTACAAGAGCTGTTCCAATCTTAAGGCCCTGAAAACATTTGTAATTTTAATGTGGAAGTGTTTATAGTGAGTCCTCAATGTCTCACTAAAATGGCCGGGTTTACTCGGGAGTATATGCGTAACTATATACAGATAAAGATATTTATACCTAAGTTCATGGTGAGACTCTAGAGTCTCACTAATGAGTCCTTTGTGTCTCATCGCGGAACGTACCAGGGTTGATGGCGTATTTGACGAGCAACCGATGAAAATTTCTGCGGGTGATCCGCGCCGCCTTTGCCGCCGCCGAGACATTGCCGCGGCTCTCCCTGAGCAGTCCCATGATCGCCTGGCGCTCGAACTCGCGGATCAACCGGTCCTTGCCGGCCGGTAGCCCCTCCTTCGCGGACATCGGCAGGCGGGTAGCCTCTTGCAGATGAAGGGGGAGGTGGTCGGACTCGATCGACCGCTCGGAGGCGAGCACGACCGCGCGCTCGACGATGTTTTCGAGCTCGCGGAGGTTGCCCGGCCACGCGTAGCGCTTCATGAGATCGAGCGCCTCGGCTGAGATGCGCTCGACCTTCTTGTTGACCTTCGCCTCGGCCTTCCGGAGGAAGTGATAGGCGAGGACGGGGATGTCCTCCACCCGCTCGCGCAGCGGCGGCAGGGTGATGGTGAAGGTGTTGAACCGGTAGAAGAGGTCTTCTCTGAACTCCCCCCGCTGCAGCGCAGCTTCCAGATCCCGGTTGGTCGCGGCGATCACGCGGACCCGGACCCGGCGTGTCACCACCTCGCCCACGGGCTTGACCTCGCCCGCCTGGAGCACCCGCAGGAGCTTGCCCTGCATCTCCAGCGGCATGTCGCCGATCTCGTCGAGGAAGATCGTGCCTCCGTCGGCCTTCTCGAAGAGCCCGACCTTGTCGGTGACGGCCCCCGTGAACGCGCCGCGCCGGTGGCCGAACAACTCCGACTCCATGAGAGTCGGTGTCAGCGCCGTACAGTTGACGGTGAGCAGGGGCTTGTCGCGCAGGGGCGAGTACCTGTGGATGGCGCGGGCCACCAGCTCCTTGCCCGTCCCCGACTCGCCGCGGATCAGCACGGTGGTTGGCGTCGGCGCCACCCGGGCCACCATTTCCGCCAACTCGCGCATCTTGGGGTTCTGGCCGATGATGAAATCGCCTTCGGCCTGCGCCTGGAGCTCCCGCACTACCAGCGCGTAGCGGTCCTCCAGCTCCTCCGACCGCTTGCGCTCCGCCAGGAGGTCCCACATGAACCGAGCGCCAATCCCGCCCATCACCTCCGTGGTCGGCGGTTTCAGCCGGAGAATCGCCTGCTGGACCTCGGCGCTGCCGGTCACGTCGATGATGAGGTCGGCCCGCGGGTCGGTGACGAGCTCGCGGAAGTCGGTGGTGACCAGTACGTTGAGGCGGCGGGCCAGCTCGATCCCCGGGGCCCAGGCGTTCAGGTCCGCGATGCCCAGGATCGACACGGTGGGGTCACCGGCGAACATCTCCAGGAGGGCGCGTCCCCCCTTGCCCGCGCCGACGATCACCACCTTCGTCACGCCCTAGAAAATACCACCCCGCGGGAGATCACTGCGCTCGAACGCTGGGTTTGCCACGTTCGAGCGGCGGCTTCGCCGCCGCAATCCTGGGGGAGGTACCGGAAGGGGGGGGCCCCCCTCCTGGAATCAAAAGGGCTGGGGCTGTCGGTGAAAGTCCGCGATGTTCTCGAAGCGGGCGTACTGGGGCAGGAACACGACCTTCACCGTGCCCACGGGGCCGTTGCGCTGCTTGCCGATGATGACCTCCGTGATGTTCGCCTCGTCCGGCGGCAGGTCCTCCTTGTAGATCGAGGGCCGGTAGAGGAACAAGATCAGGTCCGCGTCCTGCTCGAGCGCCCCGCTGTTGTGGCTCACGATCCCATCCGCGAGCCAGGAGGCGGGCCCGGGGACCGTGAGGTCAAACACATCCTCTTCGCCGTCGGGTTCGATGGCCACGATCCTGTCCCAGAACAAGTCGTTAATAGCCCGCGCACGAAGCTCTTCGTCCTCGAGGATGTCTGCGTACTGCCGCATCAACCCCCGTGACGGTGCGAATCGGAAATGCGCACTTCCGCAGTAAGCTGTCCCCCGGACGGCCGCCATGAGCCGATCGGACACACCTTGCTCGCGCATCGGCGCCTTCACTCGCCCGAAATCTTCACGGGGCAGCGTGTCGACATGGGTATTGGCGCGGCAATCTGCCAGCACCGCCTCCAGACGCCGAGCCTGTGGCTCACGGGGGCCGAAGGCACCGACGGTCTCGAGGAAGCGGCGCTGATCTGCAGCGCCCGACACGCTCACGAAGAAGGTGGAGCGGTAGCCGGCTTTCCACGTCGAAGAGATCCTCGCGACGATCCCGACCCTCAGCAGCAGCGCCGCCACGTCCCGCGCCAGTTCCCGGCTGTTGGTGGAGTAGCAGACCGAGTGACTGCCTTTTCCGGTTGCCGGAGGAGCGATGGTGCCATCGGTCGCCCACAGATGGCGCAACAGGAGGGCAACCTGTCGGTTCGAGAGAAGGAAAACCGCCGTGGAGATGCGCTTCTGGTACGACCGCTGGCTGAAGATCCCCAGTTCGCGGAGCCATCCGTTCACACCGCCCGCGCACCAGCGATTGCCGTTTCCACTGATGAGAAGCTGGTGCCAGCCGCGGCGACCCGCGTAGCGGGTGACTTGGCATCCAAACTCGGCCCGCGCAGCGTCGTAGACGACGGCACTGTTCGCCTCCGAGTTGGTCGTGTAGCGCAGGGGCTGGCCACTCAGATAGCTGCCGTCGCCAATCAGCTGCCCCAGGAGCGCAACGCGGCCATCGGACCAGGTGGTTGGCGACACTGGTTCCGGAAGGCTTCGTGCGATCGCCAGGCGGTCGCCGACAGCGAGCCCGTCAACCGTCGTCCACCCCCGACGTGATAAGAGCCGATGCTGCCTGGTCGCCCGGATTCTCCGCCCACTAGCCAGCCGGACCGAAACGACCGCCCGGGTCCCCACCCGCCAGACCCGATCGCTCTTCGCAACGGTGATCTTGCCGGTGACCGACATCGTCAAGACATCCGGGGTGGTCCCTACAAGCTCGCGGATCGGGATTCGCCGTCCATCGGCCAGGACGACCAGCGAGTCGCCGGTGACGCACTCCCGGAGGTCGGAGAGCTGAGGTCGGAAGTCGCGCATGACCCGGGACTCGACCGCGCGCGAGAGCTGGGACAGCGCGACGACAGGCACGGTCAACTCCTTGGCGAGCGCCTTGAGCGAGCGCGAGATCTCTGAGATCTCCTGCTGGCGGCTCTCCATCGCCGCCCGGCCCCGCATGAGCTGGAGGTAGTCGATGACGAGCAGGTCGAGGCCGTGCTCGGCCTTCATCCGGCGCGCCTTGGCTCGCGCCTCCAGCACCGTGAGCCCCGGAGAGTCGTCGATGAAGATGGCGGCCTCGCTCAGCCGGCCGGCCGCGGCCGTCAGGCGGTGCCAATCAGAGGCGCTGAGGCGCCCCGTGCGCACCCCCTGGGAGTCCACCTTGGCCTCCGAGCAGAGCATGCGCTGCACGAGTTGCGGCGCCGACATCTCGAGGCTCAGCACGAGCACCTTACCGCGCAGCACGACGCCGACGTGTTGGGCGACGTTCAGCGCGAACGCCGTCTTGCCCATACTGGGACGTCCCGCGATGATGATGAAGTCGGAGGGCTGCAGGCCCGACGTCTCGAGGTCGAGCTTTTCGAAGCCGGTGGCCACTCCAGTGACGTGCTCTTTGCGCTCGTACAGGCGCTCGATGTACTCGAACGTGTTCTTGAGGATCTTGCCGACGGGCAGCGCGCTTCCCTCCAGGCGACGCTCGGCCAGACCGAAGATCCGGCGCTCGGCGTCGTCGACGAGGTTCTGCACGTCCTCTTTGGCGTCGAACGCCTGGGTGATGATCTGGGTCGACGTCTGGATCAGCTCGCGGAGAACCGCCATGTCACGCACGATGCCCGCGTAGGCGCTGAGGTGCGCCGCGATCGAGGCGTGTTCGACCAGCAGGGCCAGTGCCGCGGGCCCGCCCACGGCGTCGAGAGCTCCGTGGCGGCGCAGCTCCTCGTTGAGGGTGATGAGGTCAACCGGTTCGCTCCGATCGAACAGTCGGAGCATCGTCTCGTAGATGCTCCGGTGCGCTTCGGTATAGAAGTCGGAGGGCCGCAGGACCTCGATTACCCGTGGCAGTGTCTCCCGCCCCTCGAGCAGGACGGCCCCCAGGACCGCGCGCTCAGCGTCCAGATTGTGCGGAGGGATCCGCGTCGGAACTTCCAGCGGGCTTATGGGCACGCCTCAGCGCGAAGCATTCGCACTGATCCTTTCGCGGACTGCCGCTCGTCGTCAACAAAATTCTGAAAAACTGTCCGCGCGGGTGGACAACGGTGTGGATAGCATGGGAGCTGCCGGTGGAAACCAGTGGATACAGACGACGACCCCGAGAATCGACGATCTCGGGGTCGAGGATCGCGCGCTGTCGCTACTCTCGAACGACGTTGACTTTGAGGTGCGCCGTGACCTCGGGATGCAGCCGGATGGCGACCCCGGCCTCGCCCAGCGCCTTGATCGGCTCCTCGAGCTGCACCCGCCGCCGCTCGATCTTCACGCCCTGGGCGGCGAGAAAGTCGACGACGTCCTGGGCCGTGACCGAGCCGAAGAGCTTGCCTTCCTCGGAGGCCTGGCGCCGCTCCTCGTAGACGAGACTCTCGATCCGCGCCCGGAGCGCCTCGGCGTCGGCCCTGACCCGGCTCGCCTTGGCGTCCTGCTGCTTCTTGATGTGCTCCAGATTCGTGAGGTTGCCCTCGGTGGCGCTGAGGGCCAGCTTCTTCGGGATGAGGAAATTGCGGGCGTAGCCGTCCGAGACGTCGCGGACCTCGCCCCGGCGACCCACCTTAGCGATGTCGTCGAGCAGAATGACCTTCATGGCTCTAGTCGGTCGCCACGTAGGGCAGCAGCGCGACCGTGCGCGCCCGCCTCACCGCGTGCGTCAGCTGCCGCTGGTGGCGGGCGCAGCTTCCGGAGATACGCCTTGGGATGATCTTGCCGCGCTCGGTGACGAAGCCGCGCAGGCGGCGCACGTCCTTGTAGTCGACGATGTCGACCTTGTCGACGCAGAACTTGCAGACCTTCCGCCGGCCGAACCGGCGACGTTTGACGGGCTTGGGGGGCGTTGGAATGGCGGCTTCCTCCTAGAACGGGACGTCGTCTTCGCCGGCCGGCGCATCCTCGGCGAAGGGCTGAGCGGCTGGGACGGCGGTGGGGGCGCCTTTGGTCCGGCTCATGAACTGCACGCGCTCGGCGACGACCTCGGTGACGGTGCGCTTCTGACCGTCCTTGCCCTCCCAGTCACGCGTCTGCAGGCGGCCCTCGACGAAGATCTGGCTGCCCTTGTCGAGGTACTCGCCGCAGCTCTCGGCCTGCTTACCCCAAACCACCACTGTCAGGAAGCAGGTGTCTTCCCGCTTTTCGCCACTCTGCGTCGTGTAGTTGCGGTTCACGGCCATTCTCAGATCGGCGACGGCCGTACCGCTGGGCGTGTAACGGAGCTCCGGAGGACGGGTCAGGTTCCCGATCAGAAGAACCTTGTTGAGGCTCGCCATCAGCCGACCTCCTCGAGCACCTCTTGAGTTTTTGCCGGCCGAGCCTTCTTACGGAGGGGCACCCGCGTACTCAGGAAGCGCAGTACGTTCTCGTTGAGGCGGAGCTGCCGCTCGAACTCCTTCACCATGGACGGCTCGGCCGAGACCGCGAAGACCGCGTACGTTCCCTCGCGCTGCTTGCGGATGTCATACGCGAGCCGACGCTTCCCCCAGTTTTCCACGTTCGTGACCTCGGCCCCCAGCGCCTTGACCTGTTCGCCGAGCTGGGTCAACAGCGCGGCGACCTCCTCGTCGGTCGGCCGCGGGTCGATGATCACGAGAATTTCGTAAGGCCGCAGTGCACTCACCCCCTCATTGAAGCGCTTAAGGCTATCAAACATCTCCGGATGGAGCAAGGTCAACGCTCCAAAACAGATACGGCCCGGGCCGGTTTCCCGACCCGGGCCGCCGCCCGCACATCGCGCGGGCTCCAACTGAGGGCGCTGATCCTGGGGGAGTGTGAGGGGGTCCCCCTCACCTCAATGAACCCCGCTCGACTTCAGCTCGCGCGAGCCGTCTGTCCTCGCGCGCGCTTAATACATATCTCCATGCGGCATCGGCGGAGCCTTCTTCTCCTCCTCCGGGATGTCGGTGATGAGCGCCTCGGTGGTCAGCAGCAGGGACGCGATCGACGCCGCATTCTGCAACGCCACCCGCTCCACCTTGGTGGGATCGATGACGCCCGCCTGTAGCATGTCGACGTAGTCCATGGCCTCGGCGTCGTAGCCCCGCGTGGGCACGGTCTCCACCTTGACCTTCTCCACGATCACGCTACCCTCGAGCCCGGCGTTCTCGACGATCTGGCGGATGGGCTCCTCGCAAGCCCGCCTGACGATCGTGGCGCCGACCTTCTCGTCGCCTTCCAGCTTGAGCCGGTCGATGGCCTTGGACGCCCGGAGCAGGGCCACGCCGCCGCCGGGCACGATCCCTTCCTCGACGGCCGCGCGGGTCGCGTTGAGCGCATCCTCCACGCGCGCCTTCTTCTCCTTCATGGCCGTCTCGGTCGCAGCACCGACCTTGATCACCGCCACGCCCCCGGCCAGCTTGGCCAGCCGCTCCTGGAGCTTCTCGCGATCGTAGTCGGAGGTCGTCTCCTCGATCTGGGCCCGGATCTGCTTGATGCGGCCCTCGATCGCCGACTGCTTGCCGGCCCCCTCCACGAGGGTGGTGTTGTCCTTGTCCACGACCACCTTCTTGGCCTTACCGAGGTCGTCCAGCTTGATGTTTTCCAGCTTGATGCCGAGATCCTCCGTGATCGCCTTGCCGCCGGTGAGGATGGCGATGTCCTCCAGCATGGCCTTCCGGCGGTCGCCAAATCCCGGCGCCTTGACCGCGCAGCAGTGCAGCGTGCCGCGCAGCTTGTTGACGACGAGCGTGGCCAGGGCCTCGCCTTCCACGTCCTCGGCGATGATGAGGAGCGGCCGGCCTGCCCGCGCCACCTGCTCGAGGAGCGGCAGCATGTCCTTCATGACGCTGATCTTCTTCTCGTGGATGAGGATGAGCGCGTCCTCCAGGATGCACTCCATGCGCTCGGCGTCGGTGACGAAGTACGGGGACAGGTAGCCGCGGTCGAACTGCATGCCCTCGACCACGTCCAGCACGGTGTCAGCGGACTTCGACTCCTCGACCGTGATCACGCCGTCCTTGCCGACCTTCTCCATCGCCTCGGCGATGAGGTTGCCGATGGTCTTGTCGTTGTTGGCCGCGATCGTCGCGACCTGAGCGATCTCCTTCTTGTCCTTGGTCGACTTGGAGAGCTTCTTTAGCTCCTCGACCACGGCGTCCACGGCCTGCTCGACGCCCCGCTTGAGCCCCATCGGGTTGGCGCCGGCCGTGACGTTCTTAAGCCCTTCGCGGAAGATAGCCTGGGCGAGCACGGTGGCAGTGGTGGTACCGTCCCCCGCGACATCGGAGGTCTTGGTGGCGACCTCCTTCAGCATCTGGGCGCCCATGTCCTCGTACGGATCCTTCAGCTCGATCTCCTTGGCGACCGTGACGCCATCCTTGGTGATCGTCGGGCTGCCGAACTTCTTGTCGATGACTACGTTGCGGCCCTTCGGGCCCAGCGTGGCCTTGACCGCTTCGGCCATCATGTTGACGCCCCGGAGCAGGGCCGTCCGGGCCTCTTCGTCGAATTTCAGCTGCTTCGGCATCGGTGCCTTCCCTCCTTAGGGTGATTACTCGAGGATGGCGAGGACGTCTTCCTCGCGCAGGATCAGGTATTCCTTGTCGTCGATCTTGACCTCGGAGCCCGAGTACTTGCCGAACAGGATGCGGTCGCCCGCTTTCACGTCGAGCGGGATCTTCTTTCCGTCCTCCGTCACCTTTCCGTTCCCGACGGCGATGACCTTAGCCTCCTGCGGCTTCTCCTTGGCGGTGTCCGGGATGATGATGCCGCCCCGGCGAACCTCCTGCTCCTCGAGGCGTTCCACGAGGATGCGGTCGTGCAGCGGACGAATTTTCATAGATGCCTTGCCTCCTTTTTCTGTGGTAGACGCCGAGTTGGCCTTCGTGCTGGTTGCCTTGGCCATGAGATGTCCCCTCGCGATAGCTGTTAGCACTCGACAAAAGCGAGTGCTAATATAGCCGCCGCGCGGGGGCCGATCAAGCAAAAAATCTGGGGGTGGTGAATGGCAAAAAGTATATTGGTTTCAAATACTTTGCCGAAGGAGGCGCTTGGTCTCGTACCCAAGGAATTCACTGTCGACCTCCACAACACCGACCATCCCCTCCCCAAGGCGGAGCTCGTGGCCAGGCTCAAGGGCAAGGACGGACTGATCTGCCACATCATCAGCGCCATCGATGACGAGGTCCTGGGCGCCTCCCCGAACCTCAAGGTGGTGGCGAACGTCGCCGTGGGCTACAACAACATCGACGTCGCCGCGGCCCGCCGCCGGGGCATCATCGTGACCAACACCCCCGACGTCCTCACCGAGACCACCGCCGATTTCGCCTGGACACTCCTCATGGCCGCCGCCCGGCGCACGGTGGAGGCCGACCACTATGCCCGATCGGGGGAATGGAAGCGGTGGCAGTGGGACCTGCTCTGGGGCATGGACGTTCACGGCAAGACGCTGGGCATCCTGGGCTTCGGCCGGATCGGCCGGGCGGTGGCACGCCGCGCGGGCGGCTTCGCCATGCGCGTCCTCTACCACGACGCGGTACGGGCCGACGCCAGCCTCGAGCGCGAGCTCCGCGCGACGCACGTGGATCAGGACACGCTGCTGCGGGAGTCGGACTTCGTCACCGTCCACACGCCGCTCTTGCCCGAGACCCGGCACCTCATCGACGCGGGGGCGCTTGGGAAGATGAAGAAGACCGCCATTCTGGTGAACGCCGCTCGCGGCCCGATTGTGGACGAGGCCGCTCTGGCGCGCGCGCTAAGGGAGGGGTGGATCGCGGGGGCCGGGCTCGACGTCTTCGAGGAGGAGCCCGAGATCCATCCGGCGCTCCTGCCACTCAAGAACGTGGTGGTGGCCCCGCACATCGCGAGCGCCTCCCACGACACCCGGTTGGCGATGGCTTCGCTGGCCGTGCGCAACTGCGTGGCGGTGCTCGAGGGAAAGCCACCGATCACCCCGGTGCCGTGATCGGCCGCCGGCCGTGTAAGAATAGACGGCAGTGGCGGTCCTCACCCTCTCGCATCTCACGAAGCGGTTCGGCGGCGATCGGCCGCCGGCGGTTGACGGCCTCACGCTCACGGTCGAGAGCGGCCAGATCCTGGCGCTGCTGGGCCCGTCCGGCTGCGGCAAGACGACCACGCTGCGCCTGATCGCCGGGTTCGAGCTGCCTGACGACGGGGAGGTGGCCATCGCCGGGCGTGTCATGGCCGACGGCCAGCGGAAGATCTCCGTGCCGCCCGAGGAGCGGGGCATCGGCATCGTGTTCCAGGACTATGCGCTGTTTCCCCACCTGACCGTGGAAGAGAACGTCGGCTTTGGACTCCACGCCCTCGCCCGCGACCGGCGGGGCGAGCGCGTGCTGGCCGTGCTCAACCTCGTCGGCCTCGCGGAGTTCGCGCACCGCTACCCGCACGAGCTCAGCGGCGGACAGCAGCAGCGGGTGGCCGTGGCCCGCGCGCTGGCCCCCTCGCCGGCCCTCATCCTTCTGGATGAACCGTTCTCGAACCTCGACGCCGACCTGCGCGCCCAGATGCGCGACGAGGTCGAAAAGGTGCTGCGGGGGATCGGGACCACGGCGGTCTTCGTCACCCACGACCAGGAGGAGGCCTTCACGATCGCCGACGTCGTCGGCGTCCTGAACGGCGGGCGCCTGGAGCAGCTGGCGCCTCCCGAGACGATCTACCACCACCCGGCGACGCCTTTTGTGGCCGAGTTCGTCGGCGCCGCCGACTTCCTGCCCGGCATTATCACCTCGGAGGGGATCGTCACCGAGATCGGCGTCTTCGGCAACGTGGAGGGGCGCGAGCTGGGCGAGAAGGTGAGGGTCATGATCCGCCCCGACGACGTCACCTTCGTGCCGGCCGCCGACGGCGAGACCTTCATCCTTCGCCGCTACTTCCGCGGCTCCGAGAACCTCTACTGCCTCGGCCTGCCCTCGGGCCATCGCGTGCACTCCTCGCAGCCGTCGGCCACCGCCTTTGCCACGGGCATGCGCGTCCGCCCAGAGGCGCACGTGCTCCACGTGGTGACGTTTCCGGCGGAGTAGGATCAGGTCGGCGCTCTTCGGCTCATCCACCGACACGGCCCGCGAGCCCCAGCCGGCGCTCGAGGCGGGCCAGGCGATGCGTCAGCGCGTCGAAGAAGCGGGGCGAGGCGGCGGCCGCTCGGGCCAGCGCAAGGGCCTCCACGACGACCGCCCGCGCGGCCGCGACGTCGCGGCGACGGTGCTCGTGATACTTCGCCAGCTCTTCCCAGGGCTGCAGATCGAAGCCGCCGGCGCCGGCCGCTGCCTGCCACAGCGCGCACGCGGCCTCCCACCGAGCGCGGTGCTTTTCCCAGAGCGCCAGGCGCAGGCGCACACGGTGGGCGTCGAGCCCTTCGAGCCCGGCGGCGAGCGCCTGGCGGTAGCAGGCGACGCCGCGTTCGGGGTCCGCCCGCTCCCAGAGCCGCCCCAGCCCCGCCAGCTCGCCGGCGCCCAGCGGCGGGTTGGCGCCGCCGTCGAGCGCGCGCGTGAACCAGCCGAGCAGGGCGGCCAGCGAGAGCACGTCGTCACAGTTGTGGGCGAAGACGCGCGCCAGCGGCGCCGCCCGCCGGGAGCGCAGGAAATCGAAGTAGAGCGCGGGGATCAGCGCGCCGGGCACGTCGTTGTCGCGGATGAGACCGAGCACCTCGCGCTCGAGCGTCGTCAGGCGGCAGTCCGGGAAGCGGGCCGACCACACCCGCCGGGCCGGACGCAGGAGGTCGACGTGCGCCAGCGTCCCCGGCCAGCGGCGCCGGGCCAGCACGAAGCGCGTCTCCAGCAGGGGCACGTCGAAGCCGGCCCCATTGAAGGTGACGAGCCCGCTGGCCCCCTCGAGGAGCGGATGGAGCGCCGCCAGCAGCGCCGGCTCCTCGTCGAAGTCCCGCATAAAGTGCTGGACGACGACGAACCGGTCGCCCTCCACGTAGCCGGCGCCGACGAGAAAGGCGTAGGTCCCGGTGCCGCCGGCCAGGCCCGTCGTCTCCGTGTCGAGAAACAGCAGGCCGCGGGCGTCGGCCGGGGCTTCTCCGGCCCGCGCGATCAGCTCGAGCACCGAGGGCGAGACATCGAGCGCGTGCGCCAGCGCCAGGCGACCGTGCTGGTGCGACAGCGGGTATTCGCGGCGGACGACCAGAAGCGGCCCTTGACCCGTGTCCACCAGCTCACCACCAACGATCCGCTCCACGGGCTCGGGGGCCGGGCGGGGCGGGCGGGAATTCTCGATCCGCCGGATGATTCGGCGCAGCTCGTCGAGGGTGCCCGCGCGGGCGGCGTGGTCGTGCGCCGCTGGCGGCTCGGCCGCCGGGGCGCGTCGGAGCGAGTCAGCGGGTGAGTTCACGCAGCAGATTGGCCGCGGTCGCTTTCGCGCGGCGGCCCACCTCGTTCACCGGCCCCACGCACGACGGGCACCCCCACCGGCACGAACAGGCCTCGAGCGTCTCGCGGCCGCGCTGGAGCAGGAGGGGGAGCACGTCGAACACGCGCTCGGCCAGGCCGATGCCGCCGGCGTGGGCGTCGTAGAGATAGATGGTCGGGTGGAACCGCTCGGCGCTCATCAGCCGGCGCTTGGTCGACTCGCGCGTGGCCACCGCGCCGGTCTCGGCGGGCGTCGTGTCGCCCAGCCAGGAGCCCAGGTCGCGGATGTCGCAGAGCAGGAAGATCGGAGCCAGGTGGTGCAGCAGGTACGTCACCGCGCGCAGCCCATCGATCAATTCTTCTCGCGACGGGCTCACCCGTCCCAGCACGTCCTCGGGCACGGTAATCCACGCGCTCGTCGTCTGCATCTCCTGCTGCGGCAGCTCGACCTGCCCGGAGCCGACGTTCTCGAGCGTGCCCATCTTGATCTTCTTGAAACCGACGACTTTCTCGGCCACCAGCACCTCGCCCTGCTCGGCCACATAGACCGGGTGCTCGCGCTCGGCCAGACGCCGGAGGATCCACACGCCTTTGGCGCTGACGGCGTCGGTGAAGTAGTCCACGGTCACGCGCTTGACGTAGGCGACCTTCTCCTCGTCCTCCCGGAAGCGCAGCTCCTGCACCTCGTAGGGCTCGCTCTCCACCAGATAGATGGCCTTGGGATAGATCGTGGCGAAGGCGCTGCCCCAGTCCACCTCGGCGATGATCTGCCGCCGCTTGGTCTGCTTCTCGTCGCGCGCGGTGGTGTCGATGACCAGGAAGTTGTCGCTGGTGACCGTCCGGAGCGAGATGTGGTCGGCCGGATAGGTCTCGGAGGCCCAGTGCCACCGCCCGCCGACACTGTGGAGCAACCCCTCCTCTTCGAGCGCAGCCAGGTAGCGCCGTACGTCGAGCTCTCCGAAGCGCTCGAACTCCTCGCCCGCGGCCCCGGAGCCGAAGGGCAGCTCGAAGACGGCGCACTTGAGATGGTTGACGAGGATGAACGGGTTGTCGGGGTTGATGCGGGCGTGCTCGGGCGGGGTGCCGAAGAGATAGTCGGGGTGCGTCACCATGAACTGGTCGAGCGGCGCGCTGGTGGCGACGAACACGGCCGCCGACCCACCCGACCGCCGACCGGCGCGGCCCGCTTGCTGCCACAGCGAGGCGATGGTGCCCGGGTAGCCCGCCAGCACGGCGACGTCCAGGTGCCCAATGTCCACCCCGAGCTCCAGCGCGTTGGTGGAAACGACTCCCAGTACCTCGCCCGATCGGAGCCCCTGCTCGACCGCGCGACGACGTGTAGGCAGATAGCCGCCCCGGTAGCCGCGGACGATCCCGGCGTTGCCGGTCTTGTCGGCGACACTGCTCTTGATCGCCGTCAGCAGCACCTCCGTCGCCAGTCGGCTCTGGGCGAAGATGATCGTCGGGATCTTGTCCTTGAGAAACCGGGTCGCCAGCCGCGCGGCCTCCCCCAGGTAGGGGGCGCGGATGCCCAGCTCGGGGTTCACGACCGGGGGGTTGTAGCAGAGGAAGAGCTTGTCGCCGGTGGGCGCCCCGCTCTCCGAGACTTCCTCGACGCTGTCGCCGATGATCCGCTCGGCCAGCTCGCGCGGATTGGCGATCGTCGCCGAGGCCATGATGAACTGCGGGGCCGAGCCGTAATGCCGGCAGAGTCGCTTGAGGCGACGAATCACGTTAGCGATATGGCTCCCAAAGACGCCTCGGTAGGCATGAAGTTCATCGATGACCACATAACGAAGGTTTTGGAAGAGCACCGCCCATTTTGTGTGGTGCGGCAGGATCCCCGAATGCAGCATGTCGGGATTGGTGAGCACCAGGTTGGCGCGCGCCCGGACGGCCCGCCGCGCGTCCTGGGGCGTGTCGCCGTCGTAGGTGAACATGCGCAGCTCGGGCAGGCGCTTGGCCAGCTCCTCCAGCTCGGCCAGCTGGTCCTGCGCCAGCGCCTTGGTGGGGAACAGGTAGAGCACCCGCGCGTCGGGCTGGGCGAGCAACGACTGCAGCACCGGCAGGTTGTAGCAAAGCGTCTTCCCCGACGCCGTCGGCGTGACCACGACGACGTGGTGGCCCTTGTCGACGAGCTCCCAGGCGCGCGCCTGGTGCGAATAGAGCTGCCCGATGCCGCGCCCGCGGAGCGCGTCGGCCAGTCGGGGATCGAGCGACGAGGGGAAGGAAACGAGGACGGGCGGGCGCGCCGGGAACTGGCGCAGCGTCGTGATGCACGGCCCGGTCGACGGCGACGTCAAGAGATCGTCGAGGATCTCGCCGAGCATCGCGCCAACTCTATCACGGTCGTCGCCGGAAACAGAACCGGCGGCGACGGGCGTCGGCCGACCTTACTCCTTGAGGGGGCCAGGAGGGCCACGACTCCCACCAGCTGGTACACGTCGACCGGCTTCGGGATGTGGAATTGGAAGCCGGCCAGGAGGACCCGGGCCCCGGCGCCGATGTCGCCCGTCAGGGCCGCCGCCGGCGTCTGCCCTCCGCGCTCGGGCGGAAGCGCCCGCACCTTGCTGATCAGCGAGTGGCCGTCTTGGCCAGGCATGGCAAGGTCACTGACGAGCACGTTCGGCAGTTCGCGTTGTATCGCGTCCAGCGCCTCCGGGACC
>MNEF01000073.1 GCA_001917535.1 Candidatus Rokubacteria bacterium 13_1_40CM_69_27
CGGCCGGATGGCCTTCGGCGGGTTCTTCGAGGGCGGCGACACCTTCGCGCTCTGCCAGACGGCCGACGTCGCCGAGGCGCTCGGGTGGTTCAAGGAGTCGGCCTTCTGGGCGCCCGAGAGCCTCAGGGGGCGTCCGCTCTACCACGTGCTCTGAGCGAGTAGCCAGACTCGTGACCCTCCGGCCAAAGGAGCTGGCCGATCTGCCTAGCTCCGCAGCGCGCGCTCGATCTCGTCGAGGTGCTCACGCCGGTGCTCGGCGCGAAGCACGTTGATCGGGCTCCCCGCCTCGGCGTTCGCCGAGACGCGGTCGTCCGGCCACGCCTCGAGCTTCCTGTCGACCGCCTCCGCGGTGGTCATCGCGAGCTGGGCCGCGGCGCGCGGCGGCAGGGCCAGGCAGAGGGCCTTGGCGGAGTCGTTGATCCAATCGACGTCGCTCCGATTGAGAGGGTGGGGCGCCAAGTCGGGACCGCTGCGCTCCCAGCGCTCGATCAGGACGAGGATGCGCTGATCCCAGAAGGCCAGGTGCGCGAGGACGCCGGCGACCGTCCAGCCAGCCGGCAGCGGTCGGCGCAGGTCCTCGTCCTTCAGGCGGGCGACGAGCGCCCGCAGCCGCTCGCGCTGGGCGTTATTCTGGGCGACGTAGCTCCGGTCGGCGGCCATTATGGCGTCCCTCCTCGGTCAGGATCCCTCGCGAGATGGAACACCGCGCGCGGGCGCCTGTGAAACGCCGCGGTCGTTGTGCCGTCAGGACGGCCGCGATGGCATGACCGCGTTCGAGCGCCGGCTTGCCGGCGCAACCTCTCCGGGGGGAGGCCTCGGAGGGGGCCGTAACGTCCGCCCCCTCCGACTAGCCGATCCCGGCCACCGCCAGCACGCGCCGCATCCGCTCGGCCGCCGTGTCCGGATCGCGCAGGAGCCCGGCGCGGTCCATCAGCACCAGTTGCTCGCTCAGATGAGCGATCGAGCGCGCGCCCTCGAGCCCGCCCACCATCCGGAAGTGGGACTGGTGACCGTTGAGGTACGCCGCGAACACGACGCCGGTCTTGTAGAAGCGGGTGGGCTCGCCGAAGACGTGCCGCGACAGCGGCAGCGTGGGGGCCAGCAGCGCGGCGAAGCGGTCCCGATCGCCGGTGTCGAGGGCGTGGAGCGCCGCCGAGGCCGCCGGCGCGATGACGTCGAAGATGCCGAGGAGCGCGTCGCTGGCGCCGTGCTCGTCGCCGCCGATGGTGGTCGGATAGTCGAAGTCGTCCCCCGTGTACATGCGCACGCCCCGGGGGAAGCGGTGGCGCATCGCGATCTCACGCTTCTGGTCGAGCAGCGAGATCTTTACGCCGTCGATCCGGGCCGCGTACTCCTGGACGATCGCCAGCAGCGTGTCGGCTGCCCGGTCCAGGTCGCGCGAGCCCCAGTAGCCGGCCAGCGCGGGGTCGAACATCTCGCCCAGCCAGTGGATGATGACGGGCTCCCGGGCCTGCGACAGGATCCGGCCGTAGACTTTCACGTAGTCGTCGGGCCCCTTCGCACAGGCGGCCAGCGCCCGGCTGGCCATCAGGATGATGCGGCCGCCGATCGATTCGACGTAGCCGCACTGAACCTCGTACGCCGCCTCCACGTCGGCGATCGTCACCCGGGGCGACGGCTCCAGCTGGTCGGTCCCGGCGCCGCTGGCGACGACGGCCCCCGGCACCGTCCGCGCCTCCGCCACCGAACGCTTGATCAGCTCCTTGGCCGTGGGCCAGTCGAATCCCATCCCCCGCTGCGAGGTGTCCATGGCCTCGGCGACGGCGAGACCGAGCGACCAGATGTAGCGACGGTAGGCGAGCGTCGCCTCCCAGTCCAGACGGGTCTCGAGCCACGGGCTGATGTCGGCCAGCGGGTCGGCCACGACGTGCACCGCGGCGTAGGCCACGCGGCTTCTGATGGGCCCGGGGGGCGGGGTGACCGCCGTCCGGCCGGTCAGCGTGTATTGCGCGATCGTCCCGTCGGCACGCGGCAGCGCCAGTGTGCGGGCCATGGCCTTCGCTCCCTCGACGCGTGGGTGAGGTCATTCTGCCCGGAGGCGGCGCGCGTGTCCAGGTTGTATAATCGGGCCCTTCCATCGGTCGCCCCGGGAGGCTAGAGATGGCGCACAAAGCCGCCAAGGAGAACCGCACGAAGCTGCTGCTCGACGAGAAGGACATCCCCCGCCGGTGGTACAACATCCAGGCCGACCTCAAGACGCCCGCGCCCGCCGTCCTCCATCCCGGGACCGGCAAGCCGATCGGACCTCAAGACCTGGCGCCGCTGTTCCCGATGGCGCTGATCCAGCAGGAGGTCAGCCGCGAGCGCTGGATCGCGATCCCCGACGAGATCCGGGACGTCTACCGGCTCTGGCGCCCCTCGCCACTCTATCGCGCGCGGCGCCTGGAGCGGGTGCTCGACACGCCCGCCCGCATCTACTACAAGTACGAGGGCGTGAGCCCTGCCGGCAGTCACAAGCCGAACACCGCGGTGGCCCAGGCCTACTACAACCGGAAGGAGCGCGTGGCGCGGATCGCCACCGAGACCGGCGCCGGACAGTGGGGCTCGGCGCTGGCGATGGCGTGCAACTTCTTCGGCCTGCAGTGCAAGGTCTATATGGTCAAGGTCTCCTACCAGCAGAAGCCCTACCGGCGCGTGATGATGGAGACCTGGGGCGCCCAGGTCGTCCCCAGCCCGAGCCCGGACACCCAGGCGGGCAAGAAGGTCCTCCAGCAGGATCCCGACTCTCCCGGCAGCCTGGGCATCGCCATCAGCGAGGCCGTCGAGGACGCCGCCACCCGCGACGACACGAAGTACTCGCTGGGCAGCGTGCTCAATCACGTCCTGATGCATCAGACGGTCATCGGACTGGAAGCCAAGAAGCAACTCGAAAAAGCCGACGACGAAGCCGATATGGTCATCGGCTGCGCCGGGGGCGGCTCCAACTTCGCCGGCCTCTCCTTCCCCTTCGCGGCCGACAAGCTCGCCGGTCGGAAAAAGAACCTGCGCATCATCGCCGTGGAGCCGTCGGCCTGCCCGAGCCTGACCAAGGGGAAGTATGTCTACGACTTCGGCGACACCGTGGGGCTCACGCCGCTGGTGAAGATGCACACGCTCGGCCATTCGTTCGTGCCGCCGCCGCTGCACGCGGGCGGGCTCCGCTACCACGGCATGGCCCCGCTGGTGAGCAAGCTCTACGACGAGGGCGTGATCGAGGCGGTGGCGGTGCCCCAGGTCGCCACGTTTCAGGCCGCGCTGCAGTTCGCCCGCACCGAAGGCATCATTCCCGCCCCGGAGTCGGCCCACGCGATCCGAGTGGTGATCGACGAGGCGCTGCGCTGCAAGGCGGAGGACAAGAAGCAGACGATCCTCTTCAACCTCTCCGGGCACGGCCACTTCGACCTGGGCGCCTACGACGCGTTCCTCACCGGCAGACTTCAAGATTACGAGTACCCGGCCCAGAAGATCGACGCGGCGCTCAGGGGCCTGCCCAAGGTGCGGGGATAGGAGACGGCGATGAGCGTCCGCCGCCGGGAGTTCCTCAGACTCGGCGCGGGGGCGACGGCCGCCGCCATCGTCGGCCGTCCCGACGGGCTCGCCGCCCAGAGCAAGGGCAAGGTACGCCTGGCCTATCTCCAGCTCGGCTGGGCGGCGACCGAGATCATCCACAAGGAAGATCTGCTGGGCAAGCGTGGCTGGTCCGCCGAGTACTCGGTGGTGGCCGGCGCGCCGGGGCCGCTGCTCAACCAGCTCGCCTCCAAAAACGTGGACGCCATCGACATGAGCTTCGCCCTGGCCGCCAAGGCCTTCGAGGACGGCGTGCCGCTCCGGGTCACGGGCGTCGCCACCGCGGTGCTGGGCGCCATCGTCGCCCGTAAGGACGCGGGCCTCACCAGGGTGGAGGACCTCAAGGGGCGCAAGATCGCCGCCATCGTGGGCACCTCGACGTTCTTCGACATCCGCGCCCTGACCCTGAAGGGGTACGGAATAGATTTGTCAAAAGACACTCAGATCGTCACCGCGACCGCGCCCCCCGACATGGTGACGTTATTGGGCCGCAAGGAGGTCGACGCGATCGTCGCCTGGCAGCCCATCACCGACTCGGTCGTCTTCCGCGGCGAGGGCGTCTACCTGGCGAAGCAGATCGACCTCTGGCGCAAGGCGACGGGACGGACCTCGGGCTTCCCCGTCCATGTCTGCTATCTCGTTCACCACGAGTTCCTCCTCAAGCACCCGGCGATCGCGCGGGACCTGAACGAGGCCCAGAAGGACGCCGTGGACATCTGGTACACCAAGCCCGAGCGGGCGATGGAGATCGTCAGCGAGGTCACCAGGCTGCCCCGCGACGTCGTCCAGGTGGCTCACCGGGAGACCGTGCGCATGCTGCACGGGCTACCCGAGGAGCAGGTGGAGACGCTGATCGCGCAGCTCAAGATCAACAAGGAATTCGGCTTCCTCAAGTCCGACGTCTGGGACAACCCGGAGCGGATCCGCCGGGAATTCTTTTACCAGGGGTGAGCGCCAGGCGCTGGGCGGCCCGCCTCCACGTTCCGACGCTCGCCGTGGCGGCGCTCGTCTTCGCCGGGTGGACGCTCCTCTCGTGGCGGTACGGCGCCTACGTCCTCCCCTCGCCCTGGGCGGTCGCCCGGGGCTTCGTCGACATTCTGCTGAGCGGCGAGATCTGGAAGCACACCGGGGCGTCGCTCTACCGGATCGCCGTGGGCTTCGGGGGCGCCGTGGGCGTCGCCGTCCTCCTCGGGCTGGCCGCCTTCCTCTCCCGGGTGGCCCGCGACATCGTCCGCGACGCCCTGGCCGTCCTCAACGCCACCTCGGTCTTCGTGTGGATCGTCATCTCCATCATCTGGTTCGGGCTCTCCAACTGGGCGCCGATCTTCACGACGTTCATGATCACGCTGCCGGTGGTGGCCGCGAACATCGTGGAGGGCGTGGAGAACGTGGACCGGCGGCTGCTCGAGATGGGCGACGTCTACCGGCTCAACGGTCGCGAGAAGTTCGTCGCGATCGTCATTCCCTCCACGCTGCCCTATCTGGTGGCGGGCATGAAGGTCGGCTTCGGCCTGGCCCTCAAGGTGTCGGTGGTGGCGGAGATCTTCGGCGTCACCTCGGGCATCGGCTACATCATGAACTACAGCCGTGAGATCCTGGCCACCCAGATGGTCTTCGTCTGGGCGCTGGTCATGATTCTGGTCATGATGGCGACGGACAAGCTCGTCTTCGACGCCGTCTCCCGGCGGGTCGCCCGATGGCGGTGAAGCTCGCCGTCGAGGGCGTGGGCAAGGACTTCCTCATCCCGGTCCTCGACCGGGTATCGTTCACGGTGGAGGCGGGCGAGTTCCTCTGCCTGCTCGGGCCCAACGGCTGCGGCAAGACGACACTCCTGCGCATCATCGGCGGCCTCGAGCCCGCCACCCGCGGCCGCGTGCTACTCGACGGCCAACCGGTCGTCGCCGACCGGCGCCACGACCGCAAGGTCGGCGTGGTCTTCCAGGAGGACCGCCTCCTGCCCTGGCTGAGCCTCCGCCAGAACGTGGCGCTGGTCCTCAAGCCGCTGGGCCTGTCGGCGCGCGAGCGCGAGGCCGCGGCCACCCGCCATCTCCGCGTGGCAGGGCTGGCCGGCTTCGAGGACTATTACCCGAGCCGCGTCAGCGGCGGCATGCGCCAGCGGGCGGCCATCGCCCGGGCGCTCTCGGTCGAGCCCGACGTGCTGCTCATGGACGAGCCCTTCGGCGCCCTCGACGCCCAGAACCGCCGCATCATGCAGAACGAGGTGCGCCGCATCTGGCGAGAGACCGGCCGCACCATCCTCTTCGTGACCCACTCGATCGAGGAAGCCGTGGCCATCGGCACCACGCTGGCGATGCTGTCGGCGCGCCCGGCCCGCATCCGCGAGATGATCAAGAACGACGGGCGCGTCGAGCGCGCCAAGCTGATCGACGACCTCAACACCCTGATCATGGAAGAAGTCGAGCGCCAGCAGGGCGGAGCGAAGTGACGGCGCAGGCCTGGCCCGTAGACTCGGCACCGCGTCGTAGCTTCGCGCACCCGTCAAGTTCAACAGCGAGGTCGCTGATTCAGCGACGCCGCCTCAAGGCCCGATAACCGTGATGCCAAGCTCCTCGGCCAGCACATCGAAGTCTCGCCAGTTGGCCGTTACCACCACGGCTCCCTGACGTCGCGCGGTCAGCCCGATCAGCGCGTCGTTCTGAAAGTCCCTGCGCTTGGCCGTCTCCCACCCCTCGGCGTCGCCCACGCTCCGGATGAGGTGTCCTGCCTCCCACCAGTCGGAGACACTCGGCTCCCAGCAGGGCTGCGCCAGCCGGAAGAGGCCGGCGACGCGCCGCTCTGCTTCGCGTGTGCGGGCTCCACGCCGAAGCTCGGACAGGACGACGGCCGAGTGCCGGATCACGAAGCCTTTCCGCACCTCGGCCAACAGGTCGTCATGGAGGCCCCGTTCCCAGTGACCGACGTAAACGCTGGTGTCGATGATCGCCCACGCCACCTCAGGGCGCCCTGAAGCTTCCCGGCTTCAATGACCGCCGGCTCTTCCGCATGAATCGCCAGAATGCCTCCATTTCTGCCACTCGGTCCACCGACAGTCGGACGGCCTCGGCGTCGGTGCCTACACCCAGCAGCTTGCGGGCCCGTTGCAGCGAGCCCTCGTTGACGAAAAAGGACTTACGCTTGAGCGTTGCCTGCCGCGACATCACTCGCCTCCAGAAAAGACGCATACATTATAGATCTAATAGGCATACCGGCAAACGCTCAGGCTCACGACTCCCAACCGGCATTGACGGTGGCTCCCGGCCCACGACATACTCGGGCGCGTTGCCGGTCGAGAGCACTCAAGGAGCGCACGCATGATCGAACCCCGCACGGCCGCCGGCCTGATCGCCATCGTCCGACCGTAGACTCCTCGATGTCGACTTCGCTCGGGCGGCGTCTGCGGCTCGGGGCCGGCCTGGTCCTGCTCACCTACCTCGCGACCCATCTGTCGAACCACGCGCTGGGGTTGATCTCGCTGGGGGCCATGGAGGCGGGACGCGCGTGGTTTCTGCTGCTCTGGCGGAACCCGCTGGCGACCGCCGCCCTCTACTCGGCCCTGGTCATCCACCTGCTGCTGGGGCTCTGGGCGCTGTACCGGCGTCGCCATCTGCGGATGCCGGCCTGGGAAGCGACCCAGCTCGTCCTCGGCCTGGCCATCCCGCCCCTGCTGGCCTCGCACATCGTGGGCACGCGCGTGGCCCATTCCTTTTTCGACGTCACCGACTCGTACACGCGCGTCGTCCTGGCGCTCTGGCACCAGGCGCCCGAGAACGGTGTCCGCCAGGCCATCCTGCTGGTGATCGCCTGGGCCCACGGATGCATGGGACTGCATTTCTGGCTGCGCCTGCGGCCGCGGTACCGGCGCGTAGCCGGGGGGCTCTTCGCCGTCGGGCTGCTGCTGCCGGTGCTGGCGCTGCTGGGCTTCGTCCAGGCCGGCCGCGAGATCGACCGGCTCGCCCGCGAGCCGGGCTGGACCGAAGCCGTCGTGCGCGCCACCGGCGCGCGAAGCGCGGCCGAGCGTGAGGCACTCGAGCACATCCGCTTTCGGATCCTCACGGGCTTCGGCGCGGCGCTCGGCCTCGTCCTCGCCGCCCGCGCGGCCAGGCAGCTCTATGAGCGCCGGCGGGCCATCCGGATCACGTACCCCGGGGACCGGATCGTGACCGTGCCCCAGGGGCTCACCGTCCTGGAGGCGAGCCGGCGGGCGGGGATCCCGCACGCCTCGGTCTGTGGGGGACGCGGCCGATGCTCCACCTGCCGCGTCCGCATCGTCGGCGGTCTGTCGTCCCTGCCGCCCGCCAGCGCGGCGGAGCTGCGGGTCCTTCAACGCGTCGGCGCGCCGCCCAACGTGCGGCTGGCCTGCCAGCTCCGCCCGACCGCCGACGTCTCCGTCGTGCCCGTCTTGCCGGCCACGGCCGGACCGAGCGAAGCGGCCACGCAGACCGACCATCGGGGAGGACGGGAGCAGGAGCTCGCCGTGCTCTTCGCGGATATAAGAGGATTCACGTGGATCGCCGAGCACAAGCTGCCCTACGACGTCGTCTTCATCCTGAACCGGTACTTCGAGGCCGTCGGGGCCGCGATCTCGGGGGCCGGCGGCATCGCCAACCAGTTCACCGGCGACGGGGTGATGGCGCTCTTCGGCGTGGAGGCCGGTCCCGAAGAGGGGTGCCGCCAGGCCCTCGTCGCGGCGGGGGAGATCGTGGCCAGCCTGACAGGGCTGAACCGTCAGCTCGGCGAGGAGCTCCCGGCCCCGCTGCGGGTCGGGATCGGCATCCACGTCGGACCGGCGATCGTCGGGCGGATGGGTTACGGCCCCGGCGTCTCCCTCACCGCCGTCGGCGATACCGTACACGTCGCCAGCCGTCTGGAGCAGCTCACGAAGGAGTACGGCTGCACGCTGGTGGTCTCCGAGCAGGTTGCTCTACGCGCGGGCCTGGACCCCGCCCCCTTCCCGCGTCACGAGCTGACGGTGCGCAACCGCGCCGGCGTGCTGGCGGTGCATGTCATCGACGACGTCGGGCGCCTGGCGGCGACGGGCCGGGCCCCCCGCGAACCCTTGATGCCGAGCCGAGGAGCGAGCACATGATCAAACCCTACACGGCCGTCGGGCTGATCCCCACCGTCCGCGGCATCCGCAAGCGCAAGGACATCAAGATCAACCTCGAGCACCTCTCGCACCTGGTGAAAGCGGCCGCCTGGCTGTCGAGCCTGGATCTGCCCGTGCGGCTGATCGCCTTTCCGGAGGGCGCCCTTCAAGGCTTCAATGACGAAGTCCTGGACCTGGACCATGTGCAATTCGCCCGCGAGGGCGCCATCGACATTCCGGGCGAGGAGACGGAATTCCTCGGCAAGATCGCCCGGGAGTACGACGCCTTCATCATGGCCCAGGCCAAGGCGCGGCATCCCGATCTTCAGGATCGCTTCTTCAACGTGGGCTTCATCATCGACCCCAAGGGCAAGGTGATCCTCAAGCATCACAAGGTCTCGCCGCTCTTCCCCGTCGAGCACTCGGTCTGTCCGCATGACGTCTACGATTGGTGGATCGAGAAATACGGTCGAACGCTCGACGCGTTCTGGCCGGTGGCGGACACCGAGATCGGCCGGCTGGGGATCATGATGGCCAACGAGGGATCCTATCCCGAGAACGCGCGGGCGCTCGCCCTCAACGGTGCCGAGGTCGTCTACCGCGCCTCCTATCCCCACCCGGCCACCGGCAACGAGTTCTTCGAGATCCAGAGCCGCGCCCGGGCGCTCGACAACAACCTGTACATCGTCGCCCCCAACATGGGCACCTATTACCTCTTCCCCGAGGAGACGACGCCCATCGACACCTTCGGGGGACGCTCGTTCGTCATCAACTACCGGGGCCAGATCGTGGGCCGGCAGGACTACGGGGCCGGCTCCACCTACGTGGGCGGGGTCATCGACATCGAGGCGCTGCGCGACCACCGCGCCCGCGCGCAGTGGGACAACTGGCTGAAGGACCTCCGCACCGAGCTCTATCAGATCCTGTACGAGCAGCCGATCTACCCGAAGAACCTCTACCTCAAGCGGGCGCCCATGAAGCACGCCGAGTACGCCGAGAAGGTCATCAAGCGCCAGATCAAGCTGATGCACGACCGGGGCGTCTGGAAGAAGCCGGACCGGTGAGACCGCGAGGGGGAGGGCTCCCTCAGCCCTCCGCTCGCGCCTGACGTGCTGCTCAAACTCCTTGAGGGCCGGTCCAGAAACTCTTCGAACGGTCGCGTGCCAGGACGAACAAAAAGTCTGAGCTTACCGCCTGCGCGCTGTCAGCGCGCGGATGAAGGCTGCCAGCGCGAGCGTCGCCGCCACGACGATCCAGATCGACCCCCGGGGAAAACGCAGCAGCTCGACGAGCGCCACGCCGATACCGCCGGCGACGATGACGACGCCCATTAGCACGAGCCCGATCCGACCGCGTCGTGGGCGCACGGAGCGGCGTTAGCTCAGTCGGAGGGGGCGGACGTTACGCCCCCCTCCCAACCCTTCCCAATGGCGTCGCGCCGGCGGAGCTGGCGCTCGAACCGAAGAGCAGTGGGCGCAGCGATCGCGCGCCATTCGCCGACAGGCCGCTAGCCCAGCAGTGCCCGCGCGCCCGCGCCGACGGCCGCGACGTCGCCGGCCTCCAGCGCCGACGTGGTGACGACCAGGGGGCGGGCGGCGACGCACCACGGTCGCCAGGCCAGCTTGGCGGATTCGAACAGGATCAGCGAGCGGACGCCCACCGCGGCCGCGAGGTGGCTGACTCCCGAATCGTTGCCGAGGTACGCGGCGGCGTGGGACAGCGCTCCGGCGAGCTCGGGCAGCGGCGGATCCTCCAGCACGAGCGGCGTGCCATCCAGCGCGGACGCCAGCGCCGTGGCAGCGTCCCGATCGGCCGGCCCCGCGTGGATGACGAAGCTGAGGCGCCGGTCCTCGACGACGCCGTCCAGCGCGCGGGCGAATCCGACGGCGGGCCAGCGCTTGCCGGGACCGCCGGCCCCGGGGTGCACCATGAGGAGCGGCGTCGCGCCGTCCCAACCCGCCGCTCGCAACGCGCGGTGCCCGTCGGCCCGCAGCGCCGGCGGGACGGAGAGCGCGCCGCACCAGTCCCCCGCCGGGGCGGCGACGTTCTGCAGCAGGTGCTCCCAAACCGCCACCGTCCCGTCGCCCGCCGGCGGCGCCACGATCGCTCCCGGCGCCGTCTGCGCGAGTCGGTTCACGAACACGGGGTCGCGCGCGCCGAACCAGCACACCACGCGCGCGGCGGCCGCCAGCGCCTCCACCCGGGCCGGCCGGCCCTCGTCGACGAAGAGGGTCTCCAGCCCCAGCGCATCGAATGACCGGTGGGCGTCGATGGCGCCCAACGCCGCCAGCAGCGAGCCGATCCGCGGCTGGGCGGCCAGCACCACCGCGGCGGACGGCTGGGCGGCCTTGAGCGCGCGGAGCGCGGGAACCGCGAGCAGCACGTCCCCCAGCGCGCCGGGATGGATGACGAGCGTCGTCCGCCTCAGGGCCGGAGCAGGGCGAGAACCGAATCGTGGAGACGACCGTTCGTGGCCACCGCGGTGCCAGTGTAGATCGTGGAGCGGCCCGCGAAGTCCGTGAAGCGCCCGCCCGCCTCCTCGACGACGATCTTGCAGGGCGCCAGGTCCCAGGGTTTGAGATCCACCTCGACGTAGATCTCCGCCTTGCCCTCGGCCAGCAGCGCGTAGCCCAGGTAGTCGCCGAAGCCGCGCTGGCGGCCGGTGGCGTCGATCAAGCGGACGAAGGCGTCCCAATGCCCGGCCTGCCGCAGGAGCTTGAGATCGGCGTGCAGGAGATGAGCGGCCGCGAGATCCGCGACGTCAGAGACGCGAATCCGCTCGCCGTTGAGCCAGGCCCCGCCCCCCCGCCGGGCCGTATAGAGCTGCCCGGTCACCGGGTTGTAAATGACCCCCAGCGCGATCTCCCCCTGCTCCTCGAGGCCGATCAGCGTGGCCCAGACCGGAATGCGGCGGACGAAATTCCTGGTGCCGTCGATGGGATCGATGATCCAGCGCCGCTCGCGCGGGCCCCGGGCGCCGAACTCCTCGCCGAGCACGCCGTAGGAGGGAAACGCGCGCTCGAGGATCTCGACGATCACCCGCTCCGCTTCCCGGTCCGCCTGGGTCACCGGAGAGAGATCGGGCTTCATCGTCACGTCGAATCCGGTCCGGTAATACTTGAGCGCGATCTCGCCGGCCGCCCGCGCCGCCTCCACCGCCGCCTCCAGCGCCCGCTCGACCATCAGCGCTCCTCGGCCGGGAACGGCTCGCCGCGCTCCTCCAGCACCCGCGCGTAGACCTCCAGCGCCTCCACCACCACCGGCATCCCGCCATAGGTGACCTGTTGGAAGATGGTCTCGGCCACCTCCGGGCGGGTGGCGCCGACGTTGAGCGCGGCGTGGATGTGGGCGTGGAGCTCGCGCGGCCGGTACAGGACCGTCAGCGACGCCACCGCGCACAGTTCGCGCTGCTTCTGCGAGAGCACCTCGCGGCTGTAGAGCGTGCCCGTGAAGAACATCGACAGCTGGCGGGCCAGCATCCGGTCGAATCGCTTCCACGTCTCGAAGCCCACGCCGCTCTTGAGCGAGTGGAAGAGCAGGCGCGCCGTGCGTTTCGTGCGTTCCCTCAGCTCCGCGTCGTCGGTCATAGGCGCTCCAAAATTCGTACCAGCGCGGCCGGGTCCGAGAGCATCGGCCCGTGCGCGGTGTCGAGGTCGATGGGGGTGACGCCGAGGCGGGCCGCGTACTCCGCCGCCTTCGCGGGCGGCCCGGCGGCGTCAACGAGACAGCGGATGTAGGTGCGCGGCACCCGCATGGCGTAGAAGCGGCTGAGATCGACCCGCTCGATCCACGGCCGGAGCGGCGGCGGCGTCATCCGGCCCCGCGCGTCCACGACGCGTGGATCTCCGGGCGGCAGATCGCCCATCCACCGCGCGTGCTCGAGCAGCGCCGGATACTGGACGACGACGCCGCCGGCGCGGGCGAGCCCGCGCCGCATCTCCCGCAGGGGCGCCCGTGCGTCGGAAGAGGCGATCACGATGCCGGCCGCGGCCTGCTCGAGGAGGGCGCGCACGGCGTCGGACATCGCCATGAGACGATCATCTCACGGCTACGGCCCCGACCACTCGAAACGTCCGTACTCGGCGCTCCGGCCGGAAAGATTCCAGTTGCGGCCGTGGTCGCGGAAGCGGCTCGTCGTGCCGTGGGCGACGACGACGTCAGGCGCCATCCAGTAGCGCGTGTTGGTGAGGCGGACGAGCCCATCGCCGGTCAGGCCCGGCTCGGCCTCGATGCTGCCCTCGAGGATCCGGGGGACCTCGAACCGCCACGCCCTTTCCGACGCGGTGTACCGGATCGGCACGATGCGCGGCTCGAGCACGCGCGCGACCATCAGCGAGGTCCAGCCGATGGGGCCGCCGGCCTGCCCGCCCAGCACCTGGCCCAGGGCGTCGCGCTGGGCGGGGCTCGCGCGCTCGTCGAAGTAAAACGCCTCCGTCCAGTTGCCCTCCTCCATGCGACCCGGCACCTCCAGCATCATCACCACGTCGAGGCCGGCGACGGTGACCTCGCCGATCCGGCCTTCGCGGACGTGGTAGCCGAACCACGAGTAGCAGGCGCCGTGGGTCGGACGTGCCTTGCCCAGCGACGGCACGCAGGGGCAGAAGACGTCGCAGTTGCACGAGACGACGAAGTCGCCGGCGAGGCGCCAGGGGGCGGTCATGGTACTCTCCAGAAACCGGTTCACGATATCCCAGGATCGGGGACGAGACAAATGCTGAACCCGCACATCTTCCGCGCCTACGACGTCCGGGGGCGCCTCGACAGCGACATCAAGCCCGAGGTGTTTCGCGAGGTCGGCCGGGCCTACGGAACGCTCCTCCGCCGCCGGCGCGGCCGAGCGATCGCGGTGGGACAGGACAACCGCCTGTCCTCGGGGGAGCTGAAGGCCGGCTTCGTCGAGGGCGTGCGGGCCGCCGGCATCAACGTCGTCGACGTCGGGCTGGTCACGACTCCCATCCTCTACTTCGCCACGGCCCACTGGAAGCTCGACGGCGGCGCCAACATCACGGGTAGCCACAACCCCATCGAGTACAACGGCGTCAAGATGGTCTGGGCCGGTGCCGCGCCATTGTCCGAGGACGAGATCCAGGCGCTGCGCACGATGGTGGAGGCGGGGGACTACGACGGCGGCCAGGGAACGCTGGAGGCGCGCAGCCCGCGCGACGACTACTTCGCCACCGTGGAGCGCCTGGTGCGGCTGCCGCGGCGGCTTCGCGTGGTGGCCGATGCCGGCAACGGAGTGGCGGGCCTCTATGCGCCCGAGCTGCTGCGGCGGATCGGCTGCGAGGTCATCGAGCTGCACTGCGAATCGGACGGACGCTTCCCGAACCACCTGCCCGATCCGGAAGACCCCGAGAACGTGGTGGACCTCCAGGCCCGGGTGGTGGAGGTGGGCGCCGACCTCGGCGTCGCGTACGACGGCGACGCCGACCGCGTGGGCATCGTCGATGAGCGGGGCCAGCGACACGAGGCGGACCTGGTGCTCGTCCTGCTCGCGCGCGACCTCCTGGCCCGGCGCCCCGGGGAGAAGATCGTCTTCGACGTCAAGTCCTCCCAGCTGCTGGTGGACGAGATCCGCGCGCGCGGCGGCGTGCCGGTGATGTGGAAGACCGGCCACTCGCACCTCAAGCGCAAGATGCGCGAGGACGGGATCCTCCTGGGAGGCGAGGTGAGCGGGCACATGTTCTTCGCCGAGAACTACTACGGCGTGGACGACGGCATCCTGGCTTCCTGCAAGATCATCGAGATCGCCGCCCGGAGCGCGGAGCCGTTGTCGCGCCTCTTCGCCTCGGTACCGCACCTGCACGCGACCCCCGAGCTGAAGGCGATGTGTCCCGACGCCGACAAGTTCCGCGTGATCGATGAGCTCACTCGCGAGCTCCGGCAACGCTACCAGACGATCGACATCGACGGCGCCCGCGTGCTCTTCCCGGGAGGCGGCTGGGGCCTGGTCAGGGCGTCCAACACGAACCCCTACCTCACCCTGCGCTTCGAGGCCCGGACCGAGGGTGAGATCGACGAGATGAAGCGCGTCATCTACGACGCGCTCCGCCGCTACCCGTTCATCACCCTTCCCGACTAGGTCACTCGGAGGGGGCCTCGACGGCCCCCTCCGAAACCTCCCCCAGGCAGGATTGCGCGGGCGAAGCCCGCGCTCGACATGGTGATTACTCCGACACGCTCCTAGCTCGCTGGGAGGGGGCCGACGTAACGGCCCCCTCCGAGCCCGCGCTCGAGCGGCGCTCACGCCGACGCGCGCCTCGTCCTTCCCCGTCGGCGGCGAGCTCTACGCCCAGCCGCCGTCGACGACCATGCGGACCGCGGCGATCAGATCGGGCGCCGCCGGGCAGTCGCGCGCGCCCCAGCACCCGCCCGGGTCCAGCAGCACCGCGCCCATGCCGACGGCCCGCGCGCCCAGCACGTCGACCGAGTAGAGGTCGCCGACATACACCGCCTGAGCGGGCTCGACTCCGGCGCGCTCCAGCGCCAGGCGGAAGATCCGAGGGTCCGGCTTTTCGACCCCCACCAGGAACGAGTCCAGCACGAAGTCCAGGTGGGCGGCCAGGCCCAGCGCTTCGAGGATCGAGTGGACGGAGCCGTTGGAGTTCGAGATGACCGCGGCCCGGAGCCCGGCGCCGCGCACCAGCGACAGGGCCGCGGGCGCGTCGGGATCGCGGAGGTTCCAGAGACCGACGGGCGGGTTGTAAGCGCGGCGCCACTCGGTGAGGCCGCGGACGATCGCCTCGTCGGCGACGCCCAGCTCCTCCAGCATGAGCTGCAAGTACCGGCCCGCGGTGGTCGTGGTCTCGGTGGAGGAGCCCGGCGCCCGCCGGGACAGCAGCGTCTCGTCCAGCCGCACCCGGGCGCGCCACTCCGCCCGCTGCACGTGCTCCGGCGTCACGCGGACCCCGCGCGCGGCGAGCTCGGCGGCGATCACCGGGTAGTTCATCCTCAGCAGGGTGTTGCCGGCGTCGAAGAAGATCGCGCGGATCGGCGGGGCGGAGCTTCCGGACATCGGGATGAGAATACACCGGAGGCCGCGTACAATCCCCGCATGCGGCGCCGGCCTGCGCGCGATTCTGCGCTTCTGATGCGCGGGGGGCGACCGCTCTTCGGCCGATGACGAAACGGATGATCGCGGCGGCCAGCCTGGCCCTGCCCGTCTTGCTCTCCGGGGTCCTGGGGGCGGCCGCTCACGCGGTTCTCGATCGGGCCGACCCGCGGGTCGGCAGCACGGTGAGCACGGCGCCGAGCGAGGTCAAGCTCTGGTTCACCGAAAATCTCGAGCCGGCCTTCAGCACCATTCGCGTCGTCGATGCGGACGGACGGCAGGTGGATCGGGCCGACGGCCGCGTGGATGCCGACAACCCGGCCCTGCTCCGCATCACGCTCTCGCTGCTGCCGGCCGGCACCTACAGAGTGCTCTGGCGCGTCGTGTCCGTGGACACCCACGTCACCGAAGGCGAGTTCACCTTCACGATCGCGTCGTGACCGACGCATGAGCCTCGAAACGCTGGGATTCCTCGCCCGCTGGGCCCATCTGGCCCTGGCCGTCGCCGTCGTGGGCGCCTGCGCCGTGCTGCTCGTCGGCGGCCGCTCCGACCGGCCGACCGCGCGGGCGTGGGAGGACCACGTGCTCCGCTGGCTGCGCCGTCTGGTCCTCCTGGCGCTCGCCAGCGGGGCCCTGCTGCTGGCCTACCAGGCCGCATATCTGTCCGGGCGCGCCGCTGCGGCCTTCGAAGGCCGGACGCTCGCACTGGTCCTGTTCGAGACCCAGGCCGGCCACGTGTGGCTGGTGCGTCACGGCGTGCTGCTGCTGCTCTTCGCCCTCGTCAGCCTCAGGGCGGACGTCGACCGGCCCCTGGACTGGGTCGCCGGGCGGGGCCAGGCGCTGGTCCTCGGCGCGGGCGCGCTCGGACTCGTCGCCGCCGGCGGTCACGCCGCCGCCGTCAAGCCCGACCCGTGGCCGGCGGTCACCATCGACGCGGTCCACCTGCTGGCGACGGGGATCTGGGTGGGCGGCCTCCTGCCGCTCGCGTTGCTGCTGCGCGCGGCGAGCCGCGAAGAGGGTGCGGACGCGCGTCCCTACGCGGTGCTGGCCGCCCGCCGGTTCTCCCGCCTGGCCCTCGCGGCGGTCGTGGCGCTCGTCGTCTCGGGGACGGGGAACGTCGTCACCCAGATCGGCAGCGTCGCCGCCCTCGTGGGAACTCCTTACGGGCGCCTGCTCCTCGCCAAGCTCGGTCTCCTGCTCCCGATCCTCGCGCTGGCGGCCGTGAACCGGCGGCGCCTGGTTCCGGCGCTCTCCGGCGAGGCGGCGACGGTGGGCCGGCCGGCGATGCGGCGGCTCGCGCGCTTCGTGACCGCCGAGGCGATGCTCGCGCTACTCGTGGTCGCGATCGGCGCCGCGTTGGGGATGACGCCACCCGCCCGCCACCAGCAGCCGGACTGGCCGTTCGCGTTCCGGCTTTCGCTGGGGGCGCTCCAGAGCGCGCCCGAGCTTCGGCTGCGCGCGTTGATCGGCTCGCAGGTGGCGGTGGTGGGCATGGCGGCCGCGCTGGCCGCGCTGGTCATCCGATCCCGCCGCGGGCCATGGCTCGCCAGCGCGGCGGTCCTGGCGGGCCTGGGCCTGGGGCTGGGCCTGCCACCGCTGGCGATCGACGCGTACCCGACGACGTACGTGCGCCCGCGCGTGCCGTATCAGGCGGCGTCCATCGCCCAGGGCGCCCGCCTCTATCGCGAGCACTGCGCCGCCTGCCACGGCCGGAGCGGCGCCGGAGACGGCGACCGCGCCGCGACGCTGCCGCGTCGTCCCCCCGATCTGCGCTCGCCGCACACCGCCCAGCACACCGCCGGCGATCTGTTCTGGTGGATCACCGGGGGAATCCCGCGCGCGGCGATGCCGGCCTTCGGCGATCGGCTCGGCGCCGAGGCGCGGTGGGACCTGGTGAACTTCGTCCGCGCGCTCGGCGCCGACACGGCGGCGCGCACGCTGGGCCCCGGTGTCGAGCCGGGTCGACCCTGGCTGGTCGCCCCGGACTTCACCTTCGCCGTCGGCCCGACGCCCGCCCGCGCGTTGAAGGACTATCGCGGTCGGCGCATCGTGCTGCTCGTGCTCTACACCCTGCCCGACTCCCGCCCGCGCCTGGCCCAGCTCGCCGCCAACTACAACGTCCTCGCTCTCCTGGGCGTCGAGGTGGTCGCGGTGCCCGGCGACGCCGCGCCCGACGCCATCCGGCGGCTCGGCGCCGATCCACTGATCCTGTTCCCGATCGTCACCGAAGGAGCGCGCGAGATCGCCGCCGCCTACGGCCTGTTCGCGCGAGCCCCGCACGCCGAGTTCCTGATCGACCGGCAGGGCTACGTGCGGGCCCGGTGGGCGCCGGAGACGGCGCCGGTTCGCGAGCTCAACCTCTTGCTCGCGGACATCCAGGAGCTCAACCAGGAGAAGGCGGCGACCCCGGCCGCCGACGAGCACGTGCACTGATGCGACTCTGGAAGGTCGTGCTCCTCGTCAACCTGGCCCTGGCCCTGGGCATCGGCGGGGGCTACCTCTGGTGGGGACGCCGGACGGAGCGGCTCGAACGCGAGCTGGCGCAGGCCCGCGCCGCGCCGGCCGTCGGCCAGCGCGAGTGGCGGGTCCGGGGCGTCGTGCGCGCCATCCTGCCCGACATCAACCTGATGGTCCTGAGCCACGAGGAGATCCCCGGCTACATGGCGCCCATGACCATGGGCTTCCGGGCCGCCTCGCCCAAGATTTACGACGGACTCCAGGTCGGAGACGCGGTACGATTTACCGTGCGCGGGACGCCGCCCGACGTGCTGGTGACGGCAGTCGACAGGATCCCGTGAGGAGGAGTCCGGGGTGACATCGCGGATCGCGCCGATCGTGGTCGCCGCCTGGACCGCCGCCCTGGCCGCGGGGCCGGCGGGAGCGGCTACCCTCCTGGTCACCAACACGAAGTCCGATTCGGTCTCCATCATCGACACGACCACGCTCGAGGTGGTGGGCGCCATCCCGCTCGGCCGGGGCAAGCCCAACCGCATCGTCTTCCAGCCGGACGGCAAGCTCGCCTGGGTCGTCTACGACAAGAGCCGCGATCTGGGGATCGTGGACCCGGACGGCCGCAAGCTCGTCAAGCGGGTGAAGATCGGCGGCAACCCCTACAACCTCGCCTTCACCCCCGACGGCCGCTACCTCTACGTGCTCGACTGGTCGAGCGAGACCAGCAACGATGAGGTGATCATCTACGACCTCAAGGCCGAGCGCGTGGAGGGACGCATCGAGGTGTCCACCTGGCCGGCCCACGGCGTCTTCACCCGCGACGGCCGGATCTTCTACGTCTCCGGCGAGACGGCCGGCGACGTGACGGTGATCGACACCGCGACCCGCGCGATCGTCGGGCGGATCGTCCACGGCGGCGGCGACGCCATGGGGCTCGCGCTCACGGCCGACGGCAAGACGCTCTACGCCGCGGCCGGCGAGAACAAGGCGATCCTCAAGATCGACACGACGACCAACCGCGTCGTCGGCGAGATCGCCCTGCCCGGCGTCGTCCACGAGGCCA
>MNEF01000023.1 GCA_001917535.1 Candidatus Rokubacteria bacterium 13_1_40CM_69_27
CGAAGAGCGTGAGCGTGAACTCGCTGTCCAGCACGCCGGTACT
Organism: Candidatus Rokubacteria bacterium 13_1_40CM_69_27; assembly: GCA_001917535.1. Taxonomy (GTDB): domain Bacteria; phylum Methylomirabilota; class Methylomirabilia; order Rokubacteriales; family CSP1-6; genus MNEF01. The sequence goes on from MNEF01000023.1 coordinate 44, forward strand.
GCCCATCGTACTGATCGGGCCCAGCCCGCCCATCTGCAGCGCGAACCCCATGATCCAGTACCCGGTCATCCCGATGGCGTAGACCATGAAGTTCATCATCATCGTGTGGGCGACGTTCTTCGCCCGGGTAAACCCGGTCTCCACGAGCGCGAAGCCGGCCTGCATGAACATGACCAGGAAGCCGGTGATCAGGGTCCACATGATGTTGATGGCCACGCGATTGTGACCGACGGCGTCCGCCACCTCGGCGAGCGTCGGCTTTCCTGCGTCCTTCGCGGGCACGTCGGCGATGGTTCCGGTGGCCGTCCCGCCTGGGTCCGGCTTCGGCACGGGCGTGGCCGCCGCCGGCGCGGCCGGTGCGTCGCCCGGCTTCTTCTCCTGTGCCAGCGCCCAGCCCCCGAACGCCATGGCGCAACCCACGATAAGCGCCACCGCACCCGCCACGACGCCACGGCGCGCGATGCCATACACCGCCTTCGTCGATCTCTCCTCGCTCATGCCTGTCCCCCTCTGCTTCGTGGTGAGCCGCTCGCGGTGGTCTGGGCCCGGTTCGGAGCGTCTCAACCGGAAAAATTAATGGCGCCGTCTCAGGCGCCATTGCCCGGGTCGCGACGTCCGCCGTCGCAGCTCGCTCCTGCGCGGAGCAACTAGCGTGCCGAAGGCAGCGCGGAGATACAGCGTCGCCATCGCGGGGAGTTACGAGATGCCGTGACGTTCGGCGGATGCCCTGATCGTGGGCATCCATCGACTCGTGCCCGCTTTGCGGGCAGTCGCCGCCGTCAGTCTCCACACGTTCCCCACGCGTTTTGCCCCGCTCGAACGGCGGGCACTGGCGGCGGCCGTGCCTATTCGCTAGGCACGAATCGGTTCCGCGCTCGGCGCACCGCCGGCGCCAACCGTCGATTCGGCGCGGGCTTTCTCACCGTCGCCGTGTTCGGCACGTTCATTGCTCGATCGCTGTCGTCTGGAGGGCCAGCGATGAAAAAGATCGAAGCGGTCATCAAGCCGTTCAAGCTGGACGACGTCAAGGAAGCGCTGACCGGCATCGGCGTGATCGGGATGACGGTCTCGGAGGTGAGGGGCTTCGGCCGCCAGAAAGGCCACACCGAGCTGTACCGGGGCGGCGAGTACACGGTCGACTTCCTGCCCAAGATCAAGGTCGAGGTCGTCGTGCCCGACCACCTCGTCGGCAAGGTGGCCGACGTCATCGCCGGCGCTGCCAAGACGGGCAACATCGGCGACGGGAAGATCTTCGTTCTCCCGGTGGAGACGGCGATTCGCATCCGCACAGGCGAGCGCGACGAGAGCGCCCTCTAGCCGCAGCGACGAGTTCGGATCGCCAACGGGTCCGGCGCGACGAAGCGCCGCGACTGGCAAAAGGAGAGAGACGTGAAGCGATTGACGCTAGCACTAGCAATGGCGCTCGTGCTCATGGTGTGCGTCGCCGCCGCCCTGGCCCAGACCCCGGCGACTCCCGCCGCGCCGGCGCCCGCGACCGGCGCCCCGTCAGCGGCGCCCGCGCCGCCTGCTTCCAAGATCGACTCTGGCGACACGGCGTGGGTCCTCACCTCCTCGGCGCTCGTGCTCCTCATGACGGCGCCGGGGCTGGCGCTGTTCTATGGCGGGATGGTCCGCCAGAAGAACGCCCTGGCGACCATCATGCAGAGCTTCATCATCCTGGCGCTGATCTCCGTGCAGTGGGTGCTCTGGGGGTACAGCCTGGCCTTCGGGCCCGACAAGGGCGGGATCATCGGCGGTCTTGAGTGGATCGGCCTCAGGGGGGTTGGCCTTGATCCTGGTCCGTACAGCGATACGATCCCGCACCAGGCGTACATGGTCTTCCAGCTCATGTTCGCGGTGATCACCCCGGCCCTGATTACCGGGGCCTTCGCCGAGCGGATGAAGTTTTCCACCTTCATCGTCTTCACGCTGGCCTGGGCGACCTTCATTTACGACCCGTTGGCCCACTGGGTCTGGGGCAAGGGCGGGTGGCTGGGGAGCCTGGGGGCCCTGGATTTTGCCGGCGGTACGGTCGTTCACATCAGCTCCGGCATCTCGGCCTTGGCGGCGGCCCTGGTCATCGGCCGGCGCAAGGGGTACGGCCGTGAGCCCATGCCGCCCCACAACCTCCCCCTGACCGTCTCGGGCGCCGCACTCCTTTGGTTCGGCTGGTTCGGCTTCAACGCCGGAAGTGCGGTGTCGGCCGGCAAGCTCGCGACCAGCGCATTCGTGGTGACCAATACCGCCACGGCCGCTGCCGCGCTCGGGTGGATGCTCACCGAGTGGGCCATGCGGGGCAAGCCCACGGTGCTGGGTGCGGCCTCCGGGGCCGTGGCCGGGCTAGTGGCGATCACACCCGCGTCTGGGTTTGTGAACCCGATGGCATCCATCGTCATCGGGGCTGTGGCGGGCTTCCTCTGCTACAACGCCTGCAATCTGAAGGCGAAGCTCGGCTACGACGACTCGCTGGACGTGGTAGGGGTCCACGGAATTGGCGGCACCTGGGGAGCCATCGCCACCGGGCTCTTCGCCACCAAGTTGATCAATCCTGACGGAGCTGACGGACTCTTCTACGGCAACCCCGGGCAGATGAAGGCCCAGATCATCGCCGTCATCGCCTCCTGGGTGCTGGCTTTCGTGGGGACGTTCATCATCCTGAAGGTTCTGGATGCCATCATGGGGCTGCGGGTCAGCGAGGAAGCCGAGATGGCCGGGCTCGACCTCTCCCAGCACTCGGAGACGGCCTACACGCTGGGCGGGGGCTCGTACGGCGAGTTCGTGGGCGGCGGCGCGATTTCGGAGGCCGTGCGGGCGGCCGAGGCCAAGGCGCGGGTGGCGCACTGAGGCCCGGGCGGAGGGCGCCTTGATTTTGTCGCGCGAGTTCACTAAGGTATTTGGGCCCGGCGGACACGACGGCCCGCCGGGTCCGGCATTGATGGCCGACCTCAACGTAGAGAGGAGAAGGAGTTCATGACGCCGAAGGATGTCCTCAAGCTGGCCAAGGAGAAAGGCGCCAAGATTGTCGATCTCCGCTTCATCGACCTGCCCGGCCTCTGGCAGCACTTTTCGATACCAGTCTCCGAGTTGAAAGAGGACATCTTCGAGGAGGGCCTGGGCTTCGACGGCTCGTCCATCCGCGGATTCCAGACCATCGACGAATCCGACATGCTGCTCATTCCGGATCCCGAAACGGCCGCGATGGATCCGTTCACCGCCGTCCCCACGCTGGTCCTCATCTGCAACGTGAAGGATCCCGTGACCGGCAAGTGGTACACGCGCGATCCGCGCTACATCGCGCAGAAGGCCGAGGCTCATCTCAAGAAGAGCGGCATCGCCGACACCGTCTACATCGGTCCCGAGCTGGAGTTCTTCTTCTTCGACTCGATCCGGTTCGACCAGAACTACAACTCGGGGTACTACTTCATCGATTCCGAGGCCGGGTTCTGGAACTCGGGGAAGGAAGGCTCGGCGGAGCAGCCGAACCTCGGCTACAAGCCGCGCTACAAGCAGGGCTACTTCCCGGTGCCGCCGATGGACAAGTTCCAGGACATCCGGTCGGACATGGTCCTGGCCCTCGAGAGCGTCGGCGTCAGGATCGAAGTGCACCATCATGAAGTTGCGACCGCCGGCCAGACCGAAGTCGATATGCGGTACGACACGCTGACGAAGATGGCCGACAAGGTCCTCTGGTACAAGTACTGCGCCAAGAACACCGCGCGGAAGTGGGGGAAGACCGCCACCTTCATGCCCAAGCCGCTCTTCCAGGACAACGGCTCTGGCATGCACACCCACCAGTCGATCTGGAAGAACGGCAAGAATCTCTTCTACGAGCGTGGCGGCTACGCCGATATTTCAAAGAACTGCCTCTACTACATCGGCGGCATCCTCAAGCACGCACCGGCACTGCTGGCCCTGATCGCGCCGTCGACGAACTCTTACAAGAGGCTGGTGCCGGGGTACGAAGCGCCGATCAACCTGGTCTATAGTCAGCGCAACCGTTCGGCGTGCGTCCGCATCCCGGTATACTCGAGGTCGGAGGGCGCCAAGCGGATCGAGTTCCGCACGCCCGACAACACGTGCAATCCGTATCTGTCGTTCTCGGCGTGTCTGATGGCGGGGCTCGACGGCATCGCCAACAAGATCGATCCCGGCAAGCCCGTCGACAAGGACCTCTACGAGCTGCCGCCGGACGAGGCCAAGAAGATCAAGCAGCTTCCCGGCGCGCTCGATATCGTCCTCGACAACCTCGAGAAGTCGCACGACTGGCTGCTCAAGGGCGATGTCTTCACGCCGGACGTCATCGAGACCTGGATCGACTACAAGCGCAAGAACGAGGTCGATCCCGTCCGGCTGCGCCCGCATCCCTGGGAGTTCGCGCTGTACTTCGACATCTGATTGACGTCGGGGGGAGCGGCCGTCGCTCCCCCCGACACCCCCCACCGGTTCGATCGTCGAGGGCGCGGGCCGAGCCCGCGCTCGAAGCAGCTACCGCGGGGACGGATCGCCGGGGCGTCGCTCCCCCCGACACCCCCCACCGGTTCGATCATCGAGTGCGCGGGCAGAGCCCGCGGTCGAAGCAGCGGCCCCGGGATGCGTCGTCGGGGCCGTGGCGTTCTGGGACCCGCTGCTCGCGGAAGAGGCAGCCGGGATCGCCCTGCTAAAGGCGCGGGCAGCCATCAATCCCGGGGTCTGCCTAAGCGCGCGATTTTTCGCTTGCCGCCTCTGGCATCCCGCTTGCGCGGCTTTCTCCGTCGTGAGCAGGACTCCGCGCTGGCGGGTCGCCATCCTCGACGACCATGAACGATCGCGGGCCGAACTGCGGGCGGCCATCTCCGCGGCCGGGGGTGACGTCGCGGGCGAGGCCGGGCGCGGTGCCGACGCACGGGCGCTGCTGCGGCGCGCCCGGCCGGACGTCGCGATCTTCGCCGTCGGCCTGTCCGACGGCGACAGCATAGAGATCCCGGCCCAGGTGGCGGCCGCCGAGGGGTGCCCGGTGGTTCTCTTCACCAGTCGCTCCGGCGCCGACCTCGTCGAGCGGGCGCGTGCTGCGGGCGTCATGGCGTACCTGCTCAAGCCGCTCCGCCACGCGGAGCTGGCCCCCACCCTCGAACTGGCGATTGCGCGCTTCCGGGAAGCGCGGGCGCTCAAGCAGCGGCTGGAGGACCGCAAGCTCATTGAGCGGGCCAAGGGCACGCTGATGGCCCGCTTCGCGCTGTCCGAAGACGACGCCTTCCGCCGGCTGCGCCGCGCGGCCATGGACGGACGCCGGCCCATGGTCGAGGTCGCCCGCGCGCTGCTGAAGTCGGAGTCGGTGGCCGGGGACGTGTCCGAATAGTCCGCGTCCCTCTCGATGTCGGCGCCAGGTGCCGGCGACGTGTCTCCAGAGTGGCGGAGGCCGGCGATTTTCGTTACACTCGACGGTGATCTGATCATGTTTAGCCTCATACCGCGGGAAGTCCGCTTCTTCGACCTCTTCGAGCAGCAGTCCCAATACATCATCCGGGCCGCCAGCCTCCTGCATGAGCTGGTCCATACCTTTTCCGACGCCCGCGCCAAGGCCCACGCCATCAAGGAGGTCGAGCACCAGGGCGACCAGATCACCCACGAGGTGGTCAAGCGCCTGAACACGACCTTCATCACTCCCATCGACCGCGAGGACATCCACGATCTGGCCACGCGGCTCGACGACGTGCTGGACTACATCGAGGCGGCGGCGGAGCGGCTGGTCGTCTATCGGATCAAGGAGCCGACCTCGGCCTGCCGGGCGATGGCGGAGGTGATCGTCACCATCGTGCACTCGATGGACCGGGCGATCCGCTGCCTGCGCACGATGGACCCCTCCTTCCACGAGCACGCCGTCGAGGTCAACCGCCTCGAGAACAGCGCCGACAACCTGCTGCGCGACAGCCTGGCCGCGCTCTTCGACGAGTCCAGCGACCCCATCGAGGTCATCAAGTGGAAAGAGATCTACGAGACGATGGAGATCATCACCGATCGCTGTGAGGACGTCGCCAACGTCATCGAGGGGATCATTCTGAAGATGGCTTGATGCTGACCCTCATCGCTCTCATCGCCCTCGTCGCGCTGATCTTCGACTTCATCAACGGCTTTCACGACGCCGCCAACTCCATCGCCACCGTCGTCTCGACCCGCGTGCTCACCCCGCTCCAGGCAGTCGTCTGGGCGGCGTTCTTCAACTTCGTGGCGGCGTTCGGCTTCGGCGTGAATGTCGCCAAGACCGTGGGCAAGGGCGTCGTCGAGGCCAACATCGTCGACCACTGGGTGATCCTGGCCGGGCTGCTGGGCGCCATCGCCTGGGATCTGATCACCTGGTACTGGGGCCTGCCCACCAGCTCCTCCCATGCGCTGATCGGCGGCTTCGCCGGGGCGGCGGTCGTGAAGGCGGGGCTCGGGTCTCTGATCGCGGCCGGCCTGATCAAGATCGGCGTCTTCATGATCCTGGCGCCCGTGATCGGTCTCACGGTGGGCTTCGGCTTGATGCTGGCGACGGTGTGGGTCTTCCGGCGCGCGACACCCGGCCGGGTGGACTGGCTCTTCCGGCGCCTGCAGCTCGTCTCGGCCGCCGCCTACAGCCTCGGCCATGGCACCAACGATGCCCAGAAGACGATGGGAATCATCTCGGTGCTGCTCTTCTCGGCTGGCTATCTCGGCCGCGAGTTCTACGTGCCCTTCTGGGTCGTCCTGGCAGCGCACGCCGCGATGGGGCTCGGCACGCTGTCCGGCGGCTGGCGCATCGTGAAGACGATGGGCATGCGCATCACGAAGCTCCGCCCGGTCGGCGGCTTCTGCGCAGAGACGGCGGGGGCCTTCACGCTGATCGGCACCGCGCTGGCGGGCATTCCGGTCAGCACGACCCATACGATCACCGGAGCCATCATGGGCGTCGGCTCGCTCCAGCGCTTTTCCGCGGTGCGCTGGGGCGTTGCGGGACGCATCGTGTGGGCCTGGATCGTCACCATTCCCGCCTCGGCGCTGATCGCGGCGGCCTCCTGGCTCCTCCTGCGTCTGGCCGGCGCGTAGTACACTCTCGCGCCAGCGACATCTAACGTCTAACGTCAGGGGAGGGGGCCATGGCCGAGACGATCCAACTGGTCGACTACTTCTATGTCGAAGCTCCGGACAAGCCCGGCGAGGCCGCGCGCCTGTTGAACGAGCTGCGGCGAGCCGGGGTCAACCTGCTGGCCTTCTCGGGCTTTCCGAAAGGCAAGCGTTCGCAGCTGGACTTCATCCCCGCCGATCCAGCCGCCTTCCGGGCCGCGGCCGCGGCCGCCAAGTGGAAGCTGAAGGGCCCCAAGAAGGGGTTCCTCGTCCAGGGCGACGACCGCGTCGGCGCGGTCGCCGAGGTGCTGGGGAGGCTGGCGGCGGCGAAGATCAACGTCACGGCCACCGACGCCGTCTGCGCCGGCGCCGGCCGCTACGGCGTGATCCTCTGGGTCAAGCCCCGCGACCTCAAGCGCGCCGCCCAGGCCCTCGGGATCGGCTAACGGCCCGGCAGCTGGAGGCCAGGGGGAAGCCGGCTCCGGCCAATGCCGCCGGGGCAGCGTACGCTGGGGCATGGCGTTCGCCGACCTGGCCCTCCTGCTGGCGAACGCCGTCTACGCGACCTCGTACGTCGCCACCCGCGTGGTCCTCGACGCGGTGCCGCCGGCGACGCTGGCGCTGCTCCGGCTGCTCGTCGGCGCGCTGATCCTCGTCCCCCTGGCGTGGCGGACGCCGTGGACGGGGCCGGTGACCCGCGCCGACCACTGGCGGATAGCGGCGATGGGCGTCGCGGGATTCGCGGGGGCGTTCGCCTTCACCCATTGGGGCCTGGCCCGCTCGACGGCGACCAATGCCGCGCTCCTCATCGCCGTCGAGCCGCTCACGCTGCTTCTGCTCGGGCCGGCGCTGCTCGGCGAGCGCCTGACCCGGCGCGAACGGGCCGGCGCCGCTTGCGCCCTCACCGGGGCCGCGCTGGTCGTCGTCAACGGGATCCCCGGGATCACGGCGCGGCTCGTGCCCCACTGGCGCGGCGACCTCTTGCTCGTGCTCTCGGGCGTCGCCTACGCCGCCTACTCGCTGCTCGGCCGGCCCGTGCTGGTGCGACATCCCGCGCTGCCCGTGACGGCGCGCTCGATCCTCTGGGGCATCCCGGTGCTGGTACCGCTGGCGCTCATGGAATGGATGGGCGGGCGCCGTCCGGCCTGGACGAGCGGGGCCCTCCTCGGCGCGCTCTACCTCGCCGTGGTGATCACGGCGCTCGGCTACCTCATCTGGAACTGGGCGCTCGAGCGCGTGACGGCCTCCCACGCCGCAATCTTCCTCAACGTCCAGCCCGTCCTGGGCGCGCTGCTGGGCGTGGCGCTGCTGGGTGAGCCACTGACCGTGTTCACGCTCGGCGGTGGGGCGCTGGTCGTGGCCGGGCTCGTTCTGACCGTGCGGTCCGGCGCGGCCGGGGCGGTATACTCGTAAACGTGCCTGAGCCCCGCCGCTATCAGCTCCAGAGCGACGCCGCCAATCGAGTGATTTCGGACTTGCTGGATGCCGCCGGCGTGCCGCCGGACCGGCGCGGCTACTTCCAGCAGATGCTGACGACCGTGCTCAAGCTCCACGAGGACGGCGCCTCGAGCGGCGACCTCAAGATCACCAACGCCGCGCTCAAGGAGCTGCGCTACGGCTACAAGGTCTTCGCGCCTTACCGCGACGTCCGCAAGGTCACCGTCTTCGGTTCGGCCCGCACCCCGCGGGAGGAGCCGGCGGCGACCGTGGCCAGGGAGTTCGGCCGGCGGATGGTCGAGGCGGGCTGGATGGTGGTCACCGGCGCCGGCGCCGGCATCATGGGCGCCAGCCAGGAGGGCGCCGGCGCCGAGCGCAGCTTCGGCCTCAATATCCGGCTGCCCTTCGAGCAGGAAGCCAACCCGTGGATCGCCTCCGACCCGAAGCTGATCAGCTTCAAGTACTTCTTCACGCGGAAGCTGTTCCTGGTGAAGGAGGCGAGCGCCGTCGCCCTGTTTCCGGGCGGCTTCGGGACCATGGACGAGACCTTCGAGCTGCTCACCCTCATTCAGACGGGCAAGTCGGCGATCGTCCCGGTGGTGCTCGTCGAGGCGGGGCCCAAGCCTTACTGGTGGATCTGGAACCGCTGGATCGGCGCCACGCTGGTGGAGCGGGGGCTGATCGAGGCCGAGGACGCCAGCCTCTACCGCATCGTCGACACCGTCGACGATGCCGTGGCAGAGATCCTCGGCTTCTACCGCGTCTTCCACTCGTCGCGGATCGTGGGCGACAACCTGGTGTTCCGCCTCCAGCGCCCGCTGATCGATGCCGAGCTGGGCGAGCTCCAGCGGCGCTTCGAGGGCATCCTGAAGGGGCCCGTGGACCAGACGGCCGGACCGGTGCCGCAGGAGCTGAACGAGTTTCCCGATCTGCCCCGTCTGAGCCTGCCGTTCAACCGCACGTCCTACGGGCGCCTACGTCAGCTCATCGACTTCATCAACGGGCTGCGCGGTCCCGGGGACGTCGCCCCGAGCCCACCGAGCCCCGGCCTCTCGCGTCCCCAGTAGCCGCGCTCCGCAGCGGCGTGTGTCACTCCGGCTCCGGGCGCTCCTCCGTCGTCTGGCACTCGGTGCAGATCCAGGTGCGCAGCACGACCTTGGTGCGATCGTCGCGGCGGAGCGTCCAGGGGATCAGGGCAGGGCGCCCGCAGCGCGGGCAGCGCTCCGGCTGGGCACCGGGCGGAATCTCCGACGGCAGCCACGGAACCTTCGCCCCCATCGCCGTCGGATCATAGCACGCGCTCCGAGCGGCCGGGTTCGAGCGCCGGCTCGATGACGTCACTCGCGCTGACCGGCCGCCTTCGAGCGCCGGCTTTGCCGGCGCAATCTTTCCTGGGGGAGGCCTCGGAGGGGGCCGTCGAGGCCCCCTCCGATCAGGAAATGCGAGGATCGAGGGCGTCGCGCAGGCGGTCGCCCACCAGGTTGATGGCGAGCACGGTCATTAGTATGGCCAGCCCTGGAAAGGTGGGCAGCCACCACGCCACCGTGACGAAGTCTCGGCCCAGCGCGATCATCTGGCCCCAGGTCGGGTACGTACGGCCGCTGCCGACGCCCAAGAACGACAGTGCGGCCTCCTGCAGGATGGCCTGGGCCACCTGCAGCGTCGACAGCACGATGATGGACGAGAAGGTGTTGGGAAGCACGTGGCGCACGAGCGTGCGGGTCGAACCGAGCCCCAGCGCCCGCGCGGCCTCGATGAAGTCCTTCTCCCGCAGCGCCAGCACTTCGGCCCGCACGACGCGGGCGTAACGCTCCCAGCCGGTCAGGCCGAGGACCACGATGATGGTGACCAGGCTGGGGCCCAGCGCGGCCACGAAGGCCAGGGCCAGCAAGAGCTGGGGGAACGAGAGCGTGACATCGACGACGGTCATGATGACGGTGTCGACGCGGCCGCCGACGTACCCGCTGAGCAGGCCGAGGGCCACGCCCAGGAGCAGGCTCACGACCACGGCCGAGACGCCGACCAGGAGCGAGAGGCGTGCGCCGTGGATGATCCGGCTAAGGATGTCACGCCCCACCTGATCCGTGCCGAGCACGTGGGCGGAATGTCCGCCCGCTGCCCACACCGGCGGCGAGAAGCGGCGGATGAGGCTCTGCTTGGCCGGGTCGTGCGGGGCCACCCACGGCGCCACCAGGGCGGCGCCGACCACGACCAGGAGGATGACGCCCCCGGCCAGCGCCATCGGATTGCGGACCAGCTTCTTCCAGGCCCGCGACCGCTCGCGCGCTGGCGGCGCCGCTGCGGCCAGGCCGACGCTTTCCTGGGGCAGGGTGCCGACGGCCACCGAGCCTACCGGACCCGAATCTGGGGGTTCAAGTAGATGTAGAGCATGTCGACCACGAAGTTGACGCCGACGATGATCATGGCCAGGAAGAAGACGGCGGCCTGCACCACGGGGAAATCGAGCTGACGGATGGAGCTCACGATCAGGCGGCCGACGCCCGGCACGGCGAACACGCTTTCGGTGATGACGGCGCCGCCGAGGAGCAGGCCGAACTGCAGGCCGGCCACCGTCACCAGCGGGAGCGCCGCGTTCTTGAGCGCGTGCCGGAGGATCACCATCCACTCGGAGACCCCTTTGGCCCGCGCCGTCCGCACGTAGTCGAGGTTGACGACTTCCAGCATGCTGGAGCGGACGATGCGCAGCAGGAGGGGCGCCGAGAACGTCCCCAGGGTGATAGCCGGGAGCACCACCGCCGACCAGCTCTCCCAGCCCGAGACCGGCAGGAGCCGCCACTGGACGGCGAAGAGGAGGATCAGCATGATTCCGGTCCAGAACACCGGCATCGACTGACCCAGGAACACCGCCACGGTGGCCACGTGGTCGACCAGGGAGTTCCGGCGGACGGCGCTGTAGATCCCCACCGGCACGGCCACCGCGAGAGCCAAGGCCATGGCCAGCATGGTGAGCGTCAGGGTCGTCGGCATTCGCTCCAGCACCAGGGACAGGGCCGGCGTGCGGTGAAAGAAGGAGTTGCCGAAGTTGCCGGTCGCCACGTTGCCGAAGAATCTCAAGAATTGAATGGCCAGCGGGTCGTCGAGCCCGAGCGCCTGACGGAGGACCACCCGGTCGGCCTCGGGCGCCTCCGGCATCACCAGCGAGACCGGGTCGCCGCTGGCGTGCAAGATGGAGAAGGTGACGAGCGAGACGCCGAGGCAGACCACCAGCAGGCGGATGACCCGGCGCACCAGCAGAGCCGTCACCGCGCTGCCAGCCCTCTCATGCCCGGGACCGACGGGCCCTCTCTATCGCTTCGGCTTGGCGTCGAACAGCCACAACCATTCGTCGCCGCGGGCCTGGTACTCGACCCTCTTCGACACGCCGAGCGTATCGAACTGGTGGAAGAGGAAGATGCTCGGTGCCTCCTCCTTGATCAGCCGCTGGATCTGCGAGTAGGTCCGCTTCCGCACCGCCTGATCGACGGTCGAGCGGGCCTGATCGATGAGCTGGTCGAGCCCTTCGACGCGGACGTACCACTTGCCGACCCAACCGCCCGGCTCGGTGTGGTAGAGCGGGTGCAGGATGGCATCGGCGTCGAACACCGAGTAGTAGCCCCAGCTCCCGTAGTAGCCGTGGGTCGCCTTGCCCTCACCGACGTTGAACTTGTTCCAGGCCGGGCCCGGGTCCCACATCCTGGCGTTGGTCCGGATACCCACCTCGGTCAGCATCTGGGTGATGACCTCGAAGACCGAACGGAACTCCACGAAGTTGCTGTGGAGCGTGATGTCGACGCCGTTCGGGTATCCGGCCTGGGCCAGCAGCTCCTTGGCCTTTTTGGGGTCGTAGGCGTACGGGGTCACCGAGGCGTCGTAGCCGAAGGCGGCCGGGTGGACGACGGTCGGCACCACGCGGCCGAATCCCGCCATCATCTTCTGCACGATCGCCTCGCGGTCGATCGCGTAGTTCGCCGCCTGGCGCACGAGCTTCTTGTTGAACGGCTCCGTCCGCATGTCGAGGTGGACGTAGTGGGTGCGGAGGATGGGGGCCGAGCTGATGGACGTCTGGGGGTGGGCCTTGAGATCGGGCACGAGGTCGGCGGAGACGTTGCGGATGATGTCGACGCCGCCCGTCTTCAGCTCGGCGACCTGGGTGGCCACCTCGGGAATGCCCCGGATGGTCAGGTGCTTGAAGGCCGGCTTGCCGCGCCAGTGCTGGTCGAAGGCCTCCAGGCGGATGTGGTGGCCGCGTTTGTACTCCAGGAGCTTCCAGGGGCCGGTGCCCACGGTGGCCGACTCGCCGAAGGCCTGGTCGCCGACCCTCTCGAGGTGCTGCTTGGGCACGATGGGGAAGAAGACGAGCCGCTCCAGGAGGAGCGGGAAGGGTTTGTCGGTGACGATGTGGATGGTCTCGGGATTGACGATCCGGACCTCCTTGATGGCCCGGACGTTGCCGTACTGGGGCGATCGCTTCTTCTCCTTGCCGGGCTCGGTCACGCGATCGAACGAGTACTTCACGTCCTCGGCGGTCATGGTGTCGCCGTTGTGGAACCGGACGCCTTTGCGCAGCTTGAACTCCCACACCGTGTCGCTGAGCGCCTTCCAGGAGGTGGCCAGCGACGGCTCGTACTCGAGCTTGACGTTCTTGTGCAGCAGCGAATCGAACATGTTGATGTTGACGAGAATTCCGACCCGCTCGAAGTGCATGTGGGGGTCGAGCGTGTCGATGATCGAAATCAGGGCCACCGTGAGAGTGTCCTTGGACTGGGCCGGGGCCGAAACGGAGGTGGCGGCGAGGATCGCCAGGGCCAGGACCATCACGAGGGATCGTTTCATGGCGGCTTCCTCCTCGGGGGGTGCCGCACCGTATACCACGTTCGGTAGGTTCCCTGCCAGCCCTGCGAGTACAATGACGCCATGAGGCGGTTCCGGATCGGGCTCGCCCAGATCAATCTCACCGTGGGGGATTTCCAAGGCAACGTCCGGAAGATCCTGGACGGGGTCGAGTGGGGGCGGCAGCTGGGTTGCGCCCTGGTGGCCTTCCCCGAGCTGGCGATCCCCGGCTACCCGCCGGAAGACCTGGTCTTCAAGCCGGCTTTCATCGAAGCCAACTTGCGGGCGTTGGACGAAGTGACGCGCGCCAGCCACGGCCTCACCGTGGTCGTCGGCTTCATCGACCGGCGCGACGACGTCTTCAACGCCGCCGCCGTCCTTCACGACGGGCGGCTGGCCGGGGTCTATCACAAGCAGTACCTACCCAACTACGGTGTCTTCGACGAGAACCGCTACTTCCAGGCCGGCACCGAGACGCCCGTCTTCACCCTGGGCGACACCACCTTCGCCGTGAACATCTGCGAGGACATCTGGTATCCGGCGGGGCCGGCCACGGCGCAGGCGCTGGCCGGCGCCGAGCTGGTGGTCACCATCAACGGCTCGCCCTACCACGCGGGCAAGGCCCACTTCCGGGAGAAGATGGTCGCCACCCGCGCCGCCGACGACCTGGTGTGCATGGCCTTCCTGAACATCGTGGGCGGCCAGGACGAGCTGGTCTTCGACGGGGCCAGCCTCATCGTGAACGAGCGGGGTGATGTCGTCGCTCGGGGCCGCCAGTTCGAGGAGGATTTCGTCGTCGCCGACCTCGATCTCGACGCCGTCTTCCGCGCGCGCCTGCACGACTCGCGGCGGCGCAAGGAGAAGCTCCGGGCCGGGGGCCAGGTCACGCGGGTGGCGCTCGCCCCCCTGGCCCCGCCCGCGGCGCTTCCGGCGCTGCCGCCGCGGGAGGTGCCGACGCTGGCGCCCGTCGCCGAGATCTTCGAGGCGCTGGTACTGGGCACGCGCGACTACGTGCTGAAGAACGGCTTCAAGCGGGTGGTGATCGGGCTCAGCGGCGGGATCGACTCCTCGCTGGTGGCCGCCATCGCCGTGGAGGCGCTCGGCAAGGAGAACGTCGCCGGCGTGACCATGCCCTCACCGTACTCTTCCGCCGGCACCCGGCGCGACGCCCGCCGGGTAGGCAAGAATCTGGGGATCGAGTTCCTCACCCTGCCGATCAGTGACATCGTCCGCGCCTACACGCGCGCGCTGGCCAGGCCCTTCAAGGGGCTCCGGGAGGACGCGACCGAGGAGAACATCCAGGCGCGCATCCGGGGGACGCTGCTCATGGCGCTCTCGAACAAGTTCGGCTGGCTCGTACTCACCACCGGAAACAAGAGCGAACACGGCGTCGGCTATACGACGCTCTACGGCGACATGGCCGGCGGCTTCGCCGTGATCAAGGACGTGCCGAAGACGCTGGTCTACGAGGTCGCCCGCCACGTCAACGAGCGGGCCAGCCGTAACCTGATCCCCGAGAGCGTCTTCACCCGCCCACCGTCCGCGGAGCTGCGCCCGGACCAGACGGACCAGGACACGCTGCCGCCCTACCCCGTGCTGGACGCCATTCTCGAGGCTTACGTGGAGGAGGACCGGCGGGTCGCCGACATCGTCGCCCTGGGCTTCGACGCGGAGACGGTGGGCAAGGTCGTCCGCATGGTCGACGGCAACGAGTACAAGCGGCGCCAGGGACCCATCGGCGTCAAGATCACCCCGCGGGCCTTCGGGCGTGACTGGCGTCTGCCGATCGTCAACCGCTTCCGCCAAATCTAAGCTCGGAGGGGGGCTTCGCCCCCCTTCCGAAACCTCCCCCCAGGGCTCGGTGGCGCCGGCGAAGCCGGCGCTCGAAGCGCGCGCGAGCTAGGGCGGCACGCCTTCCATCTGGAGCGCGTAGAGGCGTCGGTACACGCCGTCGCGCGCCAGCAGCTCGTCGTGCCGCCCCACCTCGGCGATCCGGCCCTCGTGGATGACGACGATCCGGGTGGCGTTGCGCACCGTCGCCATTCGGTGGGCGATGACGAGCACCGTGCGGCCCCGCATCAGGTCGGCCAGCGCCTGCTGCACCATGAACTCGCTCTCGGCATCGAGATCCGACGTCGCCTCGTCGAGGATCAGGATCGGCGGGTTCTTGAGGAACGCGCGGGCGATCGCCACGCGCTGGCGCTGGCCGCCGGAGAGACGGACGCCGCGCTCGCCCACCACGGTGGCGTAGCCGTCCGGGCAGGCCACGATGAAGTCGTGGGCGTGGGCCTGGCGCGCCGCCCGCACCACGTCCTCGACCGCCGCGTCGGGCCGACCGTAGGCGATGTTGTAGTGGATCGTGTCTTTGAAGAGAAAGGTGTCCTGGGTCACCAGCCCGATCTGGGCGCGAAGCGAGGCCTGGGTGACGTCGCGCAGGTCGTGGCCGTCGATGACGATCCGCCCCGTCGTCACGTCGTGGAAACGCGGCAGCAGGTCCATGAGCGTCGACTTGCCGGCGCCGCTCATGCCGACCAGGGCGAGGACCTCGCCCTTCCGGACCGTGAGCGAGATCTCCTTGAGTACGAGGTCGTCAGAGCCCGGGTAGCGGAAGCCGACGTTCTCGAAGCCGATCTCGCGTCCGAATCCGGTAAGGGTGACGGCGTTCGGCCTGTCGGTGATGGCCGGCGGTTGGTCGATGATCTCGAAGACCCGCTCCACCGAGGAGGTCGTCTGCTGGACGGAGTTCAGGGCGCGGGACAGCCGACGGACCGGGCCATAGAGCATGATCACGGCGGCGGTGAAGGAAAAGAACGTGCCGGGCGTCATGTGGCCCTCGATGACGCGGTAGCCGCCGTACACCAGGGCGGCCACGATGCCCAGGGCTCCGGCGATCTCCATCAGCGGCTCGCTCAGCTCGTCAGTCTGGACGTTCTTGAGCGAGAGATCCAGCAGGCGCCGGTTCAGGCCGTCGAAACGCCCTTGCTCGTGACGCTCGCGGCCGAAGGCCTTGACGATCTTGGTGCCCGCGAAGGCTTCGTGGAGGAGCACGGCCAGCTCGGCGATCCGCTCCTGGGCCCGCTTGTTGATCCGGTAGAGCCGGTGGCCGATGAGCCGCACGACCAGGCCGATGAAGGGGAACGCGATGATGGCGGCCATGGTCAGCAGCCACTCCCGGGCGAACATCACCGCCAGCAACGCGACCACGGTAGCCACCTGGCGGACGGCCATCACCAACATGCTCGATGACAGGCGGGCCAGACGCTGGACGTCGTTGAGGATGCGCGACATCAGGTCCGCCGAGTGGAGGCCCGTGAAGAAGGCCAGCGGCATGCTCTGGATGTGTGTGTAGAGGTCGCGGCGCAGGCGGGCCACGACATTCTCCCCCACGGCGGCCATGAGATACGACTGGAGGTAGCGGGCGATCCCCTTCACGATGTACGCGCCCACCAGCCCCAGCGGCACCAGCTTGAGCATCAGCAGGTCGCGCTTGATGAAGATCTCGTCCATGGCCGGCTTGACCAGCCAGGCGATGGCGCCGTCCATCGCGGCCACCACGAGCGCCAGCAGGCCGCCCACCGCGAGCATCGGCACGTGGGGTCGCACGTAGGGCAGGAGGCGGCGATAGGGGCCGAGCACCGACCTCACGCCGGGCACCGGTCGGCCACCAGCTTCCGGTAGAGCGCCTCGGTGGCGTCGAGCTTGGCCCGCGTCGAGAACTTCGCCTCCACCAGCCGCCGTCCCGCCCGCGCCGTCTCTCGCCGGAGCCCGGGGTTCTCGATCATCCGCACCATGGCCGCGGCCAGCGCCGCCGGATTCCGCGGCGGCACCAGGAGCCCCGTCCGCTCGTGGCTCACCAGCTCGGGGATACCCTCGATGTCGGTTCCGATCACCGGCGTCTCGACCGCCAGCGCCTCGCGCAGGCTCCCGGCCAGGCCCACGCCTGCATAGGGGACCTCCACGCAGCAGTCGCTGGCGGCCAGGATCTCCGGAATGTCCTCGCGATACCCCCAGCCGTGGACCCGCCCCTCCAGCCGGCGCTGCCGCGCGCGGTCGAGCAGCGCCTCCGGGCGTCGCGCCCCCACGATGAGCAGGCGCGTCTGGGGGGCGCGGGCCGCCACCTCCGCCATCGCGTCGATCACGTCGTCGTTGCCCTTCCAGCTCCTGACACCGATCTGGGTGAAGAGGAAGTGGTCCGGCCCGAGCCCGAGCGCGCGCCGGATCCCGCTGCCGTCCACCTGAGGGCGGAAGCGGTCGGTGTCCGTGCCCGAGTAGATCACGTGGATCTTCTCGGACGGCACGCCCGAAGCGACGAGCCCGCGCTTGATCGACTGGCAGACGGCGACGATCGCCGTCACCCGCTTCGTCGTGTAGCCGAGGCGGTTGAAGGAGTCGAGCGGGAAGCTCACGCCGCGGTTCAGGACGAGCACGGGGATGCGGACGAAGAGGCCGGCCAGAAGGGCCAGCGTCCGGGCCTTGCCCTTCTGGGCGTGCACCACCTGGACGCGGTGCTTGCGGAGGATCCGCACGAGCTGGCGCACCGAGCGGAGGTCCACCTCCGAGGACATCGGCAGCGGGTAATAGGGGATGCCGGCCTCACGCGTCTGGGTCGCCCAGGACTCGGTCGGGCGCGTGGCCACGATCACCTCGTGGCCGCGCTGCCGGAGGCCCCACGCCAGCTCGCGCAGCTGGATCGCGGCCCCCGTGAAGTAGTCCGCCTTCGGATAGAGCTGGAGGATCCGCAGCGGGGTCACGCGCGCGTCAGCCGCCGAAGAACGCCCGCACCGCCGCCGCCACCCTGTCGATCTCCGCGCCGGTGTGTTGCGCCGACATCGGCAGCGTGAGGATCTCCTGGACCAGGCGCTCGGTGCGGGCCAGCGCGGGCGGGTTGAACCGCTCGACCGCGGGCTGGCGGTGCGTGGGCACCGGATAGTGGATGCCGGTCTGGATGCCCTGGCCCTTGAGGAACGTGGCGAGCTCGTCGCGCCGCTCGGTGCGGACGACGTAGAGGTGGTAGACGTGGCGAGCGTGCTCGCGCTCGGCCGGCATGACCAGCGGCAGCCCGGCCAGCGCCTCGGCGTAGCGCGCGGCGAGGGCGCGGCGGCGGTCGTTCATGGCCTCGAGGCGACCCAGCAGCACGCGAAGCGCCGCCGCTTGCAACTCGCTGAAGCGGAGATTGAATCCGACCTCGGCGTGAACGTCCTTGTTGAGCCGCCCGTGATCGCGGAGGCGCCGGCACCGGGCCGCGGTCTCGTCGTCATCCGTCAGCACGGCGCCGCCGTCCCCCATCGCCGGCAGATTCTTCGACGGGTAGAAGGAAAAGGCGGCGGCGCGGCCGAAGCCGCCGACTTTCCGCCCGTCCCACACCGCGCCCTGGGCCTGGGCGCAGTCCTCCAGGATCCACAGGCCGTGCCGGGCCGCCACGTTCTGCACGGCCGGGAGGTCCACGGGCTGGCCGTAGAGATGCACCGGGACGACGCCGACGGTGCGGGAGGTCACCTTCGCCGCCGCGTCCTTCGGATCCAGCGTGTACCAGTCGTCGACCTCCACGAACACCGGGATAGCGCCGGCAAAGCAGATCGCCTCGATCGTCGGGAAGGCCGTGTGCGACGGGGCCAGGACCTCGTCGCCGGCCTTCACGTCCAGGGCGCGGAGGATCATCCAGAGGGCCGCCGTCGCCGAGCTGGTGAGGACCGCGTGCCTGGTGCCGGTGTGACGGGCCAGCTCGGCCTCGAGCGCCCGGCACTGGGGGCCAAGGATGTACTGGCCCGAATCGATGGCGGCCAGGACGGCGTGCTTGATCTCGTCGTCGACGGGGGGACGCGAAAGCGGAATCATTCCGGAGGGCCTCCTTCCAGCCGCTGGTACTGCCCGCGATAGTACAGGAGCGGGTCGCCGGTGCCGATGGCGGCGCGCTCGACGCGCCCCACGAAGATGGTGTGATCCCCGGCCACGTGGGTGGAGACCGTGACGCACTCGATGTGGGCGAGGGCCGCGTCGATGAGCGGCAGCCCCAGCAGGCTCAGGTGGTGCGGCAGCCCGTCGAACTTGTCCAGGCGCGTCGAGGCGAACCGCCGCGACAGCGCCTCCTGATGCGTCGCCAGCACGTTGACCGCGAAGCGGCCGCTCTCGAGGAGGGCCGGATAGCTCTGCGACTTGTGGTCCACGCACGCGAGCACGAGGGGCGGTTCGAGCGAGAGCGAGGCGAAGGCGCTCACCGTCAGCCCCGTGGGGCGGGCGTCCGCGTCGAGGGTGGTGACGAGGGTGACGCCGGTGGCGAAATGGCCGAGCACGCGGCGGAAATCGTCGGGACCGATCACCGGAATTTCATAACAGGTCGACCCCGGGAATGCAAGATTGGCCGGTATAAACGAGGGCGAACCCTGGCAGGTCCGCCCTCGCTGGGGGGGAGGGCGTTACGATGGCCGTCTCCGGCAGGCCCCGAAGGTCCGGCCGCCGCCAGGATGACGCAAACTGTGTTCCATCCTCGAAAGATCGAAATATCGCGACGTCACGACGCGGAGTCCCCGGGCGTCGTGGGTCGGCGCGCGCCGAAAGTGGGAAGATCCCTTCCCATTGCGCGCCATGGCCGGTGCGGTATAGTGGCGCCTATGGTGAGCGAGCAGGCCGTCCTCGACGCGCTCCGCCGCGTCAGAGACCCCGCCGACCAGAAGGACATCGTCACCCTGGGGATGGTCCAGGATCTCCACGTCCACGACGGTGAGGTGTCGTTCACGCTCGCGTTCACGAACCAGCCACCCCCCGCGAAGGCGACCCTGCACAGCCAGGCCTCAAAGGCCGTCGGGCAGGTGCCGGGCGTGGCCAGGGTCCAGGTGAAGATGGGCGGCGCCCAGGCGACGAGGCCGGCGCCGGCGGCGCCCCCCGGGCGACCGCCCGACCTCATCCCCGAGGTCAAGCACACCATCGCGGTCTCGTCGGGCAAGGGGGGTGTCGGCAAATCCACGGTGGCCGTCAATCTCGCCATCGCCCTGAGGGCGGGGGGGGCAGCCGTGGGCATCATCGACGCCGACGTCTACGGGCCGGACGTCCCCCTCATGCTGGGGTCGCGCGGTCGGCCGGGCATGTTCGAGAACCGCATCATCCCCGTCGAAGCGCACGGGTTGAAGATGATGTCGATCGGTCTGCTGGTGCAGGAGCGCGAGCCTCTCGTCTGGCGCGGGCCGATGATCCACTCCTTCATCCAGCAGATGCTCAAGGACGTGCTGTGGGGCGCGCTCGAGTACCTCGTGTTCGACATGCCCCCGGGCACCGGGGACGCCCAGCTCTCGCTGTCGCAGGTCATCCCGCTCTCGGGGGTGGTGATGGTGACGACGCCACAGGACGTGGCGTTGCTCGACGTGCGCAAGGCGATCGGCATGTTCCAGCGGCTCAACGTGCCGATCCTGGGAGTCGTCGAGAACATGAGCGCGTTCGTCTGTCCCCGCTGCGGCGAGCACACGAGCATCTTCGGCGACGCCGGGGGCCAGCGCCTGGCCGAAGAATACGGGATACCTCTGCTGGCGCGCCTGCCGCTCGATCCGGAGACGCGGATGGGCGGTGATGAGGGCCTCCCCATCACGCTCCGGCGGCCGGACTCCACTCAGGCCGGGGCGTTTCGCGACCTGGCCGCCGCGGTCGTCCGGCGCCTCGCGGAGCTGGCGCCGCTGAAGTCGCTGCCCAAGATCGGCTAGGCCGGGACGGCTCGGCCTCCCCATGTCGGCCTTCGAGTCGGCTCCATCCGCCGGCCCCGCGGCGAGCCTGGTTCTGCCGATCTTTCCGCTGCCCGACGCCACGCTGTTTCCACACACGTTCATGCCGCTCCACATCTTCGAGGCGCGGTACCGGGCCCTGGTGACCGACGCGCTAGCCCGGGATCGCCGGCTCTGCGTTGTGAGGCTGCTGCCGGGGTACGAGCGCCACTACGACGGCAAGCCGGCGGTGGCCGCCATCGCTGGGGCCGGAGAGATCGTCAAGTGGGAGCGGCTGCCGAGCGGGCGCTACAACATCCTGGTCAAGGGTGCGTGGCGCGTGCGGATCGAGCGCGAGCGGCCGAGCGACACGCTCTACCGGCTGGTCAGCGCGCGGCGCCTCGTCGACGGGCCGCCCCCGGTGGACGCCTCGGCCCTGGTCGGGCGGGTCCGGGTCGCCTGTGGGCGGCTGCTCGACGCGCTGGAGCGGCCGCGGGATCTGCTCGACACGCTGCTGGCGACGGACCAGCCGCCGGCGGTCATCGCCGACCGGGCTGCCGCGGCGTTCGTTCCCGATCCTCGCCTGCGCCAGGAGCTGCTGGAAACCCTGGCGGTTGCGAACCGGCTCGAGCGGTTGTCGGCCGCGCTGGAGACGCTCGTCGATGAGCTGCCCGACGGGCGGGGTGGTGCCGGCTGAGATGCGTCGACCACTGCTGCTCGCCCTCGCGCTGATCGTCCTCCTGGCGGCCGTGGTCGAGGCGCGGCAGTGGGCGTGGCTCGGGGTCAGGATCCGCGATCTCTCCGAGCAGGAGATGGAGGAGATCGCGGCGCGGCACGGCATCCGCGAGGGGTTCGGCGTCCTCATCGTCGAGGTGCTGGAGGGGACTCCGGCGGCGAAGGCGGGCCTGCAGAACGGCGACATCGTCGTCGCCTTCAATGACCGACCGATCACCGAGACACGGCTGCTCCAGCGCCTGATCGCCGTCGCCTCCACCGACGCCGACATGCGACTGACGGTGCTGCGCCGCGAGGGGCGTCGTCAGCTGCCGGTGCGCCTGGCGGTGATGCCTCGGGACATCGTCGGCGACCGCGTGGCCGCCGAGTTCGGCTTCGTCCTCCGCGGCGCCGAGCTCCGGGGAGAAACGGCAGGCGCCGGCCCGCCGTCGGCCCCGCCCGCGGTGGCCGCGGTCCTCCGGGGTGGCCCGGCCGAGCGGGCAGGCCTGCAGGTCGGCGACCTGCTCCTGCAGGTCGGCGATCGCGCAGTCCTGACGCGGGACATTGCGCGCGAAGCCCTGGCCGATGTCGTCCTGGATCAGCCGCTGCGCCTGACGGTCCGCCGCGAGGGCGAGCGCCTGCGGCTGGTCGTTCCGGCTCCCTGACGCCCGCCCGCGACGTCGGGCAGGGGTGGCGGCGCGGCCGTCGGTGCGATCAGCGGGCGCGCGCCTGCGAAGGCAGGGTCATCCCGACGCGCCAGCCGAGAAACGCCACGCCCGCGGCGAGCGCGACCAGCACCACCGAGATCGCCACGCGCGACAGCGCCGAGAGCAGGGCCAGCGTGCCGCTGGAGAGACCGGCGAAGGCCAGGCCGATGACGGGAAGGACCGGGGCGCCGCACCCCACGACGCTGCAGGGCCCCGTCGAGAGCCCCAGCACGCCGACGACCGCACCCGCCACTCCGCCGGCGCGCGTCGCATGGCCAGGCAGCCCCGCCAGGGCGCCGTGCTCGCGTCGGTAGAGCCAGAGGACGAAGTAGGTGGCCACCAGGAGCGACATCCCGAGGAAGCGCAGGACGTCCATCGTGTCGACCGCAAAGCCCCACTCGGGCACGCCGAAGGGGCCGTCGGCCGTGAACCAGAACAGCGCCACCCGGGAGAGAAAGTCGAGCTTCTGTCCCGGCGGGGCTGCGGAGCCAACGTACTCGGGAAGCTTCTTGAGCCACGGGTTGAACGTGAAGAAGGTCCAGGGCTTGCGGACGAGCGAGAGGACCAGCGGCGGCAGGAACACGTCGAGCACCAATACCCCGGTGGCGATGACCACGAAGAGGCCCGGCCGGGACCGCACGGCGGCCGCCACCCCGTGAAAGGCTGCCACGAGCCTCGAGAATCGGCTGATCATCGAGCGATTCCCGTCTCCCGATTGTAAACTCATTCGGCGTCCCTTGACAGGTCCCACTGCGCATGTTACAGCGTCGGTCACTCGTCAGGGTACACTGCGCGTATCCGGGCCTTTCACCAGGAGGGACACCATGGCAGGAGAAGTGAATCGTCGGGACTTTCTGAGCACCCTGGGCGTCAGCGTCGGCGCGACGCTCGCCGCATCGGCCGGAGCCGTGCTCCCGGTCGGCGTTGCGCAGGCCCAGGACAAGCCAAAGGGCAACATCCCCGATACGCCCTACAAGATCGGCCACATGACCTTCTTCACCGGGCCGGCGGCGGTGCTGGGCGAGCCGATGTTCAAGGGCCAGCAGCTGGCGGCCGAGGAGATCAACGCCGCGGGCGGGCTGCTGGGCAGGCGGAAGATCGAGCTGCTCAAGGCGGACGAGAACGCCGGCACCGACGCGAACGTCAAGGAGCTGCGCCGGCTGAAGCTCTCGGAGAAGATCGACTTCTTCTGCGGCATCACGTCCAGCGGCAACACCCCCGCCCTGGGCCCGGTCGCCGAGGAGGTGAAGGTCCTGACGATCTTCGTGGACGGCTGTACCGATTTCCTGTGGGACAAGGCGGTGCCGAACCCCCACTACATCTTCCGGATCACCAACATGCAGTCGGCGGACGGCGTCACCGGGGCGCTGGCGGCGGCCATGACCTGGCCGAAGACCAAGCGGATCGCCCATATCCACCCCGACTATTCCTACGGGCGCAACGCGTTCGACCACTTCACGATCGTCATGAAGAAGATGCTGCCCAACGCGGAGAACGTCTCCGAGGGGTGGCCCAAGCTCGGCACCACCGACTTCAGCTCGCACATCACCAAGGCGATCGCCTCCAAGCCGGACCTCCTGGCCACCTCGGTGTGGGGCGGCGACTACGTCGCCTTCTATAAGCAGGCGCTCCGTTACGGGATGTTCGACAAGATGAAGGTCGCCAGCATGATCGCGTTCGGAGTCGCGCCCCACGCGATCGGCAAGGACCACCCCGAGGGGATCATCGCGGGCGTCCACTCGAACTACCACTTCACGTACCCGGGCGGCGACCGCTGGCCGTACAACAAGGCGTTCGTCGAGAAATACCACAAGCGCTTCAACGAGTACCCTAACTTCCAGGCTGAAGGCGCGTACACGGCCACCTACATGCTCAAGAGCGCCATCGAGAAGGCCAACAAGCTCGTGGGCGGGTGGCCCGAGGACGACGCGATCATCACGATGCTCGAGGGCCTGATGATGGCAGGTCCGGCGGGCTACGTGTATATCCGGCCCGACAACCACCAGGGCTATAAGGATGCGGTGACCGGGTTCAGCAAGAACGTCGCCGAGTATCCGTTCCCGATCCTCGACCCCGCCCGCATCATCACGATTCCGATCCGCAACATCACGGCGCCTCCCGGCTGGCCCAAGGGGGAGCCGACCTCCACGTACACCTGGATCGACAAGACCTGGCCTGTGGCCAAGGCGTAAGACGTCCGAGAGGGCACTGGGACCGGGGCGGGGCGCCGGCTTCGACAAGCAACTCGCCGGCCCCCCGTCCCGGACCCCGTGTTCCGTCGTCCTCTTGTGTCATGATCGTGCGCCTGCTCGCCGTCCTGGTGTTCGTCGCTGTCGCCTGGACATCCGGCGGGGCCTGGGCGGGGCACGAGATCCCCTTCTACCCGTCCTTCTACGCGCACGAGATCAAGATCGAGGTCATGGAGCCGGCCGCGGCCGCGCGGCTCCTCCAGAAAAAGTCCCTTCATGCATATGTCGGCGCCGATCCGTTCGCGGGAGGCGTCGTCCCCTCTCACGTGGCGTACGCCGAGTCGCTCAAGTCGTACGTCGTGCTGACGTTCGGCCGGTCGTCGGGGGCTCTGGCCGACGCCGGAGCCCGCTGCGCGGCCGCCGCCCGCGCGCTCAAGACGCTGTCGACCGCGAAGGGCGCGTTCACGTTCCACCCGTACCCAGTCACGCCGTACCACGACGATTACCTCCAGCACTTCGATCTCGTCGAGTCGGCCAGGAAGAAGGTCGCCGGCCAGTCCGAGGGCGGTGGCCCGCCTCTCAGACTCAGGGCGAAGGGGAGGCTCGCCGAAGCCCTGGTGGCCGCCCACGGGCGCGCCACGGAGAAGGACTGGGACGCCACGCTCGAGGAGATCGACGTGCGCGATCTGCTCGCCGACCGCGAGACGCGGCTGAACGGCTGGCTGGGGCCGCCGTGGCTCAAGCAGGGCTGGTTCCAGGCGTACCTCCTGCATGCGGGGACGCTGGCCGACGAGGGGGCCGGGCGCGGGGTGGAGGAGACGCTCGCCCGTCGCATCCTGGATCCTCCGGGTCCGTCCGCGCGGGCCAACCTCGAGCGCAAGCTCGTGACGGACCTCAGGCGGGGATGCGAGCGCGTCGCGGTCGGATACACGCTGAAGCGCGAGGCACTGAACGTGGAGTATTCGGACGGCGTCGAGAACATCGCGTACGACGCCCAGGGGGGGCTGGGCTCGGCGATCTTCCTGCGCGACGTCAAGCTGAAGGACTTTCCGTGGAACGGCTGGCTCCGCCTGGGAAGCCAGGCGCGGCCGGCCAGCGCGTGGAACCCGATCGCCGGGTTCGGCGATGCCACCGGCCGGTTGATCTGGTTGGCCGTCGGCGACCCCGCGCTGTTCCCGGCGCCCAACCACGGCGGCTGGGTGCCCAACCGCGTCCGCGCGGCCCCTTCGGCGGACGGCTCGGTGGAGATCCCCCCCGACGCCCTCGTCCCCGACGCGGCCGCCGGCGCGCTCCATCCGATCGGTCGGGGGGCGACGGCACCGGTGAAGGTCGCCTATCAGGTCCTGGCCTCCGCGTTCCACGACGGGACCAAGATGTCGCCCGCCGACATCGTCTATCCGTTCGCGTTCGCCTCCCGCTGGAGCGTCCGAGAGGGCCGAAACGGGACCCGCTACGACCCCGTCGTCGACCGCGCGACGGCAACGCTGCGCGAGCGGCTGGCCGCGGTGAAGGTCGTGCGCATCGACTCGGAGATCAAGGACTACGGCGAGGTCCAGCTCATCTACGACGTCCCCCAGGTCGACGTGTACCTCAAGCGCGCCATCGATCCGCGGTATCTCGCGGTGGTGGCGCCGCCGTGGAGCGCGATTCCCTGGGAGCTCACGGTCTTGATGGAGGAGGCGGTGACGCGGGGACTGGCCGCCTTCTCGGAGGCCGAGGCCAAGCGCCGGGGCCTGCCCTGGCTCGATCTGGTGCGGGACCGGAAGCTCAAGGACGCGCTGGCATCGCTGGCCGACACCTTCGAGCGGCGGGCCTACGTCCCTGACGCGCTGCGCGGGCTGGTGACGGTCGCCGAGGCCCGGCAGCGCTGGGCGGCCCTCCGCCGCTTCCACCGCCAGCACGGCCACTTCCTGGTGACCAACGGGCCCTACCGGCTCGAAAAATGGTCGTCCGATTCGGTCGTGCTCGGGGTGTTCCGGGACTTGAGCTATCCGCTCCCGGTCGGCATCTACGATCAGTACGCGCTGCCGCTCAAGGCCTACGTGATCAAGGCGGAGCAGCGCGGGGATCGGCTGGAGATCCAGGCCGACGTCGAAAAGGTCTCGAAGTTCGAGCGATCGTATAAGATCGAGCGCGAGCCGTTCCGGCCTCCGCCGGCCGGCGAGCAGACGCGGGACGCTCTGGTGGCGCACTACGCGGTCCTGAGCGGAGGGGATCAGGTCGTGAGCGCGGGAACCTCGCGGGAGCTGCAGGGCGACCGGCTGGTCGTGGATCTCCGGGGCCAGCTCGCGCCCGGCGCCTATCGGATCCTGGTAGCGCTGGCGCTGAACGGCAACCTCGTGAACCCGGCGGTGAAGGTGCTGCCCTATCGCGTGGGTGACTGATGGACTTCTTCTTCATCCATCTCCTCAACGCCCTCCTCTCGGCGGCGACGCTCTTCCTGATCGCCGGCGGGCTGAGCCTCATCTACGGCGTGATGCGGATCGTCAACCTGGCCCACGGGAACATCTACGCATTCGGCGCCTACGTGACGGCGTGGGCGCTCGGCCGGCTCGTCGCCGGCACGCCGACGCCCGTGCTCTACCTCGCGCTGCCGGCCGGCGCGGTCGGGGCCGCCCTGCTCGGTGCGGTCCTGGAGCCCACGCTGCTGCGCCCCTTCTACAAGCGCGCCGAGGAATACCAGCTCCTGGTGACGTTCGGCCTGCTCATGATCCTCGGGGACGTGATGCACTTCGTGTGGGGACCCTACCCGCTGTCGGCCAGCGCGCTCTGGGAAAACTCGGGCAGCCTCTCCATCGCCGGGAATCCGTACCCGAACTACAACCTGGTGGTCATCGCCATCGGGGGCTTCGCCGCCGCCTTCCTGTGGGCCTTCGTCTACAAGACCCGGTTCGGTATCGTTCTCCGCGCCACCTCCCAGAACATGCGCATGGCCTCCGCCCTCGGTGTCAACGTGAACCGGATCTACGTCCAGGCCTTCACGCTCGGCTGCTTCATGGCCGGCCTGGGCGGCGCGATCATCGTCCCGGCCCAGTCGGCGGTGCTGGACATGGGGGTGGACGCCCTCGTGCTCTCCTTCATCGTCGTCGTGATCGGAGGGCTCGGCAGCCTGGAGGGCGCGCTGGTCGGCGCCCTGATCGTCGGCGTGGTGCGGGAGATGGGCATCGCCTGGTTCGCCGAGATCGAGCTGGCGGTGCTCTACCTCATGGCGGCGATCGTGCTGCTGGTACGGCCGGCCGGCCTCTTCGGGCGGGCGTCATGAGCGCCAGCCGATGAGGCTGGCCGTGCGAGCCGCAGGGCGTCGCGGGGCTGGGGCCCCGCCGTCCGAGGCGAGCCTATGAACCGGACCGTGCGAGCCGCAGCCGGAGGCGAGGCGAGCCCTTCAATGACCGAGATCGTGCGAGCCGCCGCAACCCGCCGGAGGAGCCGCAGCCGCAGGCGAGGCGACGGCCTCTGTATCGGGGCGAGCCCGTGAGCGTCTTGGCGGTCGCCCTCGAGACCCGCTCGCCGGCCAAGCTCCTGGTCTGGGTCGCTCCCATCGTGGTCGTGCTGCTGGTGTACCCCTGGGTGGCGGCACCGTACCAGGCGATGCT
>MNEF01000070.1 GCA_001917535.1 Candidatus Rokubacteria bacterium 13_1_40CM_69_27
GGTTGGGTGGGCTGGCCGAGGACCATTATCTCGGCAGCGAAATTCTCGGCAGCCTCACGCGTTCCGTGAATCACTTCCACCAGCCCCTGCGCTCCTGGAACAACGCCGGCTTCCTTCGTACCTCCGAGGCATCTGTCCGCTGGGCCCAGAACCCGACTCAGTCCCCGGGGGGACGCGCCTCGTGGCTCGACGCCCGGGCCGCCTTTCATCGGGCCCTCACGACCGCCAATCTGGGCGAGCGGCAACAGGCTTTCGCCGATGCGTTCCGCATCCTCGGGCAAGTGATGCACCTGGTCGCCGACATGGCGTCGGTCCCGCACACGCGCGACGACTCCCACCTACTCGGTGACGGCTTCGAGCGGTTCATGGGCGATCGCCGCAACGCTGGCCTCATCGGCGGGTTCGCTCGCCCCGCCCCGAGCCTGGTCCGGTCAGCCACGGGTGACGCGATCGCGCGCGTACCAATCGCGCGGCTCTGGGACTCCGACCGCTACGACGGCACCAACCCGCCGGACACGGTCACCGGCGCCCTCTTCGGTCTCTCCGAGTTCACCAGCGCGAACTTCTTCAGCGACGATACGATGGCGCCCCGGGCCTTCGCGAACCCCGAGCTGCCACTGCCGGCGCTGGACCGGCTCGTCCCCGGTCCCATCGAGGTCTATCCGCCGACCGGGAGCCGGCGCCAGTACCTGACGAAGACCGGTGACGGTGTTCCCGTCACCCACATGGTCGCCGAGGGCCTGTTCTCTCGCGTCACGCCCCCGTTCGTCACCCGGCACGTGCTCGACGACCTCGTCTATGGCGACTACGCGGCGCATCTGCTGCCCCGCGCCATCGGCTACGCCTCGGCGCTGGTCGACTACTTCTTCCGCGGCCGGATCGAGATCGCCCCGCCGGATCGGCACGTGTACGGCCTCACGACCTTCCGGGAAGGCAACGCGGGCGCGTTCACAAGGCTGCGCTTCAAGGTGCGGAATGTGTCGGTGCTCGGGTCAGACCGGACCCTTCCGGAAGACGTTCCCGCGGGTCAAGCCGGGGAGCTGAGGGCGGTCGTTCAATACCGCACCGCCGCCGGTGTGAATCTGCTCCTGCACCCCGAGGCCGATCTGTCGGCGGCCGTGTTCGCGGTCTCGGCACCGCAAACGGTGGCGCTGACCCGTGACTTCACCGAGCTGAACTTCGACTTCAGCGACAGCCCCATCCCGGTGAATGCCGCCGACGTATTTTTGACCGTCGTCTACAGGGGCCCGCTGGGGCTGGAGCAGGACGCGGTCGCGGTCGGTGGCAAGGATCTGTTCGAGCCGGATTCCATCCCCGTCGTCAATGCCACCGACTACGACTGTTTCAACGGCAGTCCCAGACACGTGTCGGATTTCGCCCAGTTCCCGCCCTTCGATCCGTCTCTTCCGTTCAATCCGAGCAGTCCTCAACCGCGCGACGTGAACGGGGACGGCCAGCAGGATCTCTTCGGCCCCGACGATGAGCTGGGCGGGATCTTCATCAAGTCGGCCAGCTTCTTCGCAGCCCCGAGCCCCTCGGAGAGCCAGTTCGATTTCCAGCTCCCTCAGCGCACGTCAGCGCAGTACATCCGCTATTCCGTGCTTCAGGATCAGCCCTTCTACACCGTCGCCTGGCGCATCGGCCGCGCCGTGGATCGCGGCAACACGCAGACGCCCACGTTTCCGAATCTCGTTGTCGGCGTCCCCGTCGACGCGAACGTCAATCGGCTCATCCTTCTGCCAGATGGGAGCGTAGCCCACTTGTTCAGGTCCTCATTCACGTATCGGGGGCTCACCACCACGGACATTGTGCTGTTTCTCGCCATTCCCGGGCGGTTCGTCCAGTGTCTGGGGAGCTCGTTCACGCTCTCGCCGGACCTCATGCGGATCGATGGAACCCTGGCAGCGCCGTAGGAGGAACCATGAAAAGGATGAGACTGCTGACCCTCGCGGCGGTCGCGCTCCTCGCGGCCCCGCCACTCGGCGCCCAGGAGCTTCATTACTGGGGCCAGGTCACGGGAGCGGAGAAGCGAGGCTGGATCGAGCGTCAAGGGCAGCACGTCGACGTTGGCGAGGGGGACGAGATTCCGGGAGTCGGCATCGTCCAGGAAGTGCGGGATGAGGTCCTCGTGGTTCGGCGGACCTTGACGGACGACGAGAAACAGCGGCTCAGAGTTCAAGGCCTCGAGGTCGTCGATGTCAAGGTCAGCATCGTTCCCAACCTGTGGCGCAGGGTCGGCCGCTAGGAGGACGACCAGCGCCGCTCACCCCTTCACCACTTGTGCGCCTTGTACCACTCGTAGATCTCCTCGCCCGTCGCCATCCAGACGCCCTTGTGCTTGCGGATGTAGTCGTAGACGGCCTCGAAGTACTTGATCCGGTGCGGCACCCCGTGGATGTAGGGGTGCACGGCGATGGCCATCACCCGTGGATTCCGCGCCCCTTCGGCGTAGAGGCGGTCGAACTGGTCCCGGCAGCGCTGCAGCCACTCCGACGAGGCGTGGTGCTGGATGATCATCATCGGGATGTCGTTCAGCTCGATCGTGTAGGGCACCGATACCAGGCGGCCCGCCGTGGTCCGGAGCTCGTAGGGCTGATCGTCGTTCACCCAGTCTGAGACGTACTCGATCCCCTCCTGGGCGAGCAGATCGAGCGTCTCCCAGGTCTCGGTGAGCCCGGGCCCGAGCCATCCCTTGGGCTTCTTGCCGGTGAACTTCTGCAAGATGGAGATCGCTTGCCGGATCGCCTCCCGCTGGTCCGACAGCAGGTGCATGGCTCCCTGCACCACGCCGTGGCCCATGAACTCCCAGCCGGCGTCGAGCATGGCCCTGGCCACCGGCGGGTACGAGTTGCACACGTTGGCGTTGATGGCGGTGGTGGCCCGGATCTTCCGCTTCTGCAACGCCTCCAGCAGGCGCCAGAAGCCGACTCGCATGCCGTAGTCGTGCCAGGCCCAGTTGGGGACGTCGGGGACGACCGTCACCCCCTGGGGCGTGGCCAGGTACTGGCGGGGCATCGCCTTCTCGATGCTCCACTCCTCGACGTTGACGATGGTCCAGACGGCGATGCGGGCGCCTTTGGGCAGCGTCCAGCGACGGCGGCCGACGATCGGCGAGTAGTCGAAGCGTTCATGTGGCAGCTTCACAGGCGCCTCCTTGAACCGGCCCGGCGGGCCGGACTTTGACGCGCGGCTACAGGCGGCTATAGTACAATCCTCCCCCGTGACTCCGCCCCCTGGCATCGACATCCACGCGCACTTCTTTCCCGAAAGCTACCTGAGACTCATCGAAAAGGAGGGCGCGGCCGCCGGCGCGCGTCTCGATCGCACGAACTCCGCCGGGCCGGTCATCGTGATCGCCGGCGCCCCCACGCCGCCGCTGGAACCCGCGTTCACCGACCTCGAGCTCCGCCTGAAGGCGATGAACCGCACCGGCATCGCCGTCCAGGCGCTCTCGCTGACCGTCCCCATGGTCTACTTCGCCGGCGGTGGCCTGGCCAAACGCCTGGCCCAGACCTTCAACGACGCCATCGCCGAGACGCACACCGCGCACCCCGACCGCTTCGTGGGCTGCGCGACGCTGCCGATGCAGGATCCCACGCTGGCCGTCACCGAGCTGGAGCGCGCCGCCCGGCTGCCCGGCGTCCGCGCCGTCTATCTCGGCACCAACGTCAACGGCCGTGAGCTCAGTGATCCGGCCTTCGGGCCGGTCTTCGAGCGCTGTCAGGAGTACGAGCTGCCTGTGCTGCTCCACCCGATCGGTGTGGTGGGCGCGGCGCGCCTGGGGCCCTTTTACCTGAGCAATCTGCTGGGCAACCCGTTCGACACGGCCGTCGCCGCCGCCCACCTCGTCTTCGGCGGCGTGCTCGACCGCTTCCCGCGACTTCAAATCTGCCTGCCCCACGGGGGCGGGGCGCTGCCGTACCTGTACGGCCGTCTCCAGCACGGGCAGCGCGTGCGCCCGGAGGCGCGCGATCGCGCGCGCCGGCCGTTCGGCGCCTACCTCCGCCGCTTCACCTACGACACGATCACCCACTCCCCGGAGGCCCTGCGCTACCTGGTGGAGCTCGTGGGCGCCGACCGCGTGATGGTGGGGAGCGATTTCTGCTTCGACATGGGCTACGAGCGGCCGCGCGACATCGTCACCAAGCGGCTCGGGCTCAAGGCGGCGGACCAGGCGCGCATCCTGCGCGGCAACGCCGCGCGCCTGCTCGGGCTGGCGTGACCGCCGAGTTCTGGATCATCCAGACGTTCAACGGCCTGTCGTACGGCGCGCTGCTCTTCCTGCTCGCCAGCGGACTGTCGCTGATCTTCGGCGTCATGCGGATCGTCAACCTGGCCCACGGCTCCTACTTCATGCTCGGCGGCTACGTCGGGCTCTCGGTGGTGTGGCGCACCGGGAGCTTCGCCGCCGCGGTGCTGGTCGGCGCCCTGGCCATCGCGCTGATCGGCATCGCGATGGAGCGCCTGTTCCTCCGCCGGCTCTCCGGGCAGGTCCTGGGCCAAGTGCTGATGACGATCGGCTTCGCGCTGATCTTCCAGGACGCGGCGCTGCTCATCTGGGGCGGCGACCCCTACACGATTCCCGTGCCGGGTCCGCTCCGGGGCGTGCTGCGGGCCGGCGCGCTGAGCTTCCCCACCTACCGGGCCTTCATCGTGGTCGTCGCGGCGGTCGTGGCCACCCTCCTCTGGCTCGCGCTCGACCGCACGCGCGTAGGCGCCCGCATCCGCGCGGCGGTGGACGACGCGGAGATGGCCCAGGGGGTGGGCATCAACGTGCCCCTCCTCTCGCTGGCCGTCTTCGCGCTGGGCGCCTTCCTGGCCGCCATGGGCGGCGTCATCGGCGGCGCCTTCCTGGGCGTGTACCCGGGCGCCGACTTCGAGGTGCTGCCCTACGCGTTCGTCGTCGTGATCGTCGGCGGCCTCGGCAGCCTGCCGGGCGCCATGGTGGGGAGTCTCCTGGTGGGGCTGCTCGACAACTTCGGCAAGGCCCTCTTCCCGGAGCTGTCGTACTTCACGCTGTTCGCCCCCATGGCGCTGATCCTGGCGCTCAGGCCGACCGGGCTCTTCGGCCGCGCCTGATGAGCCGGCGGGTTTCGGCCCAAACGGGGTATCGCGTGCCGACGGTGCTACTTCGAGCGCCGGCTTTGCCGGCGCAACCGGCTTTTGTGGGGAGGTATCGGAGGGGGCGCATCGCCCCCTCCGATCTGGCGAGTCCGCCGGCTTTGCCGCAATGGGTGCTGGGGGAGGCCTCGGAGGGGGCCGTCGCGCCCGGGGGGCGCGCCTGTGAAGTCGCCCCCTCCGATCCATGAGCCGGCGCGTCGCGGGCGTCGGCCTCATCGTCCTGCTGGCGGCGGCCGTCGCGCCCGTGCTGCCGGCCTACCCGCTCACGCTGCTCACGCAGGCCTTCATCGTGGCGATCCTGGCCATGAGCCTCGACGTGCTCCTCGGCTACACGGGGCTGCCCTCGCTCGGCCACGCCGCCTACTTCGGCGTCGCCGCCTACGCCGTGGCGATCCTCGCCACCGAGCGTCAGGCGGGGTTCGCCACCTGCCTGGTCGTGGGGATCGTCGCCGCGGCCGTCACCGCCGCCGCCTTCGGCCTGATCGCCATCCGCGCCGCCGGTACCTACTTCCTCATGATCACCCTGGCGCTGGGGATGGTGGTCTGGGGGCTCGCGTTCCGGTGGGTGAGCCTCACCAAGGGCGACAACGGCATCTCCGGGGTGCCGCGCCCGGAGCTGGGGCTGCCCTGGAGCCTGTGGGGGCCGCTTCCCTTTTTCTACTTCTCACTGGTGACGGCGGTGCTGGCCTGGGTCCTCATGGGCCTGCTCGTGGTGTCGCCGTTCGGCATGAGCCTCAAGGGCATCCGCGAGAGCGAATCGCGCATGCGGATCCTCGGCTACAACGTGTGGCTGCACAAGTACCTGTCGTTCGTCATCTCGGGGACCTTCGCCGGCCTGGCCGGCGTGCTCTGGGCCTACTACAACGGCTTCGTGAGCCCCGTGGATGTCCAGCTGGTCACCTCGGTCGAGACGCTTCTGATGGTCGCCCTGGGGGGGCCCGGCACGCTCGCGGGCCCCGCCGTCGGCGCTGCCCTCATCGTTTTCCTCAAGAACTTCGTCAGCGTGTACACCAAGCGGTGGCTGCTCATCCTGGGCGCCGTCTATATCGGCGTCATCCTCTTCGCCCCCCGCGGGCTGGCCGGTGCGTTTCGCGGTCAGCGTCACTGAGTAAAGGAGGACCGTCATGACTCGTCGTGCACTCGTGCTCCTCACGCTGGCCGCGCTGCTCACCGGCCTCGGCGCCGCGCTGAGCGCGCCGTCCGCGGCCCGGGCCCAGGCCGGCCCCATCAAGGTCGGGCTGCTGGCGCCGCTCACCGGCGCCGCCTCGGCCCTCGGCAGGGACATGGTGAATGGAACCGAGCTCTACCTGGACGAGATCGGCCGTCAAGTCGCGGGGCGGAAGATCGAGCTCATCATCGAGGACACCGAGGGGAACACCCAGACCGCCCTCACCAAGGCCCGCAAGCTCGTGGACCAGGATCGCGTGCACATCCTCACCGGCGGCCTGCTCGCATCCACCGGCTATGCGCTGCACCCTTTCGTCGACGCGCAGAAGATCCCGACTACATACCCGGTGATGTCCTCCGACGACCTCACGCAGCGCAAGCCCGCCAAGTGGGTCGTGCGCACGGGCTGGAACTCGAGCCAGTCCATGCACGTCCTCGGTGACTGGATCTACAAGAACACGAAGTACCGCAAGATCGCCACCATCGGCGCCGACTACGCCTTCGGATGGGAATCCGTCGGCGGGTTCCAGAAGACCTTCGAGGAGAATGGCGGGCAGATCATCCAGAAGATCTGGGCGCCGCTGAACACCAACGACTTCTCGCCGTTCCTGGCTCAGGTCAAGCGGGACGCCGACGCCGTCTTCGCCGTCTTCTTCGGGAAGCTGGCGCTGCAGTTCGTCAAGCAGTACGAGGACGCCGGCCTGAAGGCGCGCGTGCCGCTGCTCTCCAACGGCACCACGGTCGACGAGTCGGTGCTGCCCCAGATGGGCGACGAGGCGCTCGGCACCATCAGCGCGCTCCACTACTCGGCGGCCCTCGACAACCCGGTGAACCAGAAGTTCGCCAAGGCCTTCGAGGCCAAGGCCGGCAAGGTCCCCTCGTACTACGCCGAGACGTGCTACACCAACGCCCGGTGGATCGTGGAGGCGATCAAGGCCGTCGGCGGCAAGGTCGAGGATCGCGAGACGTTCCTGGCCGCGCTGCGCAAGGTGGACCTCAAGGACTTCCCCCGCGGACCGGTGAAGATCGACGCGTGGGGCAACCCGGTCCAGAACATCTATATCCGGAAGGTGGAGAAGGTGAGCGGCAAGCTGCAGAACACCGTCGTCGCGACCTTCCCGGCGGTCAGCCAGTTCTGGAAATACAACCCCGAGGAGTTTCTGAAGATGCCGCTCTACACGCGCGACTACCCGCCGTGCAAGTACTGTTAATCCTCGGAGGGGGGCTTCGCCCCCCTTCCGAAACCTCCCCCCAGGACAGGATTGCGCCGGCAAAGCCGGCGCTCGAACCGCGCGAATCCCGCGCTCGAAGCCCGCGCGAAGGCTGCCGGTGGGTGAGCTGGCCCTGAGGCTCGATGCGGTCTCGAAGGCGTTCGGCGGGCTCCGCGCCGTCGACGGCGTCGCGCTGGCCGTGCGCCCGGGCGAGCGGCGCGCGCTCATCGGGCCCAATGGCGCCGGCAAGACGACGCTCTTCAATCTCATCTCGGGCGAGCTGCCGGTGACGTCGGGCGCCATCCGCCTCTTCGAGCGCGACGTCACCCGGGTGGCGCCGCACCGGCGCGCCGCGCTGGGGCTGGCCCGGACGTTCCAGATCACCAACCTCTTCCCGACCCTCACCGTGCTCGAGAACTGCCTGCTCGCCGTCCAGGCTCTGACGCCGGTCAAGTTCTCGATGCTGCGCCCGCTGGCGGCGTACCACGCGCTGGAGGAGCGCGCGCGGGAGGCGCTGGCGGCGGTGGGGCTCGCCGACCGGGCGGCGGCGGTGGTGCGCAACCTCTCCCACGGCGAGCAGCGGCAGCTGGAGATCGCGCTGGCGCTGGCCGGCCGGCCGCGCGTCCTGCTGCTCGACGAGCCGACGGCCGGCCTCTCGCCGGCCGAGTCGCACCTCATGGCCGATCTGCTGCAGCGGCTCGACCCCGCCATCACCGTGCTCATCATCGAGCACGACATGGACATCGCGCTGGAGATCGCTCAGCACGTCACCGTGCTGCACTACGGGCGCGTCATCGCCGACGGCCCCCGGGAGGAGATCAAGGCCAACCCGCTGGTGCGCGAGATCTACCTCGGTGCTTGAGATCGCCGACGTTCACACCTACTACGGCGAGAGCCACGTGCTCCACGGCGTGTCGCTGGCGGTGGGCCCGGGGGAGATCGTCACGATCCTGGGGCGCAACGGGATGGGCAAGACGACGCTCATCCGGTCGGTAATCGGCTTCACCCCTGCCCGGCGGGGCACGATCCGCTTCAAGGGCGAGGACATCACCCGCTGGCCCCCCTTCCGGGCCGTCGAGCACGGCATGGGGCTGGTGCCGCAGGGGCGGCGCGTCTTCCCGTCACTGACCGTGCGCGAGAACCTGGAGGTCGCCGCACGCGGCAACGGCGGGCGCTGGACGCTGGCCAAGGTGCACGAGCTGTTCCCGCGATTGCAAGAGCGCGCCGGCAACCGGGCCAACAAGCTCTCGGGCGGCGAGCAGCAGATGCTGGCCATCGGGCGCGCGCTGATGACCAATCCCGACCTGCTCCTCATGGACGAGCCGACCGAGGGGCTGGCGCCGCTGCTGGTCCGCGAGGTGGGGCGCGTCATCGCCGAGCTCAAGCGCGAGGGGCTCTCCATCCTGCTCGTCGAGCAGAACCTGCCGATGGCACTGAAGGTCGCCGACCGCGTGCACGTGCTGAGCCGGGGCCAGATCGTATATTCCTCGACGCCCTCCGAGCTTTCGGCGAACCACGAGATCCAATCGCGGTATCTTGGGGTGTGAAGGAGCCGGCATGCGATTCGGGACCTACTACTTCTTCCAGGCGCCGCCGCAGTTGCACCACCGCGACATCATCCACAACGAGCTCCAGCAGGCGGAGTGGGCGGAAGAGTTGGGCTTCGACGCGGTCTGGCTCACCGAGCACCACTTCATCGACTACGGGCTCTCGGTGGACCCGGCCACGCTGGCCGCGGCCATCGCCGCCCGCACCCGGCGGGTGAGGATCGGATTGGCCGCCGCCATCCTTCCCTTCCACCATCCCATCCGTCTGGCCGAGCAGATGGCCCTGGTGGACATCATCTCTCAGGGCCGGCTGGACGTGGGCATCGGGCGGGGCAACCGCCCGGTGGAGTTCGCCGGCTACGGCGTGCCCCAGATCGAGAACCGCGAGCGCATGGACGAGGCCGTGGAGATCCTGGTGCAGGCCTGGACGCGGGAGCGCTTCAGCTTCCAGGGGCGGTTCTTCTCGTTTCAGAACGTCGAGGTGATCCCCAAGCCCCTGCAGCGGCCGCATCCGCCCCTCTACCAGGTCTGCGTCTCCAAGGACACGATCGAAAACACCGCGCTGCGCGGGTGGCCGATGCTGAACTCGATGCTGCGGGGCGGGGTCGAGCAGCTCGTGACCCAGCGCGACACCTACGTGGCCGCGCTGGAGAAGGCCGGGCGGAGCCCGAGCGAGATCGCCGGGCTGCTGCGGGACTGGGGAGTCTCCCGCCACATCTACGTGGCGCCGACCGATGCCCAGGCCCAGCAGGAGGCGAAAGCCGCCGAGCTCTGGTACCAGGAGGCCTTCCGCCGCTTCGTGATCCCCGAGCGGATCGAGGACGCCCATCCGGCTCTGCAGGCCGGCTTTCGGGCCATGGCCGAGCGCCTCGGCAAGATCAACTGGGAGGATCTGGTCCGCGAGACGTTGGCCTTCGGTTCGCCCGACACGGTGGCTGCCAAGATCGAGGCGATGCGCGCGATGGGTGTGGGGCAGCTGCTCTGCTGGATGAGCTTCGGGGGCCTCGCCCAGGACAAGGTCCGCCGCTCCATGGAGCTCTTCGCGCGCGAGGTCATGCCGCGGTTCCGAGGCGGCCAGTCAGCGCCAGCACGAGGAGAATGAGCAGCACGAGCCCCCGACCCCCGCTGGGGTAGTATCCCCGCAGAATCGTCGCATCGCGGCTCCTTTGTCTTCCGGAGACTGCCAACACCTAGAGCAGCGAGGAACTGCGGCGTATCGGCGGGGGCACAGCGCGAAGCCCCTTGTGCTCGGTGACCCGGACGGCTAGGCTCAACGCGCCAGAACCAAAAGGGGGCCGCGGAAATGGTCGCCCTTCCGTCACGTCGATCCGTGGTATACGCCGCCGTGCGGGAAGAGGCGGCCCACGCAGGGCTTGCGGTCCGCGAGTCCGGTCCGGCGGATGCGCCCAAGCCGCGGCTCCTCGACCGCGTGCTCGCTGCCCTCCGCGCCCGCCATTACAGCCGCCGGACCGAAACCGCCTACGTCGCGTGGATCAAGCGCTATATCTTCTTCCATGGCAAGCGCCACCCTCGCACGAGTTGCCGTATTACGCAGATCAGCTTATCCAGTGGCCGAATTCGAGTTAGATGGACAGCGATGAGTGACCGCTTTGTCGACCGGCTTGACCCAACCATATATCGGAACTACGAACCGTGGGGCGTGGCACTGGTCCGCGCTGGCCGTCCGGTGAACTGGGCATCGGCGCTGCCTGACGAGGAGGCCACGATCCCTGAGGGCATCGCTGATCGCCTCTTGGCCCTGGGCCGGGCTTATCGCCTCCACCAGCTATCAGCGCTCGATGCTGCCGAACAGAACCGGCTCAACAGCCACCAAGCAGGCAGTCTCGTCGAGGAGCTGCAGTTCCTCGTGCGGCATCTTGACGACCCTGCTTTGCGCGAGCACGCCAAACCGCTCCTTGAGTTCGCCATGCGCTGCTCTCGCACAAAGGACACCGAGCTCGTACTGGAGGCGCCGTGAAGCCATCTAACGAGCCGCTGGAGCGGGCCGGCTACGCCGGCCGCTCAGCGCCTAGCCGTTAGGCCGACAGTGAAGAATTCTTGCGGTGCTTGAAACTAAGATGCGGAGAACTCATTGGCTGAAGCTACTCACCTGTCTCCTCTTTGTGTTTTTCAATGGTTGTGCGACGACGCCATCCACTCATAGATCTGCGGCCCAGCCAGAGGTAAAGCGGCGTGGGTTTGAACTCATCATTATCAGGGACGGGCGCACTCATTACTTTGAGAACCGGCTCCCGCATTGTTTGGCCTACACGCTGACGGGCGAGTGGGACTTTGCGATTCAGGAGGCTGCACTCCGCACGCCGGACCGGCGTCACTTCGTGGGTCTACAAGTCCTCGCTACGGAGGTCATGCCAGGCACGGCCGGGGCCGACCCAGTATCGCGAGCGGTCGCGCACTTCCAGGCCGACACCGAGAAGGACTGGGGACGGTCAATTCCAAGCGCGGTCGAGCCGTTCCCAGCGTCGCGGGGTGGGGCTGTCCTTCTCCAGTTCGACAAGGTCACAGTGACGCCTGAGGCCGCCGCTCGCGCCCTTGGGCCCAAGAAGCCGGAGGTAGGTCAGATCGTAGGAATACAAAAGCGTGTGATCGTGCCCTTTCTACCAGAATTGGTTATGGTGGTCACTGTGTCTGATGTGGCCGACGCCCGGCAAGCGCTAGATACTCTGGAAGTAACGGAACATCCGCGGTGCTGGGAACCGACGATTCGTGAGCGC
Organism: Candidatus Rokubacteria bacterium 13_1_40CM_69_27; assembly: GCA_001917535.1. Taxonomy (GTDB): domain Bacteria; phylum Methylomirabilota; class Methylomirabilia; order Rokubacteriales; family CSP1-6; genus MNEF01. The sequence goes on from MNEF01000070.1 coordinate 11,782, forward strand.
TTCCCCGGCGTTCTCCGGTGACCGTGATGGACCCTGCAACGTTTGTACCCATGGCGACGTCTAACATCTCGTTCGAGCGGACCGCCGGCTCGCATTCGCTCGCCGCGGCCGCTCACCGCGGCCGTTAGCCGCTATCCACAATCAGTTGGTTTTGAGCTTCACTGGCGGGCGCCGAACTCGGCCGGAATAGAGGCTCACGAAGGGACGCGGCCGTAGATCTCGGGATTGACGCAGTTCGGGGGCCGGCGGCCGTCCATCACCGCGAGGATGTTGTCCACGACGATCATCGCCATCTCCTCGCGCAGCTCGCCCACCGCGCTTCCGGTGTGCGGGGTCAGGACCACGTTGGGAAGCCTGAGCAGCTCGGGATCGACGTGCGGCTCGTGCTCGTAGACGTCGAGCCCGGCGCCGGCGATACGTCCGTCCTTGAGCGCCACCACCAACGCCTTTTCGTCGACGATGGGACCGCGGGAGGTGTTGACCAGATAGGCGGTCGACTTCATCTTCCCGAGCTCGGCCTCGCCGATGAGGTGGCGGGTCTCAGGGGTCAGCGTCGGATGCACGGAGACGAAGTCGGCGTCCGCCAGCAAACGATCCATCGGCGCCCAGGTCAGGCCGAGCTCGGCTTCCAGCGCCGCCCCTAGTCGCCGCGGATCGTGGTAGAGCAGCCGCATGCCGAAGCCCCGCGCGCGCTGCGCGACCGCCTGCCCGACGCGTCCGGCGCCGATCAGCCCCAGTGTCTTGCCAGACACGCCCCGTCCTTCCAGGTAGCGGGACTGGGCGCCCGGAAACGTGCCCGCCCGCATGAGGCGGTCGGCTTCCGCCACCCGACGGGCCACGGCCAGGAGCAGCGCCATCGTGAGATCGGCGGTCGCTTCCGTGACCATCGGCGGAATGACGGTCACCGGGATCT
>MNEF01000003.1 GCA_001917535.1 Candidatus Rokubacteria bacterium 13_1_40CM_69_27
CGACCCGGCACCTGCAGGCGCTCATCACGCTCATCAGCCGCTGCAAGGACGAGGACGTCTCACCCGAGGAGTACCGGGCCTGCGCCGAGCGGCTGGCCCGCGAGGCGACGACCACCGCCGATTACGAGGAGGCTCGGGAGCGCGCCGCCCAGCAGGCGGAGCTGGCGGCGACGTACGCCAAGTACCGGGAGCTGACGGCCCGCGAGGGCGTCATCGATTTCGGCGACCAGATCGTGCTCGTGCTCCGACTCCTGCGCGCGCGCCCCTACGTGCTGGGCGCCTACCAGCGCCGCTTCAAGTACATCCTGGTGGACGAGTTCCAGGACACGAACTACGCGCAGTTCGAGCTCGTGAAGCTGCTGGCCGCGCGCCACGCCAACGTGGCGGTCGTAGCCGACGATGACCAGGCCATCTACCGCTTCCGCGGCGCCGCGATCTCGAACATCCTAGGATTCCTGACCGTGTATCCCGAAGCCCGGCAGATCGTCCTCACCGAGAACTACCGGTCCACCCAGGAGATCCTCGACGCCGCCTACCGGCTCATCCAGTACAACAACCCCGACCGGCTGGAGGTCCGCAGCGGAATCAGCAAGCAGCTCCAGGCCGTGGCTGAAGCCGGCCAGCCGCCGGTAAATCTGTGCTATGAGACCGCCACCCAGGAGGCGGACGCCGTCGCCAAGATGATCCGCGACAAGGTCGCCGAGGGCGCGTGGAAGTACGACGACGTCGCCATTCTCGTTCGTTCCAACAGCGACGCCGATCAATTCCTCCGGTCCCTCAACCTGCGTGGGATCCCCTGGACGTTTTCCGGCAACGCCGGCCTCTACGGCCGGCCCGAGATCCGCCTCCTGATCTCGTTCCTGCGCTCCGTCGCCCACGTGGACGAGTCGGTGAGCCTGCACTACCTCGCCTCGTCCGACCTCTACCAGGTACCCATCGTGGATCTCACGCGCTGCGCGACGCATGCCCAGCGCCGGCATGTGTCGCTGTTCGACGTCTTCCGCCGGGCCGGTGAGATCGCTGAGCTGCGGGACGAGATCGCCGAGGACGGCCACGCCGCCATCCGGCGGCTGGTGGCCGACCTCACGCGGTACATGGAGCTGGGACGTGAGCGACAGACGGGGGAGGTCCTCTACCAGTTCCTGGTCGATTCGGGCTGGCTGACGCGGATGTCCAAGGCCGCCACGGCACGCGACGAGGCCGAGGTACAGAACATCCGCAAATTCTTCGATCGTGTGCGGGACGCTTCCCGCGCCCTCCGCTACGACAACGTGGGGGAGTTCGTGAAGCATCTCGACGCGCTGATCGAGGCTGGCGAGGACCCGGCGGTGGCCGAGGCCGATGTGGAGACGCCCGCCGTCCGCGTCCTCACCGTGCACAAGGCCAAGGGACTCGAGTTCCCGGTGGTGTTCCTGGTGAACCTGGTGCAGGACAAGTTCCCGTCGCGGCGTCGCCGTGATGCCCTCGAGCTGCCCCTCGCACTGATGAAGGATGTGCTGCCGGCCGGCGATTATCACCAGCAGGAGGAGCGGCGGCTCTTCTACGTCGGCATGACGCGCGCCCGCCGGCAGCTGTACCTCACCAGTGCGCGTGACTATGGTGGCAGCCGGGAACGCAAGGTGAGCCAGTTCGTGCTGGAGGCGCTGGATCTGCCCAAGGACGCCGCTCGCCCGTTCAAAGCGCAGCCGGTGGAGGAGATCGAGCGCTTCGCACCTCCGGTCGAGATGAACGCGCTGGAGCTCCGACCGCTCGGACCCGACGACGAGCTGGTCGTCAGCCACAAACAGATCGACGACTACCAGACGTGTCCGCTCAAGTACAAGTACGTCAATATTCTCCGGCTGCCGATCCGGCGTCATCACGCCGTCGCCTACGGAGCGGTCGTGCACAAGGCCGTGGAGTACTACCTGCTCCGCCGCGCCGTCGGCAACTACACGCCGCTGGAGGAGCTACTGAACGCCTATGAGCGGGCCTGGGCGGGCGAAGACATCCTCCGCGACCGCCCGGGCAGCCGCGAGCCCGCCGAAGGGTTTCTCAGCCGCGAGCACGAGGAGGCGCGCAAGGCGGCCGGGCGCGAGGCGCTCAAGCGCTTCTGGCACCAGGAGGAAGCGGACGGCGTCAAGCCGACCTGGGTGGAGAAGGAGTTCGGCTTCACGCTGGGGCCGGACCGCGTGCGCGGCCGCTACGATCGGGTGGACGAGGACCTGCTCGGCGCGGTGATCATCGATTACAAGACGAGCGACGTCACCCGCCAGAAGGACGCCGACCGCCGGGTGGCCGGGAACCTCCAGCTCAAGCTGTACGCGCTGGCCTGGCGGGAGATGACCGGGGGCCTGCCCCAGCGGGTGGAGCTGCGCTTCATCGACTCGAACGTCGTCGGGCGCCACACGCCGACGAACGACGACGCCGAGGAAGCGATCGCCGCCGTCAAGACCACCGCCGCCGGCATCCGCGCCCGCCGCTTTGAGGCGACGCCATCGTGGGGCGCCTGCCGCCACTGCGCCTACAACCAGATCTGCCCGTTCACCGCCACCAGCGAGTAACGTGCCCCACGGCGAAGCGGACACTCGCGCGAAGCTGATCGATCCGGCGCTCCACCTGCGCGGCTGGACGGAAGACTTAATCCGTCGGGAGGAGACGGCGGGGACCGTGGAAATCGTCGGCGACCGGCCACGCCGTCGCCCGCGGGGGCCGCGTGGACTACGTCCTGCGCATCAAGGTCAACGCCGCATGCCGCCGCCTGAACGTCCTCTTCGCCCTTTCCTCTAACGGTCATCAGTTCGTCGAGTTCGACTGCAAGACGGGCCTGACCGCAGCTCCTCGCGCTGGCGACTGGGTCGGGCAAGACCTTCATCGCCGTCCACCTACTCAGAAAGATCGCCGATGCCGGCCAACTCCGTCGTGCCCTCTTCGTCTGCGACCGGGACGAACTCCGCGCCCAAGGCCTTGGCGCCTTCCAAAACGCCTTCGGCGCCGATGCGGCTCCTGTGTCGAGCGGGAATCCTCAGAAGAACGCGCGCGTCCTGATCGCCACCTGCCAGACCCTCGACGTGGCCTCAGAAGACGCCGATGCTAACTTCCTCACGACTCACTACCCCGAGAACTACTTCAGCCACATCGTCATCGACGAGTGTCACCGCTCGGCTTGGGGCAAGTGGTTGCAGGTGCTCACGCGGAACCCCAGCGCCGTCCAGATCGGGCTCACCGCCACACCCCGGAAACTGGAGATCACGGAGCGAACGGCCGAGGCGCTCGGCGACGCACAGATCACGGCCGACAACCTCCGCCACTTCGGAGACCCGGTGTACGAATACGACATCGCTCAGGGAATCGAGGACGGGTATCTCGCGGCATGCGAGATCGTCCGGCGGGACATCTTCCTCGACGCCAAGCTCCGGCCCGAGCGGGAGACCGGAGTGGCCGCGGAGGACTTGGCGGGCAAGCTCCTGACTGACGCCCTGACCGGTGAGATGCTGACGACGGCCGAGGTACGGGCGCGATACGAAGCAACAGACTTCGAGGAGCGCCTGCGCCTGCCTGACCGCGTCCAGGCTATGTGCCACGATCTCTTCCGGCACCTGCTGGCTACTGGCGGACCCGAACAGAAGACGATCATCTTTTGTGCCCGCGACCGCCACGCCGATGACGTAACTATTGCGATGAACAATCTCTACGCCACCTGGTGCGCGGAGCAGGGGAGGCAGCGCCTCGAGCCGTACGCCTTCAAGTGCACGGCAGCCGGCGGCGGGGCTGACTACCTGCCCGACCTCCGCGGCGCCGCCCGGCACCACTTCGTCGCCATCACAGTGGATCTCCTCACGACCGGTGTGGACGTTCCCTGCGTCCGCAACGTCGTCTTCTTCAAGTACGTGCGCTCGCCCATCGCCTTCTACCAGATGGTCGGCCGCGGCACCCGTCTGGACCCTGTCACCGAGAAGCTGATGTTCCGGGTCTACGATTACACTGATGCCACGCGCCTCTTCGGCGAGGAGTTCAAGGGCAAGTTCCGGCCGCCCGGCAAGGCGACAAGCATCGAACCGCCGGAGCCGCCCGAGCCACCGGAGCGAACGGCTCAAGTGGAAGGGTTCGAAGTGCGCGTGACTGACGCCGGTCGCTACATCGTCATCTCCGAGGACGGCCGCGCTGTGCCCGTGACCGTTGAAGACTACAAGCAGCGCCTCGCCGCGCGCCTGGTCGAAGCCGCGCCGACGCTGGAGGAGTTCAGGAGGCGATGGATCCTTCCGGCTGCAAGGCGCGAGCTGCTGGCGCGGCTGCCCGAAGGCGGGCGGTCGGCTCTGCTCATCCGTGCGCTGAAGCACATGGCCGATTACAACCTCTACGACGTGCTGGGCGATCTGGGCTACGGGCTCGCCCCGCGCACGCGGCCGGATCGTGCAGACGCCTTCACGTACAAGCACGCCGGGTGGCTGTCGGGCCTACCGAGGAGGACCGAGGCAACCCTCAAAGCCCTGGCCGGCCAGTTCGCCCGCGGCGGTACCGACAGCCTGGAAAGCCCCCAGGTCTTCCAGATGCCGGAGGTCCTCCGCGCCGGTGGCCTGCCGGCCCTAAAGATCCGCGGCGAGCCGGGCGAAATCCTGTTGGAAACCAAAGAGCGCCTCTTTGCTGCGTGATCACCAAGATCTGACTTGACGCCCGATGCGCAGGCGTAGACCATGGAGCGAGCAGAGACCATATGAAGTTCTACACGTTCGCAATCGTCATCGAGAAGGAAGAGGAAGACGAGGGGTATCTCGCCTACAGCCCGACCTTGCCCGGTTGCTTCAGCAACGGGAAGACCATCGAGGAGGCCAGGCGCAATATCCGGGAAGCGATCCAGCAGCACGTGGAGTCCCTGCTTGCGCACCGGCAGCCCATCCCACAAAACGAGAAAATCGTACACGTCGAGGAGCTGACGATCGGAATTCCCTGATGCCGCGGATGCCGCAGATCACGGCCCGCGAGCTGGTTCGCTTTCTCAAGTCCGAGGGGTTCAGCGAGGATCACCAGTCAGGGAGCCACCTCACGCTCTGGCACGAAGCGCGCAGGGTCTCCGTCACCATTCCCGTGCACACCGCAGCCGACATTGGCCGCGGCCTTGCGGTCCGCATCCTCAAGGACGCTGGTTTCTCGGTCGAAGACTACCTTCGCCTTCGATGAGGCAACCGAATCCCGGCGCCGGGCTCGTGTACCAACTCAAGATCACGCTGGCAGAGGTCGAGCCTCCGATCTGGCGCCTGATTCAGGTCTCCGGAAGCGTGACCCTGGATCGCTTGCACACCGTCATCCAGAAGGCCATGGGGTGGCGGGATGCTCATCTCCACGAGTTCGAGGTGCGAGGCCGGCGCTATGGTGTGCCCGAGCCGGATGAGCCTGCGCTCCCCGCAATGCTGCTGCGTCGGGCGTTCAGCGGAGCGCTTTGAAAGTTGGCTTGCGCAGCGCCGAAGACTTTGAAAGAATCCGCCTAAGATCTTTCAAAACCATAAAGGAACCGTGAAGGCGCGCTTTCAAAGTCCGCGGAGAAGGTCCTGAACCCAGCTGACTTCCGAGCCCCCGAGGCCGGGCGCGTCGTCAGGGCGCGCGGTGGCTATCACGCATTCATCCCGGCTCCGCTGCCCCCGAAGCTGGTCTACGACGACGAGCTCGTCCTCAGCCTCTCCCGGGCCGACGCAGCGCTGAGCGAACTGTCGGGTCTCGGACGGCACCTGCCCAACCCCCACGTTCTTATCGCGCCCTATGTTCGGCGGGAGGCCGTTCTGTCCTCACGGATCGAGGGGACAACAACGAGCCTCGCCGAGCTGCTGCTGGAGGAGGTTGCGGCCGGCGCCACGCAGCGCGACCCTGACGACGTCCGGGAGGTCCGGAACTATGTTGCCGCGCTGGAGCACGGCGTGACGCGTCTCCGGACTCTGCCGCTCTCGCTCCGGCTGGTGCGCGAGCTGCACGCGCGCCTCATGAAGGGAGTTCGCGGGGACCATGCGACACCGGGCGAGTTCCGGCGATCGCAGAACTGGATCGGCGCCCCGCGGAGCACTTTGGAGACGGCGGTGTACGTTCCGTCCCCTCCGGAGCACCTGATGGAGACGCTGGGGGCGTGGGAGAGGTTCCTTCACGAACGAGACCGCGTCCCAGACCTTGTGCAGTGCGCGCTCATGCACGAGCAGTTCGAGGCGATTCATCCGTTCCTGGACGGCAATGGCCGGGTAGGCCGGCTCATGATCACGCTGTTCCTGATCGAGCGGCGTCGGCTGACCCAACCACTTCTGTACTTGTCCGCCTACATCGAGCGGCACCGGCGCGAGTATTATGACCGGCTTCAGGCCGTGCGAACCGAGGGCGACTGGGCGGGTTGGCTCCGATTCTTCCTGGCCGGCGTCGAGGAGACGGCGCGTGAAGCCGTAGGGCAGGCCGGCAGGCTGATGGACCTGCGTGAGCGGTGGCGTGAGCGCCTCAGGGACTATCCGAAGGTGGCGCAGCTCATCGACGCTCTTTTTGTGAACCCGTACATGAGTGTTGCCAGAGCGCAGCGCATCTTGAAGGTATCGAACCCGACGGCGCGGCAGGCTGTGGCGCGGCTCGAAAAGCTCGGCATGCTCAGCGAGATCACCGGCCGCGAGTGGGGCCGGCTCTATCTTGCCCGCCAGATCCTCAAGGTGATGGAGAAGACGGACACGACGCGAGCGCGAGATGCGAAAAGCAAGGACTGAGGCGCGCGGCAACGGCCAGGGCCGACCCACTGAGCGAATCTGGTACTACGACCTCTCCGATGTGAAGGTTGGAAAGAAGAGCCCGCTCACGGCGGCCCGCTGTGAGGATTTCTTCCGCCTACTTCCAACGCGCGGCGACAGCGAGCGCTCGTGGACGGTGGAGCGGAAGGAGATCGAGGCTCGCGGCTACGACCTCAAGGCCGTCAATCCCTATGCGAAGCGCGACGAAGACCAGCGCACGCCGGAAGAGTTGCTCGACCTGATTGAAGCCAAAGGGCGGGAGGTTGCCGAAGCGATCGCCACCTTGCGGAAGATGCTATGAGCCGTCACGCCGATCCGCCCCGCGTGTCCGACGCGTCTCCAGTCCCCGAGCCCACCTTCGCCGAGCGCGCCCGCACGCTGGTGGACCAGGGACGGACCGGGACGCTGGCGACGCTCTCGCGCAAGCATCCCGGCCACCCGTTCGGCTCGATCATGCCGTACGCGCTCGACGCCGAGGGACGCCCGCTGCTGCTGATCAGCTCGATGGCGGTGCACACGCAGAACTTAGGGGCGGATCCGCGCGCCAGCCTGTTCGTGACCCAGCCCGGGTCGGCGGGCGAACCGCTGGCGGCCGGGCGCGTGACGCTGATGGGCGAGGCGCGCCCCCTGTCGGCCGAGCAGCGGGTCGCCGCCCGGACGACGTACCTGGCCCGTCACGAGAGCGCGGCCTACTGGGCGGAGTTCGAGGACTTCGCCTTCTGGCGGCTCGAGGTGGCCGATGTCTATTTCGTCGGTGGCTTCGCCGCGATGGGGTGGGTGGAGGCGGAGGAGTACCGGCGGGCCCGGCCCGACCCGCTGGCGGACGTCGCCCCGGGGATCCTCGAGCACATGAACCGCGACCACGCCGACGCGCTGGTGGCCTACGCGCAGTTCTTCGCGGGCGCCCAGGCCGAGGAGGCGACGATGGACGCGGTCGACCGCCTGGGGTTCAAGCTCCGCCTCCGGCAAGGCCAGCGGCGATGGAGCGTGCGCATCCCGTTCCCGCGGGAGGTCACCAGCGCCGGCGAGAGCCGCGCGGTGTTGATCGAGATGCTGCGCCGGGCCCGGGGCGGGACCTCGCCTCCTCTTCGCCCCGCTTGACACCCCGGCGCGGCCCGCATAGCGTACGCTCACCACACTCCCCAGAGGAGGTCGGCCATGATCCGCGTGACGGTGCTCTACCCGAACGAATCCGGCAAGAAGTTCGACCACGACTACTACGCGAAGAAGCACATGGCCCTGGTTCGCGACCGGCTCAAGAGCTTCGGTTTGATCCGCACCGAGGTCGACAAGGGTGTGGCCGGTGGCGCCCCGGGGGCGCCGGCGCCCTACATCTCGGTCGGTCACGTGTACTTCAACTCGCTGGCCGACTTCCAGAAGGGGATGGGCCAGCACGGCAAGGAGATCATGGCGGACATCCCGAACTACACGAACATCCAGCCGCAGACCCAGATCAGCGAGATCGTCGCCTGACGCCGGCATGAGCACCGCTTACGACGTCGTCGTCGTCGGCGGCGGCAACGCCGCCCTCTGCGCCGCGCTCTCGGCCCGCGAGCACGGCGCGCGGGTGCTGGTGCTGGAGAAGGCGCCCGAGGCCTGGCGCGGCGGCAACGGCTTCTTCACCGCCGGAGGCTTTCGCTTCGCGTTCAAGAGCTTCGAGGAGCTGCGCGAGCTGGTGGGCGACCTCTCCGACGAGGAAGCGGCCTCGATGGAGGTGGACCCGTACACCGAGGACACGTATTACGACGACCTCATGCGGGTCACCGAGGACTGCGCCGATCCAGACCTGGCGCTGCTCCTGGTCCGCGAGTCGCAGCCGACCGTGCGCTGGATGAAGGGCCGCGGCATCCGCTGGATCCCCATGTTCGGCCGTCAGGCGTACAAGGTCGGCGGTCGCTTCCGCTTCTGGGGCGGGCTCGTGCTGGAGGCGGTCGGCGGCGGCCCCGGCCTGATCGACATGGAGTACGCGGCCGCCGCCAAGGCGGGCATCGAGGTGCGCTTCGAGGCCAAGGGGACCCGCCTCACCGTGGACGACCGCGGCGCCGTCACCGGCGTCGTCGTGCGCACCCCGTCCGGCACGGAGTCGCTCGCTTCGCGTGCCGTCGTGCTTGGCTCGGGCGGCTTCGAGGCCAATCCCGAGATGCGCACGCGCTACCTCGGGCCCAACTGGGAGCTCGCCCGCGTCCGCGGCACCCCGTACAACACCGGCGACGGCATCCGAATGGCGCTGGAGATCGGCGCGCTGCCCTGGGGTCACTGGAGCGGCTGCCACTCCGTGCAGTGGGACCTCAATGCGCCCTGGCACGGCGATCGGAAGGTCGGCGACAACTTCCAGAAGCACTCCTATCCGCTAGGCATCATCGTGAACCTCCGGGGCGAGCGCTTCGTGGACGAGGGCGCGGACTTCCGGAACTACACCTACGTCAAGTACGGGCGTGCCGTCATCGAGCAGCCCCGGCGCGCCGCCTTCCAGGTCTTCGACCAGAAGGTCCTCCACCTGCTGCGCGAGGAGTACCGCATCCGCGAGGTGACGAAGGCGGAAGACATGACGCTGGAGGGGCTGGCCCGCAAGCTCGAGATCGACGTGGCGGGGTTCGTGGCCACGGTAACCGCCTTCAACGCCGCCGTCCAGCCCGGGGTCTTCAACCCGGCCATCAAGGACGGCAAGGGCACGCAGGGGATCACACCGCCGAAGTCGAACTGGGCGCTGCCGCTCGACACCCCGCCCTACGTGGGCTACGCGGTGACCACGGGGATCACGTTCACCTTCGGCGGGTTACGGATCAGGTCCGACGCCCAGGTGATCGATTGCGAGCAGCGCCCGATTCCCGGTCTCTTCGCCGCCGGCGAGCTGGTGGGGGGTCTGTTCTATCACAACTATCCGGGCGGGGCGGGGCTGATGGCCGGCGCCGTGTTCGGCCGCATCGCCGGCCGCGCCGCCGCGCGGGCGGCCCGCGGAGGCTAGCGGCGCGTCCGAGTAGCCACCGTTCGAGCGCAGGCTTCGCCCGCGCAATCCTTCCCGGGGGGAAGCCTCGGAGGGAGCCGTCGAGGCGCCTCCGACTCAGCTAGCGGGAGGTCACCGGCTCCACGCCTGCCGCACGGTGTCCATCGCCGTTCGCATCGCGAAGCGGACCTTATCACGGTTCACTTCCGCGTCGCCCAGCAGGACGATGAAACCCACCGGCGTGCCGCCGAGAAACACGGTCCCATCGCCGTCGGCGAAGTGCGCCATCAGGAACGTGCCGCGCCGGAGCCGCGGCCCGCGGAGCTCCAGCTCGCGGCCGAGCGTGGCGGCCAGCGCCGACAGCGGCTCCACCGCAATCTCGGTCGGTAGATCGGCGGCGATGACGAGCCCGTCGGGGGCCACCAGAAGACCGCCGCGGACGTGCTCGAGCTTCACCAGCTCGCCGAGCAGGTAGCGGAAGTCCCGGCCGCGGACGGGCGGCAGCTCGATCGCCGAGTTCACGTTTCCGTTGCTGTATGAGGGCATCGTCATTACGCCACCTGGGTCGCCAGCTCCTGGCGATAGTTGGTCCAGACACGTTCGAGATGGGCCAAGCCCGCGCGAATCTCGACGTCGCGGCCGAACGCGATGGAGAGGACCACCTCGCCGTCGGTCCTCAGGAACGTCGTTTCGGCGACGCCCTCGATGACGGCGTGGTGGAGCGGTCCGAACCCTGACCGGGCGAGCATGGCGGAGGCGACCCGGCACAGCTGAGAGGTCAGCGCGGCTATCTCCTCCGTCCGGGCGCCCCGCGGTTGAGCGAAGATCAGCGTGGCGTCGACCCGCGCCAGCAGCGCCTCGCGGCTGTCCACCGGCACGCGCAGCCGATCGACGTGCACCGCCGAGCGCGACGTGGGCGCCGGCGCGACCGGCACGCCGACGCTCCTGACGACCCCGAGCAAGGCCTGGGCTTCGGGGAACTCGGGGTAGTGGGTGAGGGCGCGCCTCAGGAACTCCATGCAGGTGCCGGCCTCGCCTTCCTCGAAGGCGATCCGGGCCAGCCCCAGCAGAGCGCGCGGCTGCCTGGGATCGAGCGCCAGCACGCGCTCGAACGCCGCTCTGGCCAGGTGCGCCTCGCGAAACACGGTGTGGAGGGATCCCGCCAGGAGGAGACCGACGACGTTATCGGGATCGAGCCGGAGCCCCTGAGCGACGAGACTCGTCGCCTCTTCGAACTTCCCCTGGTCACGATAGCGGCTCGCTTGACGAAAGAACTGGAGCGTCGTCACCGGAGACCGCTCGCCTTTGACAGTCCTCCAGAGACGCGCCAGCACCATAGTTCGCGCTAGGCATTCAATTTCCCCGCCAAGTCCGCGCCGCGCCCTGAAAGCCTGCGTCGACGGGAGCTTGCCCCCCGGAACGCCAGCGAGGCATGACAGCGTGTCATGGCCCGGACCAAGTTGTCACGGTTGACCCATGCGTTCGGCCTAGCCCCGAGCGACCCGACGCCGACCCGGCGGGGCGTGGCGGCCGAGCAGATCGCCGTTTTTGTTCGATTTCGCCGGGGCCTGGGGGCCAGGGCGCCTTTGGCAGATGGGTTGCACCCCAGTTCCCGATCGACACTCCGGCCCCCGCGCCGCAAGGAGGCCCGCATCCACGATGGCGAAAGTGATGGTGGTCGACGACGCCTATTCGGACCTTCAGGTCATGGAGTCCATCCTCCGGTCGGCCGGTCACGAGGTCGTGACGTACCTCGACGGCGAGCACCTGGAGGAGAAGATCGTGGTGGAGCGCCCGGACGTGCTCCTGCTGGACATCGTGATGCCGAAGCGCAACGGCTTCGACGTGCTCCGCGGCCTGCGCAAGGACCAGCGCACGAAGCAAACGCACGTCGTCGTCGTCAGCTCCAAGAACCAGGAGAGCGACCGCCTCTGGGGCCTCAAGCAGGGCGCCGACGAGTATCTGCCCAAGCCCTTCACGGCCGAGCAACTCCTCACGGCCGTCCGGCGGTTCGCCCGGTGACGACGAGCCTGCTCGACACCTCGGCGGTGGTCCGCGCCTGCATCTTCGTGCTCGGCGGCGAGCCCTTCGCCCTGGATGTCGCGCACGTCCGCGAGGTCATGATCTTCGACGAGTTCACCGTGGTGCCGCTGGCGCCGCCGCATGTGATAGGGCTGGCCAACCTCCGCGGCGATGTCATGCCGATCGTCGACGCCCGCGCCCTCCTCGGACTGCTTCCTCGCCGGCCTGATCGCGCGCACCGGACGCTGGTCGTGGCGGCGGACGACCTGGAGATCGCGCTCGCCATCGACGGCGTGATGAGTCTGGAGGCATTCGCGGAGATCGTGCCGGTCGAAGAGGCGGCGGGACGACCCTACGCTCAGTGGACGCTCGGGTTCCTCAAGCGTGACGACCTGCTGGTGCCGCTGCTCGACGCGGCGAAGGTCCTCAATGCGCTCCGGCCGGCGACGGCGCGGAGCAGCGCGGTCTGAGGGGAGGAAGGAGCATGGAGCGGCGCCAGATTCTCAAGATCCTCACGGGAACGGCGATCGGTGTCCTCGCCCCGCGGGAGCTGGCGTGGCCGGAGCAGCGGGCTCGGGGCGGCCTGGGGGCCCGCGAGCTCGCCCTGCCGGAGCCGCGGACGGCGAGCGCGCCCGGCGTCAGCACCCGCGACATCAAGATCGGCATGAGCGCCGCGTTCAAGGGAACGGCGGCCGGGCTCGGCACCGAGCTCTTCCGGGGCGCCCAGGCCTACTACAACGAGATCAACGCCCGGGGTGGCATCTACGGGCGGACCATCAGCATCGTCGCGCTCGACGACGGCTATGAGCCGACGCCGTGCATCAAGAACACGCTGCAGCTGATCGAGAAGGAGCAGGTGTTCTTCCTCTCCAACTACGTGGGCACGCCGACGCTCACCCGCGCGCTGCCGGTGATCAAGCGTTACGCCGACCAGCACGTCATCCTGGTGGGGAACTTCACCGGGGCCCAGCCCCAGCGCGAGGACCCCTACGTCGATCAGGTCTTCAACATCCGCGCCTCCTACCGGCAGGAGATGATGGCGCTGGTCGACCGTTTCTGGCAGGCCGGCGCCCGGAAATTCGGCGTCTATTACCAGATCGACGCCTACGGGCGGAGCGGCACCGACGGCGTCGCCCGCGGGCTGGCGCTGCGGGGGGTGAAGATCGTCTCCGAGGCGACCTACATCCGGGGCGCCAAGTTCGAGGACGACATGACGCCGGCGGTGAAGGCGCTCCGTGGCGCCGGCGTGGAGGTGGTGCTGTGCACCGGCGCCTATCAGGGCTGCGGCGCCTTCGTCAGGTCTGCCCGCGATGCCGGCTGGAACGTACCCATCTCCAACGTGTCGTTCGTCGGCTGCGAGGCGATGCTGAGCCTCCTGCTCAAGCACGGCAAGACGACGCGGCGCGACTACACGCAGGCGCTGATCAACTCGCAGGTGGTGCCGAGCTACGACGATCCCACGCTGCCGGCGGTGATCGAGTACCGCGCGCTCATGGAGAAGCACAACCCCAAGGTTCCCGACGCGCTGCGGGACCCCAAGTACGTGCCGGAGCTCCTGAGCTTCCGCAGCCTGGAAGGCCTCGTGAACGCCAAGGTGATCGTCGAGGCCCTCCGCCGGGCCGGGCCGAACCCCACCCGACTGGGCTTCCGCCAGGCACTGGAGTCGCTGCGAAACGTCGACCTCGGCATCGGCGCGCCCCTCAGCTTCAGCCCCGAGCGGCACCAGGGTCTGGACAGCGTGTACTTCACCCGCGTCGACAACGGCCGGTGGGTGCCCGTCAACGACTGGACGGCGGCGGTCAAAGCATGACCAGGGAGAAGCCGATGGCGAAGAAGCAGGACAAACCTCGGGTCGGTCTGCTGCCGAAGATCATCCTCTTCCTGGCGGCGGCGCTGGTGCCGCTGGCGGCCATCACCTGGTGGATCGCCGTCCAGGCCCTGACCACCAAGATGACCGACGAGTTCAGCTCGAAGGGTACGGCCATCGCCAGGAGCCTCGCCAGCTCCGGTGTGGACCTGCTCCTCACCCGTGACGCCTCGACGGTCCAGGCCATCGTCGACCAGTTCGCCGCTATCCCCGGCGTCGCCTACGTCATGGTGTACGACCCGCAGAAGACGCTGGTCGCGCATACGTTCTCGCCGATCGTGCCGACCGGCATCGTCGAGCAGAATCTGGTCCCGGGCGAGGCGACCCAGCAGATCAAGGAGATCCGGTACCCGGATCCCGTCACCGGCGCCGGCCGTCACATCATCGACATCGGCGTGCCGGTGCTGGCCGGCCAGCTCGGCACCGTGCGCGTGGGCATGGACCAGTCGATCATCACCGCCGCCGCCTTCCACGAGGGCCAGAAGCTCCTGCTGGTGTTCGCCGGCGTGGCCGTGGCGGCCATGCTGGCCAGCGTCATCTTCGCCCGCCGCATCACCAGCCCGGTCGCGCACGTCGTGCGCGTCGCCGAACGGGTGGGTCAGGGCGATTTCTCGAAGCTTGTTCCGGTCACGTCCCACGACGAGATCGGCCAGCTGGCGATGACCTTCAACGACACCGTGGTCCGGCTCCGGTCCCTCGTCCAGACCGAAACCGAGCGCGACGAGGAGCGGCGCAAGCGCGAGGAGCTGCAGCGAAACATCACCCGCTTCCTGGACGTGGCCACCGAGATCGCCCAGGGCGACCTGACCAAGCGCGGCGAGGTCACTTCCGACGTCCTCGGCAGCGTGGTCGACGCCATCAACGTCATGGTCGGCGAGCTGGGCGCCATCATCCGGGACGTGCGGGAGGCGGCCCAGCAGGTGTCGGCGAGCGCCAACGAGATGATCGGTGCCATGGAGCAGACGGCCGCCGGCGCCCAGACGCAGTCGCGGGAGGCGGTCGGCGTGAGCCGCGCCATGGAGGAGCTGGCGCGCTCCATGCGCCAGGTGGCCGAGAACGCCGAGGCCTCGGCCGGCGCGGCCAAGCACACGCTCGATTCGGCCGCCCGGGGCGAGCAGGCGGTGCGGGGCAGCCTGGCCGGCATGCAGCGGATTCGGGGCGAGGTGCAGGGGATCTCCAAGAAGATCAAGAGTCTCGCCGACCGCTCTCTCGAGATCTCCGAGATCGTCAACACGATCGAGGAGATCGCGTCACAGACAAATCTATTGGCCCTCAACGCCGCCATCGAGGCGGCCGGCGCCGGTGAGGCCGGGCTGCGGTTCGCCGTCGTCGCCGACGAGGTCCGCAAGCTCGCCGAGCGCTCGTCCAAGGCGGCCAAAAACATCGTCGTGCTCATCAAGAGTATCCAGAGCGAGACGCAGGAAGCGGTCGTCGCCATGGAGGAAGGCACCCGAGAAGTGGAGTCCGGATACAAGGTCACCGTCCAGGCCGGAGACAGCCTGCACGAGATCGGAGATATCTCACGGAAGTCGGCCGCGCTGGCCGAGGACATCTCCGGGGCGACCCAGGGGCAGGTGCGCGGCGTCGAAAACGCGGCGGTGGCGGTGCAGTCCATCGCCAGCGTCGCGGTGCAGACGGAGAAAGCCGTCATGGAGACGCGCAAGACGATGGATCAGCTCGGGCGACTCGCCGAGGGGCTGATGACGAACCTGTCGCGGTTCAGGCTGGCGACGGGGGCGTAGCCCGGATCATCCCGGAGCGAGATCCGGTGTCCGACAGCCCCGACCGCGAGTTCCTGCTGAGCGTCTTCCTGATGGAGGCGTGGGACACCCTCGCCGCGGTGGAAGAGGGCGCCGCCGCCCTGGCCGCCGAGGCCGACGCCAACGCCGAGCCGCTTCGCATCGTCACGCACCGCCTCCGGGGCGCGGCAGCGCTCAACGGGTTCCCGCAGGTCTCGGCGCTGGCGGCGGCGATGGAAGCAAGCGTCGACCGCGCCTCTGTCGCGCCGCTGGCCGAGCGGCCCCGCGCGGTCGCGCGCCTGGTCGAGCTGGTCGGGTGTCTCAAGCAGGCCCTCGACGGCATCGGGGCGACCGGCCGGGAGGACGCGGCGGCGATCGGCGCCGTGCTGGGCACACAGGCGGCGGCGTCCCCGTCACCGCCGGCCCCGGCGCCCGGCGCCTCCGGCCTGCTGGCGGCGCTGGACCGCTTCTTCCGTGAGAACGGGGATGTGCTCGAGTACTTCATCCCGGAAGCCACCGAGCACCTCGAGCTGATGGCGCAGTCGCTGCTCGCCCTCGAGCGAGAGGGACGCAGCGACGCCGAGCTGGCCACCCTCTTCCGGGCCGTGCACACGCTCAAGGGCGCCGCCTACACGGTCGGCTGCACGATCATCGCGACCCTCGCCCACCGCATCGAGGACCTCCTGGGAGAGATCCGCGAGAACCAGCGGCCGCTCACGCCGGCGGCCCTGGAAGCGGTCTACGCCGGCCTCGATGCGCTGCGTCTGCTGATCCGCAGCGCCGAGGGAGCGCCGGCGGGTCGCGAGGAGGCGTTCGGACGCGCAGCCAGCCTGCTCGACGCGCTGGCGCCGGACGCCGAGGCCGCGCCGCCCCCCGCGCTGGCGACGCTCTCCGCCGGCGAGACGGCCCCGAGCGAGCCGGTGACGATGGCGAGCCCCGTCGCGCCGAAGCCGGAGGCGGCCGCCGTGCCCGCCGGCGCTGGCCGGGCGTCGACGCCGCCGGCACCGAGCGCACCGAGGACCGCACCCGGGCGGCCGCTCCGTCCCAGCATCCGCGTCAACCTCGATCGCCTGGACGCCCTCATGAACCTCGTGGGCGAGCTGGTCATCGCGCGCAGCCGTCTCGAGCGGCACCTGGCCCAGCTCGACCGGGTCGGTGAGCTGCTCGTCTTCACCCAGACACGCATGACGCAGGCGTTCCGGGAGTTCGAGACCAAGTACGTGAATCCCGGCTTACCGGGCGCGGGCGGGGCGGGGGACGGTGCCCGCCGACGCGGTCCGGACGCCATCGCCGGGCCCTCGCCCGTTCCCACCCCGGCGCCATCGCCGGCGGACGCGTTCGCCGAGCTGGAGTTCGACCGGTACGACGACTTCAACATCCTGGCGCGGCGGGCGGCCGAGATCGCGGGGGACATCGCGGAGGTTCAGCTCCAGCTCGCCGCCCTCGTGCGCGTCGTGCGGGCGGACGCCGCGCGCATGCAGCAGCTCAGCGGCGAGCTGCGCAGCGAGATCACCCGCGCGCGCATGGTCCCCATCGGCCGGCTCTTCGCCCGCTTCTCGCGGCAAGCGCGGGAGGCCGCGCGGGCGGCCGGCAAGACCATCGAGCTGGAAGTCAGCGGCGAGGCGGTCGAGATGGACAACACGGTCATCGAGCAGATCACCGACCCGCTGCTGCACCTGCTGCAGAACGCTATCGCCCACGGCATCGAGGCGGAGGACCAGCGGCGGGAGCGCGGCAAGGCCCCCCACGGCACGATCCGTCTGAGCGCCGTGCCCAAGGGTGGCGCCATCTACATCGAGGTCGCCGACGACGGGCTCGGCATCGACATCGAGCTCGTGAAGGCGCGGGCCATCGAGGATGGCTTCGTGAAGCCCGAGGCGCTCGCCCTGATGAGCGAGCATGACGTCCTCGACCTCATCTTCCTGCCGGGCTTCAGCACGGCGCCGACGGTCACGACCGCCGCCGGCCGGGGCGTCGGAATGGACGTGGTCCGCACCAACGTCGGCCGGCTCGGCGGCGAGATCGACGTCCAGACCGAGGTCGGCGCGGGAACGCGGTTCACCCTCAAGCTGCCGCTGACGGTCGCGATTTCAGACGCCCTGCTGGCGCGGATCGGGACCGAGACTCTGGCCATCCCCGTGTCAGCGGTCAAGGCCATGGTCCGCGTGCGTCCGGACGAGATCCAGGGCGCCAGCGGCGCCGAGACGGTGGAGGTGGAGGGGCAGCGCCTCGACCTCGTCCGGCTCGATCGCATCCTCGGGCTGACGAGCCGGCCCCCAGGGGGGCCGCTGCCGGTCGTGGCGCTCCGCACCGGCCGCAAGACGCTGGCGGTCGTCGTGGACGAGCTGCTCGGCAAAGAGGAGATCGTCATCAAGCGCCTGGGCGCGTTCCTGGAAGGCGTCGGCTACTTCTCGGGGGCCACGGTCTCCGGCGACGGGCGCGTCATCCTCCTGCTCGATCCCGTGCGGCTCCTGGAGGCAGGCGGCGGGGCCGAAGCGATGCGGAGCGCCGCGGCCATCGTCGACAGCCCGCCGGCCGCGGCCTCGCGCGCGCCGCAGGCGGCCCGCGCCGTCCTCCTCGTGGACGACTCGGTGAGCGTGCGCAAGTTCGTGGGACAGATGCTGGAGCGGGCCGGCTTCCGAGTCGTCACCGCGAACGACGGCGCCGAGGCGCTCCAGCAGCTCGGCGACGATCCGGTCGTCAACGTCGTCGTCACCGATCTCGAGATGCCGCGCCTCAACGGCTACGAGCTCATCCGTGACCTCAAGCGACGGCCGGCCACGCGCGACCTGCCCATCGTCGTCCTGACCACGCGCGCGGGCCAAAAGCACGTGGACCTGGCGCGGCAACTCGGCGTCCAGCACTACGTCACCAAACCCGTCGACGAGCAGGCGTTCGTCCAGCTCATCGACACCCTGACGGCGACCGAGGCCGCGGGAGTGGCGGTCTGAGGGGCGCATGCCGCGCGTGCTGCTGATCGATCCCGATCGCGACGGCCTGGCGGCCCTGCAGCAGGCGCTGGGCGATGCGGGGCTCACGAACGTGGCCGCCGTCCCCAGCGGGTCCTTCGCGCTGACCATGCTCGAGCGCGATCGGCCCGACCTCATCGTGAGCCGGGCCGGCGTCCCCGACATCGACGGCTACGAGCTGTGCTCGATCGTCCGCAGCGACCCCTCGATGACCGGCGTGCTCTTCCTGCTGCTGGCGGACCCGGGCGACGCCGGCCCCGCGGGGGCGATCCAGGGGGCGCCGGACCGGACGCTGGTGGGCGAGCTCACGGTGGCGACGATCGTCGGCGAGGTGATGAACCTGCTGGGGCACGACCAACCCGCCGACGTCCCCCGCCCGGCGACGCCTGAGGCCGAGCCCGCCCACGGTCTGCACGGCTCGCTCGGGGTCATGGACCTGCCGGATCTCACCCAGGCCATCGCCCTCGGCAACAAGACCGGCATCCTGGCCCTCGTGCTCCGGTCGGGCGAGGGCGTCGTCGTCTTCGACCACGGCCGGATCGTGCACGCCGAGTTCGGCCGGCTGGCCGGCGAGCCGGCGTTCGCGGCGCTGGTGGCCGCCGCGCACAAGGAGGGGCGCGGCAGCTTCACCTTCAATGCGGTCGAGGTGCTGGCGCCGAACGTCCCCAAGACGATCCAGCGCAGCGTCAAGCAGCTCCTGCTCAGCACGGCGGCCGAGATCGACGAGGGACGGGCGGGCCCGGCCGCCATCGTCCCCACCAAGTAGGAGGAACGCGCGATGCCGAAGGTCCTCGTGGTCGACGACAGCCTGAGCGTCCGCAAGGTCGTCGAGAAGGCGCTCGAGGGTCGGAGCCTGCAGGTGCTGTCCGCGGCCTCGGGCACTGAAGCGATCGAGCGCATCGAGCGGGAGCGACCGGACGTGGTCGTCTGCGACGTGATACTGCCCGACAAGGACGGCTACCAGATCTGCGAGTTCGTTCGTGCACACCCGACGATGGGCAAGACGCCGGTCCTGCTGATCTCGGGCGTGGTGAACAGCACGGTCCTGGCCCGGGCCGCCGAGGTGCAGTCCAACGACGTCATGTTCAAGCCGTTCGCCGCCGACGAGTTAGTGCGGAAGATCGATGCCCTGCTGAGCGGCCGGGGCAACGGCGGTCACCTCGCGCCGCCGACGCCCAGCGCCGTCGGCCGACCGGCTACCCTCGCGCCGCCTCCGCGGGCCCGCGCGCCGTTCGTCGCGCCCGTGCCCCCGGAAGCCGCTGAGCCCGCTGGGGTGGCCGCCGGCGAAGGCCTGAAGGCGCGCCTGGAGGCGCTGGCGGCCACGCCGGGCATTCGCTTCGCCGCGCTCGCCGATCGTGAGGGGTTCCTCATCGAATCGGCGGGAGAGCTGGCGGCGAAAGTGGAGGAGGCCAGCGCGCTGGCGTCGTGCCTGGCGGAATCGTCCGACGGGCTCGGCCAGGAGCTCGGTCAGGGGGCGCTGCAGGGCATCATCCTCGAATATGGATCCGGCATCCTGCTGCTGCACGGCGTGGGGCCAACGGCCCTGCTGGCGGTCCTGGTCAACGATCCCGCGGCGCTGGGCAAGGTCCGTTACTACGTGAAGAAAGCGCTGCCGGAGCTTCAGCGGATCCTCTGATGCGGACCAGGGCGTCGTCGAGGATCGGTCTGGCGGCGTGGCTCGCGTCCGCGCTCGGTCTGGCGCTCTACGCCGGCGCCGCGCTTGTGATCCTGACGCTCGATCTCGGCGTCAGCCTGCCGGGGCCGTGGTGGATGCCGCTCGTGCTTCCGCCTTTCGTGTACGCGGTTTTCTTCCTGATCGGTCTCTGGTGCTTCTCGCTGGAGCGCGCGCTCGTCGCGCTGGGAGCGCTGGGCGGGGTGCACGCGCTCCTCGCCGTGGGGACGGTCACGCTCTTCGCCGTCGCCGCGCCGGCGGTCGGCGGTCCGGTGGAAGCTCCGTGGAGCTCCCCCGCGGTGACGCTCCTGCCGCTGGTGGGCGCCCTGCTGATCTTGTCGCCGTACAGCCCGCTGCTGGAGACGCGGTCGCGGCCCGCGCGTCGCGACGTCCGCGCGACCTCGCGCCCGAGCCCTCCCAGCCCGCCCCCCGCGCCCCCGGCGCCGGCCGCCCCCAGTCCGGGCCCGCGCCGGGCCGAGGACCAGGACGCACCGACGCCCCCGGCGCCGGCCGCCCAGCCGGACCGCGTCATCGTTCCTCCACCTGCGAAGGCGCCCACGCCGGAGACGCGCCCGGCACCGCGGCTGGCGCCACGACCGGAGCCACGGCCGGAGCGAGCCCGCCCGCCGGCCGCGGAGCCCGTGGAGGAGATGATCCGCATTCCCTTCGCACGCGTGGTCGACCAGTTGCCCGCCGAGATGTTTCTGCTGACGCGCGACCGCGTGTCGGCCAATCTCCTCGAGGCCGGCCACCTGCTGGTTCCTCAGCGCCTGATCCTGCCGCAGCTGGGCGAGGGCCTGGTGCAGGTCGGATGGGAAGTCGTCGCCGAGCAGTTCCCTCGCCAGGCCCTCGCGCTACCCGACGTCGAGATCATCCGGCTGATTGCCAACGGGGCGCTGGTGTTGCCGCTCGACGAGATCGTGCGTCAGATGCCTCCCGAGCTGTTCGTCGTGTCCACGCCGACCATGGACGTGCGTGGGATCGAGGACTTTCCGCCGCCCTTCCAGCCGCACGTGCCGCCGCCCTCGGCGATGACCGAGGAGCTCGCGCTCGCAACGCCGGTCGAAGAGCCCACCGATGTCGGGGAGGAACCCGCGGAGCCCACCGCCGTCGAGACGGCGCCGGGGATCGACGCCGTGAGCACCGACGCGGAGACGCCGTCCGAGCCCGAGCGTGAGGGTTCGCTGGCGGCGGTGCTGCCGGAGCCGTCCCCGGTCGGGCTCGATCCCGGGCCCGAGGCGCCGGCCGCGCTGGTCGAGGCCCCACTCGAGCGCCAGACGTCATCGACGGCGATGGAGGGAGGAGAGACGCTCGAGGCGCAGCGCGTGGCCGCCCTGCTCGGGCCAGTGATGAGCCCGCTCGAGATGCACCCGCGACAGGGCGGCGGCGCGACGCTCTTCACCGTGGTCTCGCCAGGCTTGCGCGCGGAAGCCATCGCCGACACGGCGGTGCGGGTGCTGCCCTTCCTGGCCGACGCCCGACTGCCGGCGCCGGTGACACAGGCCACGCTTCGCGCAACGGACGCCGCCGTCGTGCTCACGCCCTTCGCTGCGGCCGCCGTGACAGGCTCCGTGCTGGTCACGGCGGTGGCTTCCGGCGCGCCGCTGGCGCTGCTCGAGCGCCTGTCGCTACGCGCGGCCGGAGAGGGGCGCGTCGCCGGTCGGGGAGGGGCTCGCTCGGGAAGATTCGGGATTCCCGACCAACCGAGGGAGCCCCGCTCCGCCGGCGCCGGCGAGCTGCGGGACGCCACCGTTCCGGCGGACGTGGGCGCTCTGGCGGACTCGTTGCGGGCGTTCGGTTCGGTGACGCCGACCGTGCTGCGTGATCCGGCCGGGACGCTCCTCGTCTACCTGTTCCTGCGCCCCGGGCTCCCCGCGCTCCCCATAGGGCAGTTCACCCGTGATCTGCACGGCGCACTGGAGGCGGCTGAGATCGGTTCGGTGTCCTCGGTCGTCCTGCGCCTGGAGACGGCGCGGGTGGTCGTACGCACCGTGGAGACGACCGTGAGCTGCACGACCCTGCTGGTGGTGGGCGGCGGGACCCTGGACCGTCCGGGGCTGGCGCGACTGCAGCTCGACCGCGCGGCCACACGCCTGCGCGGGGCTCCGAAGGGTTGACCCGTGTCCGTCATCAATCACGCCGAGAAAGTCATCAACCTCAAGATCGTGTATTACGGCCCCGGCGTCTCGGGAAAGACGGCGAATCTCCTGTACATCCACCGCTGCCTGCCTCATGCCAACAAGGGCAACATGATCTCGCTGGCCACCGGGGACGACCGGACGATGTTCTTCGACTTCCTTCCAGTCTCGGCCCTCATGGTGCGCGGGTTCGAGACGCGCTTCCAGCTCTACACGGTCCCCGGGCAGGTGCACTACAACATGACGCGCCGTCTCGTCCTTCGCGGCGTCGACGGGCTGGTGTTCGTGGCCGACTCGCAGTTCGAGCGGCTCCGCGAGAACGTCGAGAGCCTACGGAACCTGGAGGAAAACCTCCGGGAGTACGAAAATTCTCTGGACGAGCTCCCCTACGTCGTCCAGTACAACAAGCGTGACCTGCCCAACGCCGCGCCCATCGACTATCTGGAATACGTCCTCAACCGACGGGCCAGGCGCGTTCCGTTCTTCGAGGCGGTGGCCACGGACGGGAAGGGAGTCTTCGATACCTTGAATACAGTCTCCCGCATGGTTCTGGCGGGCGAGTTCGGAGACGGACAGAAGGGGGCGCCATGAAGGTGCGTGACATGGTGATCCACGAACAGGATGCGGCGCGGATCAACCAGATCCTCGGGCGCTTCCTCCACGAGTCGAGCGCCGCGGAAGCGCTGCTCATCGACCGGAGCGGCCAGCTCCTCGCCATGGACGGCGTTTCCCGGGCGCTCGACACGATCTCCATCTCCGCGCTGGCCGCGGCCGCCTTCAGCTCCACCAGCGCGATGGCCCAGCTCCTGGGCGAGACCGAGTTCACGGTGCTCTTCCACGAAGGCGTCAAGCAGTCCATTCACGTCTCGACCGTCGACGAGGAGGCTATCCTGCTGGCGATCTTCGATGAGCGAACGACGGTGGGCATGGTGCGGCTCTTCGCGAAGGAAGCGAGTAAGGCGATCGGCGCCGTCCTCGCTGAGACGCGAACGCGGCCCAAGCGGATCGGCGAGTTCGCCACCCCGCTGACCGTGGAGGAAACGCGGCCCACCTGGAAGCCTCCGCAGCGCTGAGGCCCTGCCCCGGGCCGAGCTGATGGCCCCCAATCCGCCCGACGAGCGGCGAGAACTCGCAGAGACGGCGGCGGTCTTCGAGATGATCGCCGAGGCGAACCCGGCCGATCGGAGCGCGCTGGAGGCGCTGTCGGAGATCTACGCGAAGCTCGGCGACAAGGAAAAGCTCGCGCGCGTGACCGCGCGTCTGGGCGCCGCCCAGGCCCGTCCCGTCCGCGCGCCCACGCCCCCGGCCAGCGCCCCCAAGATCCACCCGGCCCGCGAGCCCGCGTCGCCGCCGGGCGCCCCCAGGCCGTTTCCGGCCCGCGAAGTCGCGCCGCCGGGCGCGCCCCGGCCGTTCCCGGCGCGCGAGGCCGTCCCACCGCCCAAGTCCTACCCGGCCCGGGATACCAGGCCGTCGCAGCGGGCCGCGCCCAAGTCACGCGCGCAAGAGGCCGGCGAAAGCCAGGGCGCCCGCCTGCAGCCGCTGGGCGACCTGCTGGTCTCCAGCGGGCTGATCACGCGCGCTCAGCTGGAGCAGGCGCTCCGGATGCAGCGCACGTCCAAGGAGAAGCTCGGCTCGATCCTGGTCCGCCTGCGGTTCATCTCCGAGGACCAGCTGGCCGGCTTCCTGTCCGCCCAGTACGGGATGCCCTCCATCACGCTGGGGACGTTCATCATCGATCCGGACCTCGTCGAGCTCGTGCCCGCCGACGTGGCCAAGCGCTTCGACGTGGTTCCGATCAGGCACGAGGGCGACACGCTCACGCTGGCCATGGCCGATCCCGTCAACGTCCAGGCGATCGACCAGGTCGGGTTCATCACCGGGCTCCGGATACTGCCCGTGGTGGCGGCGCAGGGCGCGATCCGCGCGGCGATCGAGCGTAGTTACGAGGCGCAGGCGTCGGGTCCGGTAGCCGACCTCTTGAGGAGCGCGCTCGCCGGCGATCTCAAGGACGTCGAGGTGGTCGAGGACGAGGAGGCGGGCGGCAAGGTCGACGTCTTCGAGCTGAAGGGGTCGGCGGACGAGGCGCCGGTGGTGAAGCTGGTGAACATGATGCTGGTGGACGCCATCCAGAAGGGGGCCTCGGACATCCACTGGGAGCCCTATGAGAAGGTGTTCCGGATCCGGTTCCGGGTGGACGGGGTGCTGCACGAGATGCTGGCGCCGCCCAAGCGGCTGGAGCCGGCGATCATCTCGCGGCTGAAGATCATGGCCAACCTGGACATCGCCGAGCGGCGGCTGCCCCAGGACGGGCGGATCAAGCTGCGCTACAACACGCGGGAAATCGACTTCCGGGTCTCGGTGCTGCCCACGATCTTCGGCGAGAAGGCGGTGCTGCGCATCCTGGACAAGGACGCGCTGAAGCTGGACCTCTT
>MNEF01000077.1 GCA_001917535.1 Candidatus Rokubacteria bacterium 13_1_40CM_69_27
TCCCCCGGTCATCCGCGCCATCGTCGCTCTCCCCGCTTTCCCGCGTTGGGTTACCGCGGCGTGAGGGTGGCTCGGCCGGCGGCCGTGTCCACCGTCAGCGTGAAGTAGTCGAGCACATCGCGGCCCAGCAGGCCGTCCACCCCGACGACCCCGACGTTGTGGACGATGATCGCCAGTGGCCCCACGCGGGCGCCGGCCACGTCGAGCCGCGGGATCATCACCTCGCGGGCCGCCGCGCGCCCGGTGGCGCCGACGATCTCGACGGCGCGGCCACCCTCGGCGTCGAAGCCGGCGCGCGCGACGGCGGCGGGCGACAGCACCGTGCGGTCGGCGCCCGTGTCGAGCACGAGCGTCAGCGGCGTGCCGTTGAGATGGACGGCTGCCGTGATCGGCGCGCCCGGCGTGAAGGACAGCACCGTGGATCCCACGGCGGAAGGCGGCGCCTCCGGACGCGACTGCGGGCTGCCGATGTCGCGCGCGGTGGCGCGATGGTCCGGGGGGATGGCCGCGGGATCGTTCGTGTAACGCGTGATCCCCTCGCCGTCCGTCCACCGATAGAGCTGGGCCGCCGCGCCGATCGGCGCCGCCAGCGCCGTCACCACGAGCACCAGCATGGCCGTGGTTCGCGCGGCGGCTTTGCCGCCACGACTCCTTCCGAGGGGGAGGCCCCAGAGGGGGCCATAACGTCCGCGCCCTTCGCTGTTGTTCATCCGATGTCCGGCTCCAGGCGCAGCCCGTCGTTGAAGCGGTTGGTGAAGTTGGCCATGCAGATCACCAGCGTGAGCTCCACGATCTGGTCGTCGCTGAAGTGCTTGCGCAGCTCTTGCACCGTCGCGTCCCGGACGGCGGCCGATCCCCGCGTGAGCCGCTCGGTATAGAGGATCACGGCCTTCTCCTTGTCGGAGAAGAGCGGGCTCCGCTCGTAAAACGACAGCGCACGGATCTGCTCCTCGGTGACGCCCGCCCGCTTCGACGAAGCGGTGTGGGCGCGGGTTCAGTACTCGCAGCCGTTGAGGATGGACGTCTTGAGGTAGGCGAACTCCTTGAGCTTGGGCTCCACGGCGCCCTCGTTCATGATCGCCCCGTAGAGTGGCAGGAAGTGCTTGAGGGCGCCCGGGCGGTGGGCCATGACCCCGAAGATGTTGGGTACCCGGCCGAAGTTCTTGCCGAGTGTGTCGTAGATGGGCTTGACGTCGTCGGGCGCTTTTTCCTTGGGCACCTGGTTGATGACTGTCATATGCGTTCCTCCTCTTCAGTCTTCCACCGGCATCGTGACCGGCTCGCCGGCGCCGTAGAAGTAGGCGCCGCGGCCGGCCGCCGCCCCCACCACCGCGATGTCGTAGCAGGCGGCGTCCTCGACGACCGGCAGCGGCAGGTCCGGATGATCGTGCAGCCACGAGAGCTCCGGATGGGCCACCGCCATCGCCTTGGGCTCCTTGTTGAGCATGAGCGTCTCGAATGGCAGGCGGGCTGCGCGATGCAGCGCCTCCTGGATCTCACGCCGGCCCCAGCCGGCCTTGGCGAAGATCTGAGCGTGCTCGGGACAGATGAACAGCGTGTTGTGCTCCTTCTCCTCCGTCTTGTAGCGGGGGTCGGCGCGGCGGCCGATGAGCCAGAGGCCGGTGCCGACCTGGGCCACGTTGGTGGCGGCGGTGGCGAAGACCTTGATGAGTCTCTCGGGCGTGGTCGACTGGAAGTCGTGCAGCTCGCACATGCCGTAGACGAAGTGGACCGTGACCGCGCTCGCCTCCTGCGCGAAGCCCCGCGCGACGTGGTAGGGCTCCCAGGGGCTCTCCTTCTCGTTCTCGGCGCAGCAGAGGCTGTACTTGAGCGGCGAGCCGATGGTGTCCATGTCGCTGACGCCGACATACGTGTGGCCGACGTTCATCATCGTGAGCCGCACGGCGCGGCCCAGCACCGTGTTGCTGGCCGACGGCGCCCCCGGTCCCAGCGCGCACATGCCGGCGTTGAGCCCCGCGTAACGCCCCTGGGGACCGTTGACGAGGACGAGCGGGGCGTGAGGCCCGGTCGACATCGCCTTGTTACGGATGTACATCTTGGGCTCGGCCAGACACCGCACGGCGGCGACGAGGAGCGGCAGGTGCTCGGGGCCGGCCCCGGCCATCACCGCGTTGGTGGCGAGCTTCTCCACGGTGGCGATGCCGAAGCCGGGCTCGAGCGTGGCGATCTGCTCGCCGGGGGCGCGCTTGGTCCCCTTCAGCATCGCGGCGACGGCGCGCTCGGTCGGCGCGACCAGCGGAAAGCCATCCGACCACCCGCGCGCACGGAAGTCGCGGTTCATCGCCTCCCAGGCGACCAGCATGTCCTCGCCGTCGTACGTGAGCCGCTCCTCGAGCACCGGGCGGTCGACGGGCCCGGGCTCGGCCACCGGCCGGGTGAGCCCCGTGATCACCTGCTCGAAGGCCGCCTCCACCATCTGGTGCACGCCCTCGGGCGTCTGATTGGTGAACGGCCGCGGCACCACGGCCAGCGGCAGGCCGGGCAGGCCGAGGCTCGCCGCGGTGCGCTCGGCGTCGTGCACGAACGTCTGTGCGGTGAAAATGACGGTGGGAATGCCCCGCCGCTCCAGCTCGACCATGTCGTGGACCCCCCACGACGTGCAGGACCCTCAGTCGTTGGTGGTGCCGACGACAGCGTGCACCTCCGAGGCGATGCGGTCGGCGTCCTCGGCCGTGCAGTGGCGCATGAGCCAGCCCACGGAGCCGGTGTAGCGCTTGAACGTGACGCCGGGGAACTTCTCGCGGACGAGCTCGGCGGTCCGGTCGAGCGCGAAGTCACCGCCGGCCTTGATGTTCCAGTAGAGGCCGAGCGTCACGCCGCTCCAGTCCCGCAGGCGCGGCGCCGGCTTGACCGAGAATTCGAGCGTCTTCGCTACCGGGTTGAGGATCTCCAGCCGTGCCATGGGTCCCTCCTACAGGATGACCTTCTTGCCACGCAGTGCGGCGATCTCAGCCGGCGCATAGCCGTATTCGGCCAGCACGGCGTCGGTGTGCTCGCCGCGCAACGGCGCCGGCGTGCGAACCCCCGGCTGCATCCGCGAGAACTTGACGGGCGTGCCCACGACCGGGATCTCACCGAGCTTCGGATGCACGATCCGCTCGATGATCCCCCGCGCGGCCGTCTGGGGGTCCGTCATCACTCGGTCCACCGTGTTGACGGGGGTGGCGGGCACGCCGGCCTCGTCCAGGATCTTCAGCAGCGGCTCCCGATCGTGCTGGGCGATGGCCTCCTCCAGCGTCGCCTCCAGCTCCCGGCGGTGCTTGACGCGCTCGATGTTTGTCGCGAAGCGCGGGTCCGCCGTCAGATCGGGCCGCCCGAGGGCGGGCGCCAACCGTTGCCAGAACCGATCGTTCGCGCCGGCGATAAAAATCCACTGGTCATCCCGGCAGCAAAAGTTGCGGTAGGGGGAGAGCGACGGGTGCGAGGAACCGAGGGCCTGGGGGATGGTCCCGGTGAGGAGATAGCCCTCCGCGTGGTAGTTGAGCAGGCTCACCGCCGTGTCCAGCAGCGAACCGTCCACGCGCTGGCCGAGCCCGCTCTTGGCCCGGGCCAGCAGGGCGTTCACGATGCCGAAGGCGCACAGGATGCCGGTGGTGAGGTCGAGGAAGGAGACGCCGCAGCGCACCGGAGGGCCATCGGGCTCGCCGGTGATCGACATGATGCCGCTGAAGGCCTGCATCAGTGCCTCGTAGCCGGCGCCGTCGGCGCGGGGGCCGGTGCGCCCGAAGGCCGAGATGGAGCAGTAGATCAGCTGGGGGTTGACCGCGGCCAGCGTGTCGTAGCCCAGGCCGAACGACTCCATGGTGCCCGTGCGGAAGTTCTCGATGAGGACATCCGCCCGCGCCACGAGCCGCCGGAAGACGTCCACGCCCTCCGGCGCCTTGAGATCGAGTGCGATGTCGCGCTTGTTGCGGTTGATGACGAGGTAGGCCGCCGACTCGCCGTCCTTGTGGGGTGGCCACGTACGCGACTCGTCTCCGGCGCCGGTGTCCTCGATCTTGATGACGTCGGCGCCCAGGTCGGCCAGCAGCATGGCGCAGAAGGGGCCGGCGAGGACGCGGGAGAGATCGAGCACGCGAACGCCGTCGAGCGCGAGGGCCGGGCGTGTCATGTGCGTTACTATAACCTTCATGAACCGCCTCCGCGAGGCGCTGACCCGACGCATCCTGGTCCTGGACGGGGCAATGGGCACCATGCTCCAGGCCCGGAGCCTGACCGCCGCGGACTTCGG
The DNA here is from genome assembly GCA_001917535.1 of Candidatus Rokubacteria bacterium 13_1_40CM_69_27. Classification (GTDB taxonomy): domain Bacteria; phylum Methylomirabilota; class Methylomirabilia; order Rokubacteriales; family CSP1-6; genus MNEF01. The sequence continues at coordinate 4,253 of MNEF01000077.1, forward strand.
CGGCGCGCTCTACGAGGGCTGCAACGAGCACCTGAACCTCACCCGCCCCGACGTCATCCGGGCGATTCACGCCGCCTATCTCGAGGCCGGCGCCGAGATCGTCTCCACGAACACCTTCGGCTGCGCGCCCTACGTGCTCGGCGAGTATGGCCTGGCCGAGCGCGCCGGGGAGATCGCGCGCGCCGGCGCCCGGCTGGCGCGGGAGGCGGCGGGCGACCGCTTCGTGGTCGGTGCCCTCGGGCCCTCCACGCGTTCCATCTCGGTCACCCGCAACGTGACCGTCGACGAGGTGTGCCGGGCCTATGCCCTGCAGGCCCGGGCCCTGATCGACGGCGGCGTGGATGCGCTGCTGCTCGAGACCCAGCAGGACACGCTGAACGTCAAGGCGGCGGCGATCGGCATCCGCCGGGCCATGCGGGAGGCGGGCGTGGAGCTGCCGCTGATGGTCAGCGCCACCATCGAGCCCATGGGCACGATGCTGGCCGGCCAGGGCGTGGAGGCTCTCTATATCGCCCTCCAGCACCTCGATCTGTTCTCAATCGGCCTGAACTGTGCGACCGGCCCGGAGTTCATGACCGATCACCTCCGCACGCTCGCGGCGCTCTCTACGCGCTTCGTCAGCGTGTACCCGAACGCCGGGCTGCCCGACGAGCGCGGCCAGTACGGCGAGACGCCCGAGAGCCTGGCCTTCAAGATGCGGCGCTTCGTCGACGAGGGCTGGGTGAACATCGTCGGGGGCTGCTGCGGCACCACGCCCGACCACATCCGGGTCCTGGCCGCGCTGGTACGCGGTCGCCCGCCGCGCGTCCCCACCGCCGCCGAGCCGCTGGCGGTGAGCGGCATCGAGGTGCTCTATCCCACGGAGGACAACCGCCCCATCTTCGTCGGCGAGCGGACGAACGTCATCGGCTCCCGACGCTTCAAGGAGTTGGTGGTGGCCGAGCAGTTCGAGGAGGCCGCCGAGATCGGCCGCGCCCAGGTGCGGGGCGGCGCCCAGGTGCTCGACGTCTGCCTGGCCAACCCCGACCGCGACGAGGCCGCCGACATCGACCGCTTCATGGCCCACATCGCCCGCAAGGTGAAGGTCCCGCTGATGATCGACTCCACCGATCCGGCGGTGATCGAGCTGGCCCTCCGCCACTGCCAGGGCAAGTCCATCGTCAACTCGATCAACCTGGAGGACGGCGAGGAGCGGTTCGAGAAGGTCTGCCCCCTGCTCAAGACATACGGCGCCGCGACGATCGTGGGCTGCATCGACGAGGACAAGCAGCAGGGCATGGCGGTGACGCGGGCCCGCAAGCTCGCCATCGCCGAGCGCTCGCGCGGCCTGCTCACCGAGAAGTACGGGATCCCGGCGGGCGACCTGATCTTCGATCCCCTGGTCTTCCCGGTCGGCACCGGGGACCAGAATTACCTCGGGTCGGCCGTCGAGACGATCGAGGGCGTCCGCCTGATCAAGCAGCGCTTCCCGGAGGGCAAGACGATCCTGGGCATCTCCAACGTCTCGTTCGGCCTGCCCCCGGCGGGCCGCGAGGTCCTCAACGCGGTGTTCCTCTACCACTGCACGAAGGCGGGGCTCGACTACGCCATCGTCAACACCGAGCGGCTCGAGCGCTACCCGTCGATCCCCGAGGAGGAGCGCCGGCTGGCCGAGGACCTCATCTTCGGGCGGGGCGAGGATCCGGTGGCCGCGTTCGCCGCGCACTTCCGGGGCAAGACGAAGGCGGCGCCCGTCAAGAGCTCGCTGTCCCTCGACGAGAGGCTGGCGCGCTACATCGTGGAGGGCAGCCGCGACGGGCTCATCGAGGACCTCGACGAGAAGCTCAAGGCCGCCTCGCCGCTCGAGATCATCAACGGGCCGCTGATGCGGGGCATGGACGAGGTCGGCCGGCTCTTCAACGACAACCAGCTCATCGTGGCCGAGGTGCTCCAGTCGGCGGAGGCGATGAAGGCGGCGGTCGCCCACCTCGAGCCCTTCATGGCGAAGACCGAGTCGGCCACGCGGGGCACGTTCATCCTCGCCACCGTCAAGGGCGACGTGCACGACATCGGCAAGAACCTGGTGGAGATCATCCTCTCCAACAACGGCTACCGCGTGACCAACCTGGGCATCAAGGTGCCGCCCGAGGTGCTCATCGCCGCCTGCCACGAGCACAAGCCCGACGCCATCGGTCTCAGTGGACTCCTGGTCAAATCCGCACAACAGATGGTGGTGACGGCCCAGGATTTCCGGGCGGCCGGCATCGACATCCCATTATTTGTGGGCGGCGCCGCGCTCACCAAGAAGTTCACGGCGACGCGGATCGCCCCCGAGCACGCCGGGGTGACGATCTACGCCAAGGACGCGATGGAGGGGCTGGAGCTCGCCAATCGCCTGTTCACCGCAACGACGCGCGACGCCCTCCTGGAGCGCGTGCGCGCCGAGCAGGCGGCGCTGGCGGCGGGCGATGGCGGCCAGACACGCGCCCCGGCGGCCCCGGCGCCGGGACCGGTACGCTCGGGCCTCGAGCGCGTTCCGGTTCTCCCGCCGCCGGATCTGGAGCCGCACGTCCTGCGGGAGGTGCCGCTCACCCACATCTATCCTTATCTGAACCTCCAGATGCTCTACGGCAAGCACCTGGGCCTGCGCGGGCTGGTAACGCGCCTGCTCGCCGAGGGCGACCCCAAGGCCCGGGAGGTGCACGAGGTCGTCGAGCAGCTCCAGCGCGAGGCCGTGAGCCACGGGCTGCTGGGGGCCCAGGGGATCTATCGATGGTTCCGGGCCCGGGCCACCGGCGAGACCGTCGTGCTCTTCGACGCCGCCGGGGCCGAGCTGGCGCGCTTCATCTTCCCTCGGCAACCGGCCGGCGAGCGGCTGTGCCTGGCGGACTACGTCCGTGACGACACCGACGACTGCGTGGCGCTCTTCGCCGTCACCTGCGGGGCCGGCGTCCGGGAACGGGCGCAGGCGCTCAAGGAGCGCGGAGAGTATCTGAAGTCCCACGCCCTCCAGGCGCTGGCCATCGAGTGTGCCGAGGGCTTCGCGGAGATGCTGCACTCGCGGCTGCGCACGCTGTGGGGCTTCCCCGATCCGCCCGATCTGCCGATCAGCGAGAAGCTCAAGGCGCGCTACCGCGGCATCCGCGTGTCGTTCGGCTATCCGGCCTGCCCCAACCTCGCCGATCAGGCGACGCTCTGGCGCCTCCTCCGACCCGAGCAGATCGGCATCATGCTGACGGACGGCTTCATGATGGATCCCGAGGCCTCCGTCTCCGCGCTGGTCCTCCACCACCCCGCGGCCAAGTACTTCAAGGCCGACTGAGCTCGACGCCTCTCTTTTCGGGCACCCTCAGGGCTGGCTCGGAGAGTCTCACGCTGGGCGGATGCGATCTTCCGGGACCTCGACGCGCTTGACGCCCTTGAAGCTGAAGAGCAGCTCGACGCGGTAGATGGGGGGATCGGTGGAGACCTGCTCGAGGATCGTCCCCAGCGCCTCCTGCACGTTCTGGCTGAAGAGAACGCCCTGAATTTTCAGGTTGGCGAGGTTGACCTTGACCCGCTGGTTCGGCGTGAACATCGCCCCTCGCGGGCGATTATACGCGCGGGAAGGCGCGGCTAGAACGCCGCTTGGGCGACCACCGGCATCGTGTCGAGCACCAGCAGCGGGATGGTGACGTGGGCCAGACAGGCGTAGCAGTAGAAATCGGCCTCGAGGAGGGCGCGCACGCCCTGCAGCGAGAGGGGGCGCCCACAGCGGGCGTGGCAGACGGTGTTGTCCGGTCGGCGGAACACCGAGACAATCCTCGGCGAGGGTTCCCGGTCCCCGGTGTACCCGTTCATCCGGCGACGCCGGCCGTGACGCTTCGCGAGCGCGCTCGTGGTGCAATTCGTCATGGCACCCTCCGGCTCCCTGAAGGTAGCAAGAAGGGTTCCAGCGGCGGTGTGCTGAAGTTCCGGCCACTTGACGCGCGACGGGGTGGCCGACCTTGACAAATTGTGTCAGGCAGGCTCTTCGAGCTGGGAGGATGTCTAGTGGTGGCAGGTGATGCAGTCGAGCGGGGCGTGCGTGCCACGGGCGGCGTTCTGCTCGCGGTGGCATTGCACGCACCAGCCCATCGTCAGCAGCGGGGGTGCGGGCTTGAGGCCGACGAGATTCATCAGATCGTTGGCGAGCGTGCGACCGGTCTCGGCGCCGACCACGCGCATCCGCTCGATCGGGCCGTGACACGTCTGGCAGGCGAGCCCGGCGCGCACGTGCGGCTTGTGCGGGAAATATGTGAACTCGGGGACCTTGAAGACGCGCACCCAGGGGATCGGCTCCCCGCGACGCCAGTAGTCGTGGATCTTCGCGATCTCGGGGTTGTCCTGGGCGCCGATGATCTTGTGGCAGCCCATGCAGCGCTCGACGGAGGGGAGTCCCGCGTAGTCCGAGCGGCGTGCGTCAGCGTGGCAGTACTGGCAGGCGATCTGGAACGAGCCGGCGTGGATGAGGTGGCTGAAGAAGATGGGCTGAGGCGGCGCGTTGGGCGCGCTGACCGGCGGCCGGGCCATCTCCGGCCGAAACGGCGGCCGAGCGAGGCCGCGAAGGTAGGCGATGACCTGGCGAGCTTGGGCCTCGCTCACATGGCCTCGAAAGGGCGGCATGCCCGACGACAATCCCTCGGCCGCTCCCCCGCCGAGGATGATGTTGACGAGGAACTCGTCCGGCAGCGTATTCATCAGGCGCCCGTCGGTGAGATCGGCGGGTTTGGTGGCGAACCCCGCCGCCGAGGCGCCGTCGCCGCGCCCGCCCTCGCCGTGGCATACGGCGCAGTACCGGACGTAGAGCGCCTGACCCGCCTTGACGTCACGCTCAGCCGGCGGCGCCGCGGACACGCGGGACAGGGCGAACCCGGAAAGGACGATCGGAAGAAGAGCAAGCGCACCCGCGCACCAGCGAACCACGACGGCACCCTCCGGACTGCGGCTACTCTTTGATCATCAGTTCCCGGCGCCTGAGGTAGAAGTGCCGCACGGAGCTGTAGAGATCGATCGTCGTCTCTTCGAAGCCCAGGAAGAGCTCGTAGTTGAGCGCGCGCTCGTTGAGGGTGTCCCCCCCCTTCATTCCCACCCCCTCCCAGAGGAACGGCACGAAATACGTGAGGGGATCGAGGAAGGTATCCACGCCCCGGCCGACCCCGTCGCGCACGGTCATCGGCGGGAGAAACGGCAGCACGAGATAGGGGCCGGTCCCGGCGCCCCACACGCCCAGCGTCTGCCCGAAGTCCTCCTTGCTGGGCCGGATGCCCCAGTAGTCCTTGGCGGGGTCGAAGAGGCCGCCGATTCCGGCCGTGCTGTTGATGAGGAAGCGTGCGACCTCGCGGCCGGCGCCGCCGAACTTGCCCTGGAGCAGGCTGTTGATGAAGCGCGGTACCCAGCGGATGTTGTCGAATCCGTTGGCGATGATGATCTGGAACGGCTCGGGCATGATCTTTCGGTACACATTCGCGGCCGGCTTGAGGACGTAGCGATCCACCCGGAGATTGAACTCGAACATCTTGTCGTTGAACGGCTCCCAGGGATCGTACGGTTCGGTCTCGGCGTCCTCCTGGGTGTCGGGCTTCTCGGTGGCCTGGGCGAGCGTCGAGGGAGCGGGCTCGTCGGCAGCGGCCGACGGCGACGACTCGGAAGGCACCGACGCGGTGGTGGCACCGGTCAGCATCTCGCCGCCCTCGGGGCGCGCCTCGACCCGGAGCACCTTCGAGAGGC
>MNEF01000053.1 GCA_001917535.1 Candidatus Rokubacteria bacterium 13_1_40CM_69_27
GACTTGCGAGACCGCCACGTTCTACCGTGTTTCTTCGACAGGCCCACGGCCATCGACGCCGCTGTGGCGGTGTGTAGTGGAGCTACTGCTCTGCTACGGGAGCTCCGTTGAGCAACGGCGGTTCGCTGAGCAGCGGCAGCGCGGTGCGAATCCGCTCTAGGCGGGCTCAGCGAGGAGCTGCTCGACCCAAGTGCGGAAGACGTCGTCGGTGACGGCGCCCACGTGCTTGGCCCGGATGCGGCCCCGCCGGTCGATGAAGAAGGTCTCCGGCACGCCGTAGACCCCGTACTCGATCGACACCTTGCCGGCCGTGTCCGGAGCATTCGGGAAGGTGAGGCCGAAGTCGACGATGAACTTCTGGGCCTTCTCGGCGGTGTCCTGGATGTCCACGCCGACCACGACGACGCCGCGCTCGCGCCAGGCGCGCCAGCCGCGCTCCAGGACCGGCGCCTCCTCGTAGCACGCCGGATAACACCACGAGGCCCAGAAGTTGACGACCACGACCTTGCCCCGCTGAGCCTCGAGCGAGAACGGCCCCCCGCCGAAGGCGCGGAGCGTAAACGGCGCGGCGGGACGGCCGACGAGGGGCGAGGGCACCTCGCGCGGGTTGAACCGGAACCCGTAGGCGAGGAGGACGAGGACGGGAACAGCGGACAGCGGGATGAGCCAGCGCAGCCAGCGCCTCACACCGTCTTCCTGCGGTCGGGCAGGATCGCCAGCAGCGCGCCCAGCGTCAGCACGACGCCCCCGATCCAGATCCATGTGACCAGCCGGTTGACCTGCACCTTCACGGTGGCCTGGCCCCCGTCCCGCGTGAAGTCCCCCAGCACCAGGTAGAGGTCTTCCTTCAGCCCGATCCAGTAGTCCACGCCCGCGATCGGCGAGGTCTCCTGGGGATAGAACTTCTTCGAGGGCTGCATGATGACCGCGGAGCCCAACCGGCCGTTGGTGATCGTGAAGGTGCCCACGACCTTGAAGTGGTTGGACTCCTCGGTGGCGGCGAGCCCGTCGAAGCGGACGCGGTAGCCGGCCAGCTCGGCCGCCTCGCCCCGTTGCAGCGTCGTCTCGGTGTGCACCGACCAGGCCTGCGAGCCGGTGACACCCACCGCGATGACCAGGATGCCGAGGTGGACGACGAAGCCGCCATAGCGGCGGTTGTGGCGGGCCAGCAGCCCGCCCATCGCGGGCAGCAGGCGCTCGCCCGCGCGCAGGCGGGCGCGGGTGGCGCGGAAGAAGTCGAGCGCGATGGTGGCGGAGACGAAGAGCGTCAGTGCCAGCGCGAGCACCGCCAGCGCCGAGCGGACGCCGAGGAGAGCGAAGAAGGCGGCGCCCATTCCGCCGAGGGCGATCGGGCCGAGGAAGTTGCGCCGGAGGTTCTCCAGCGAGGCGCGCCGCCAGGCGATGAGCGGGCCGACGCCCATCAGGAAGATGAGCGAGAGGAAAAGGGGGACGTTCACCTGGTTGAAGAAGGGCGCGCCCACGCTCACCTTCACCCCCCGCAGCGCCTCCGACAGCAGCGGGAACACGGTGCCGAAGAAGACGGTGAAGGCGGCGGCGACGAGGAAGACGTTATTGAGCAGGAAGGCGGACTCCCGGGAGACGACGGAGTCGAGCTCGCCCTCGGAGCGCAGCGCCTCCCACCGCCAGGCCAGGAGCCCCAGCGCCACCAGCACCACCACGCCGAGGAACGTGAGGAAGAAGGCCCCGATGGCGCCCTGGGTGAAGGCGTGGACGGAGGCGATGACCCCCGAGCGCGTGAGGAAGGTGCCGAAGAGGGTCAGGCTGAAGGTGAGGATCACGAGCGCCAGGTTCCAGAGCTTGAGCATGCGGCGGCGCTCCTGGATCATCACCGAGTGCAGGAACGCGGTGCCGGTGAGCCAGGGCATGAACGCGGCGTTCTCCACCGGGTCCCACGCCCAGTAGCCTCCCCAGCCGAGCACGTGGTAGCTCCACCAACCCCCGATCAGCAGGCCGAGCGACAGGAAATACCAGGCCGTGATGGTCCAGCGACGGGTGAGCGCGATCCAGGCGTCGCCGACGCGGCCGGTGACGAGCGCCGCCACGGCGAAGGCGAAGGGCACGGTGAACCCGGTGAAGCCCAGGTAAAGGGCGAGGGGATGGGTGATCATCCCCGTGTCCTCGAGCAGTGGGTTCAGCCCGCGCCCGTCGGCCGGGACTGGCATCAGGCGCTGGAAGGGCGGCGCCGCAATGGTCATCACGCTCAGGAAGAAGGCCAGCACGCCCAGCATGACCATCAGCACCCAGGGGTAGAGCTCGCGCGCCCGCTCGCGGTGGCGGAGGATCACGATCAGCGTGAAGAGCGCGAGCATCCAGCCCCACAGGACGATCGAGCCCTCGAGGGCGCCCCAGACGCCGGTGATCCGGTAGTAGAAGGGCGTGCCCAGGTTGGTGGTCTGCGCCACGTAGCGCACGGAGAAGTCGAAGGTCAGGAAGGCGTAGACGAGCAGCGCGAAGGCGAAGGTGATCAGCCCGAAGACGCCCAGCGCCGCGTGCTGGGCCGATTCCACCAGCGCGGTGTGCCCGCGGCGGGCGCCCACGGCCGCCCCGCCGGCGCCGTACACGGCCAACGCCAGCGCCACGATCAGCGCGCCCTGGCCCAGCTCCGGCGTCACGAGCCCGGTCTCCGCAGCGACTTGATGAGCTCCTTGTAGCCGGCTTCGCTGTGGTCGGTGGGCGCCTTGTAGTCCTCGGAGTGCTTGGCCAGGATGAGCGCCGCCGTGAAGTAGCCCTCCGGCGCCCAGCGACCCTCGACGATCGCGCCCCGGCCCTCGCCGAAGAGATCCGGTGGCGTCCCCTTGTGGCGGACGGGCACGGAAGCTTTGCCGTCGGTGAGCGTGAAGCTCAGCTGCAGCGTGCGCGGCTCCCAGCGGACGGAGCCGGGCGCCACCAGACCCCCCAGCCGGTAGGCCTTGCTGGCCACGGGCGCGGCCTGGAGCTCCGACGGCGTGACGAAGTAGACCGCCGACTGCGTCACGCCGGCGTAGATCAGGTATGCGAGCGCCACCGCGATGACGGCGCCGCCGACGATGAACTTGGCCTTCATGGTCTTGAAGCGCCGCCGGTTCGAGCGCCGGCTTTGCCGGCGCAATCCTTCCTGGGGGAGGTCTCGGAGGGGGCCGTCGAGGCCCCCTTCGACGTGAGCTCTCGCTCCCGCCGCCCGAGCCGCCGCCAGTAGGCGCCGAGGACCAGGGCCGCGAGGGCGTAGGCGGCGAAGACGAAGGACCAGTTGTCGGGCATCAGGCGAGGACCTGCTCCTCGCGCTCGAGCAGGCGCACGCGTCTGGCCAGGAAGTAGGCGTAGAGGAGCGCGAAGGCGACGAGATTGATCGTCAGGGCCACGACGAAGGTCGGGTCCATCGGCGCGGGGCCGGGCCTGAGGAGCGTGGACGGCTGGTGCAGCGTCCGCCACCAGTACACCGAAAAGTGGACGAGCGGGATGTCCAGGGCGGCCACGATGCCGAGCACCGCGGCGAATCGGGCCCCGCGCTCGCGATCCTCGATCATCGCCCGCAGCAGCAGGTAACCCAGGTAGATGACAAACATGATGGAGGCGCTGGTGAGTCGCGCATCCCACGTCCACCACGTCCCCCACGTGGGCTTGCCCCAGATCGACCCGGTCGCGATGTTGATGCCGGTGAAGACCACGCCGACCTCCGCCGAGGCGTGGGCGAGCCGGTCCGCCCCGGCCGCGCGCCTCCAGAGATAGATGACGGAGGCGACCAGCACGACCGCAAACGCCAGATAGGCGATCAGGATGGCCGGCACGTGCACGTACATGATGCGCTGGACGTTGCCCTGGGTCGCCTCGCGAGGCGCCACGCCCAGCGCCATCACGATCCCGGCGGTCAGGCTGGCGACCGCCAACCATCCCAGCCCGCGCTGCAGTCCGCTCATAGGTCGGAGGGGGCGACTTCACAGGCGCGCCCCCCGGGCGCGACGGCCCCCTCCGAGATCCATAGTCGGAGGAGGCCTCGCGGCCCCCTCCGAACCACCCCAAAGGGTTGCGCCGGCAAAGCCGGCGCTCGAACGAGCACGCTCGGGACGCGATACCACTTTTGGGTAGAGACAGGTCCGCTCATGCTTCCAGGACAGCGTCGAAGGTCAGGACGCCCACGGTGAGGTAGATCACATCGGCGGCAGCGAGCAGCCCGAGCCAGTGTCCGACAGCGGCCAGCGGCTCGCCCAGCAGCACGGCCTCGGTCGCCTTCACTGCGCCCAGCAGCACGGGCACCTGCACCGGCAGCAGCAGGACGGGGAAGAGCAGCTCGCGGGCGCGCACGTGGGCCGTCATGGCGCCGAAGAGCGTGCCGACGGCGGCGAAGCCGATCGTGCCCAGCCCGATGACGGGGGCCAGGGGCAGGAGATGAGCGGCCAGATCGAGGTTGAAGAAGACGGCGAAGAGGACCAGCAGGATCGCCTCGACGAGCAGCATCAGCAGCAGATTGCCGGCGACCTTGCCCAGATAGATCGCCGACTTGTCACCGGGTGCCAGCAGCAGGCCCTCCCAGCAGTCGTTCTCACGCTCGGCCAGGAACGCCCGGCCGAGCCCGACGAGCCCGCTCAGGATGAAGCCCAGCCAGAGGAGGCCGGGCAGGGCGGCGACCAGGCGCTCGCGGTCGGCGCCCAGCGTAAACTGGAAGAGGAACAGCAGCAGCAGCGAGAAGAAGAAGAGCGCGTTCAGCGTCTCCTTGGACCGCCGCTCGCTGAGGAGGTCCTTCCACAGCACGATCCAGGCGCGGCGCGCGTAGATCACGCCCCGTCCTCCGCGTGCAGATCGTAGAGCCGTCGCACGTCGTCCGGCGCGAGGGCGCCCAGGGGAGTATCGAGGGCCACGCGCCCGCCCGCCAGGATGGCGATCCGGTCGGCCACGCCCAGTCCGCGCCCGAAGCTGTGAGTGGCCATGAGGATGGCGCCGCCGGCCGCCTTGAACGCGCCGAGGTGTTCGTCGAGCCACTTGCCGGCACGCTGGTCGATCCCCGCGAAGGGTTCGTCGAGCAGCAGAACCGGTGGGCGGGCGAGGACGAAGCGCGCCAGCGCGAGCCGGCGTTTCATGCCGAGGGAGAACGTCCGCACGCGCTCGTCGGCGACGCGGTCCAGCTCCACGGCCGCCAGCGCGCCGCCGAGCGCCTCGGGGCCGTTGGGCAGCCCGCCCAGCGTCGCCCAGAATTTCAGGTTCTCCAGCGCGGTCAGGTCCTCGTAGACCCAGGCGCCGTGGGCCAGCAGGCCCACGCGGGCACGGACGCTCTCGGGCTGCCGCGAGCAATCGTAACCGGCCACGCGGGCGGTGCCGCGCGAGGCTCGCAGAAGCGTGGCCAGGATGCGGAGCAGCGTGCTCTTGCCCGCGCCGTTGGGGCCCAGGAGCGCGACGGCCTCTCCGGGACGGACGTCGAGGCTCACGTCGTCCAGCACGAGGTGGCCGCCGAACGCCTTGCCAAGACCGATCACGTGAATGGACGGATCAGCGGTCATGCGTCAAACCGCCTCATTCTCCCGCACGGGTTCAGGGGGGTCAAGGCAAGCGTGCGCTGTCGGCGCGGCGATCCTCGCCCTTCGCCCGTGGAAGAAGCCTTTGGTCCTCCAGAGTCAGGAACCGGTAGAGCAGGACCATGACCGCGAGCATGTCGATCACCGCGCTCAGTCCCCACATGACCACGCCGCCCAGTGCCTGGTCTTCCAGCGGACTGAGCCGCCCGAGCCCGCGCGAAGCCGTATAGGAGGAGTAGAGGACGGTCGGGCTCGCTGCCAGCAGGAGCCCGAGCCCCGCGCTCTGAAGTGCGCCCAGGACGAGATACACGACCCCCGCGCCAGGATGGAGCGCTCGCCCGACATGCGGCGCTGGGTTGATCACGGGCCACCAGAAGAGGACGGCGCTCCCGAAGAAGGCGAGATGCTCGAGATCGTGGAGCAGGCGATCCTCCAGGGCCGCGTCGTACGCCGGCGGCAGGTGCCAGAGCCACAGAACCAGGGCGTAGCCGAGCCAGGCGACGGGCACGCGGGTCAGGGCCCGCCAGATCCTCCGCAGCGGAGCGCCGCGGACGAGGAGCCGTCCGGCCCGGACGCGAGCCCTCGCCGGCAGGGCCCAGAGGAGCGCTACCAGCGGGTCGGCGAGGAGGAGGGCCGGCGCCGCGACGGCGACGAGGAGCATGTGCTGAACCATATGGGCGACGAAAAGGCGATGCGCGAGGGCGTCGAGGGGGGAGAGGAGCGCCAGGGCGAGACACCCGAGGCCGGCGAGGGTGAGCGCGGGGCGCCACCACGGTACGAGTTGCCGCGCCCGCCGCGAGAGGCGCCACCAGCCGGTGGCATAGGCGCTCCCGAGGAGCAGGAGCAGAACCAGGATTCCCGGCCGGTGCGCCACCGTGAAGGCCCCGGGCCCGGCCATCAGGGTGCCCGGCCCGGGGAGCGCCGAGCCTCGCGCCGCTGGCGCACGGCGACGTCGCGCGCTAGCGGCGGAGGGCCAGGGTCGCCACCCACACGAAAAAGGCGATCGTCCCCACCAGGAAGAGGCCGAACGCGAGCTTTTCGATGGCGCTCAAAGATGCACCGCTACAAGAGCGATACCAGGCCCGACAGCGCGTTGAAGAGGATCTCGAACACCAGGATCGCCAGATTGAGAATCGCCAGGGGGATCAGGATGCGCTCGGGGCTCATGGTCCGAGTCCTACTGACCCACGGCGAGGCCGGGCCCGAGCCCGCCCCAGTATTTGAACAGGTAGTAGATGGCCCAGACGGCGAGCGCGGCGTAGACCACGAGTAACCATTTGTTCACGATGCCATGATACGAGCGAATCTCTCCGCGAGCGTATTCCTCGACAGCGCCGTACCGCGGGTGCTGCTCAGGGGCGCGGTCACTCATTGATGTCGTCCTCCACTTGGAGCACCTGGTATTTGATCGCCTCGACGTTATGGAACGCCCCGCTGGTCGCCCCCCAAATGAAAGCGCTGAGGGCGGCCAGGCCCATGAGCAGTGCGACGACGAACTCGCCCAGGGTCAGATGCTCGATCATCGAGAGGTCTCCTTACTCCGGGATTCCTGGGTAGTAGACGCGACGTTTGCCGCCATCGACCCGAGCCACGCCAGCTGACTCACGCTCGGGGTCGAACGCCAGCCGCGGGTGGCCAGCGCGGACGTCGGCCGAGTTGAGCGCCGCTTTGGTCTGCGGGGAGAGCTTGAGTTTCTCGCCCGTCAGAGGATCGGCCCAGGCCGAGAACGCGAGCACGAAGTACGAGATGGCCCAGCGCTCCTCGTCGTTCATCGAGTCGGCGAACGAGGGCATGGGGGTGCCGTCCAGTCCGAGCGTCATGGTGCGGTAGATGTCGGTGACATGGGAGCCGCCCTTGAACTGCCCCTTTGTAAAGTCCGCGGGGCGGATCGGGAACTTGAAATCATCCTTGAGCTGATCGGCCGACGGCCCGTCGCCCCGGCCGGCATCGCCATGGCACTCCCAGCACTTGGCTTTCCCGTACAGCTGCTTTCCCCGCGCCAGGAGCTCGGGCGTGGCCGGCGGCGGTGTCGGGAGCACGATCGGTGGCTCCGGCTTTTCCTCCTTCCACCGCTTCGAGAAGGTCTTGAGGTACGTGATGACCGCGAGGCGTTCTTTGTCCGTGATCTCGTGCCACGTCGGCATCGCGGTCCAGCGGACGCCGCGTGTGATCGTGCGGAAGAGGTCGCCGTCGGTCGGCAGCGACCCCGACGGCGTCGTGCGGAACTTGAAGACCCCGATGGTGAAGTCGCGGGGCCGGGGAAAGAGGAAGGTGGCGGCGAGCCCGTTGCCGTCGCCCCTTCCCCCGTGGCAGCCGATGCAATGCTCCTCGAAGGCCTCCTTGCCATGGGCGACGAGGTCCTCGCTCTGAGGGATGCCCATCACGGACAGGGCCACGTTCTGTGGCTCGAAGACCTCCCGCCACGCCCCGCGATTCGTGCCGAGCTTCTGGACGTATCTCACGAGCCCGACCAGCTCCTTCGTCGGGACCACCAGGAGCACAGACGTGAGGGCGGGCGGCTTGTCATTGAAGGGAGTCAGGTCGAGGATGGGCGTGCCGTCGATCGGGAGCTCGCCGTCGGGGCGCGGGCGGACAAACGTCAGCCCCGTCTCGTTAGGGAAGAGCAGCACCGGCTTGTCCTTCCTCAGCGTGAAGTATCGCGATACGGCCGGCGGCGAAGCAAGTTCGAGCCCCTCGTTCACCTTGCGCACGGGAACCCGCGCCTGTTCGAAGAGCCACGTGAAGCTCGGCATGATGGAGTCGGGCACCACCAGCCGCGGATCCCAGTGATGGGCGTAGTGCCAGTCGTCGGCGTACTTGAGTCCCACGCGCGTCAGGTCCGGTCCGATGCGGCGGGTGGAAAAGAGATGGGGAAGGTCGAAGGCGTACTCGCCGGCCTCGGAGACCGGGCCCCACCGCAGCTCCTCGCCGGCGACCGGCCGCACGTACTGGCTGTGACAGTACCAGCACCCCTCGCGGATATACACCGCGCGCCCGAGCTTCTCGAGCGGCGTGTAATCGCTCGACTCGTACCGCACCCACTTGATGTCGCCGAGATCCGTCCGCACCGCGCGGCTGACCTGCTTGGTGCGGGACTCGGGCAGGATGGCGGGGAGAAAGCCTTGAACGAACATCGCCAGCGTCACGAAGGCGAAGCCGGCCCCGACCGCCAGGGACGTGATCGATCTCATGGCCGGCGGTGGCTCCTCACGTCGACCGTCTGACCAGCGAGCTCTTCATCAGGGTGTAGACCACGAGCGACATGCCGAGGTCCATCGAGATCCCGGTGAAGGTTCTGACCCACCAGTACGGGCGGATCGCGGTGACCGTCTCCATGAACTCGCTCTGGGCCATCAGCATGAAGCCCTGCTGCAGCCCTTGCGCGCTGAGGACGAGCCCCATCGCCGAGATGCCGAGCGTGATGAGCCAGAACCCCCAGTTGACGAGCGTGAAGCTCCAGAGCTCCGAGCCCGTGATGCGCGGCCAGACATAGAGGGCGCCGGCGATGGCCCAGACCACGAAGGTGCCGAAGACGGTCAGGTGCGAGTGGGAAATCACGAAGTCCGTGAAGTGGGTCGGCTGCTGGAGCGCGCGCAACGCCTCCAGGGAGCCCTGAAAGCACCCCAGGAGATACATGATGGAGCCGACGATCAGAAACTTGGCGGGGAGGTTCCGACTGAACTCTTGCCACTTGCCGATCATGGTGCCGAAGAAGTTCTGAAGCACCGTCCACACCGGAATGATCAGCATCATGGAGGAGACGATGGCGATCGTCTCGGCCCAGTCGGCGATCGGCGAGTAGAGGTAATGGTGAATGCCCACGAACGGATAGAAGAACGCCAGCGACCAGAAGCCGATCAGCGACAGCTTGTGGCTGTAGATCGGGTTCCGAACGCTGGCCGGGAGAAAGTAATAGATGAGGACATAGCCCGCCGGCGTGATCCAGAGCCCGACCACGTAATGGATGAACAACCCGTGCCAGGCCGCATTGTTGATTCCGGGGATGTTGTAGGGGCCCACCATCAGGAGGACGAGGTTCACGTCCGTCCAGATGAAGGCGGCGATCAGGTACCAGAGCGACACGTACAGCGGCGTCTCTCGGCGGCGCTTGATCGTCATGAAGAATTGGATGGTCAGGAGAAGGAGCGATAAGAAGATGACGACGACGTTGATGAGTGGGAACTCGCCCGCCTCCCAGCCCCGGTTCCAGCCGGCAGCGAGGAGGATGACGGCCAGGGCGAGGTTCAGGTTCCAGACCCAGAGAAGCCCCCGGCTCCACTGCTCGTTCCAGAGCCGGACACCCGTGAGGCGGGGGACGATATAGTGGCAGAGGCCGATGAAGAGCGTCGAGAACGCGCCCCAGATCACGCCGTTGACGTGGATCGGACGGATGCGGCCGAAGGTGAGCCAGGGATGATTGCCGAGAAACTCGGGGTAGTTGAACTTGGTGGACATGATGACGCCCACCGTGGGGAAGAGCAGGAGCCAGAAGAACCCCCAGGCGAGCCACGCGCGGATCAGATCCCGGTCGATGACGTCGTCGTTCAGGTGCCGCGCGTCCATGATGGGCACCTCCTGAACCGGTCCGGTGCCGGCCATTCGCGGTCTCCTCTCCGGGCGTAGCGACGACAACAGTCGCTATATCACGAGAAGTGGATCAGATGCGTGGCCTCGAAGCGCTGCCCGCGGTTGTTCGTGAGGACGACCCGAAGGAGGCCCTCACCGTGAGCCCGCAGCCTGAACGTGATGAGCGGGTTATCGCTGAGCGCCGAGGTCATCGTGAACTGGCTGATCCGCTCGTCTCGGTAGAATACGTGCATCCGGTTCAGGTAGAGGGGATCGGAGGCCTGGACGAACGTTCCCTCTCGGACCACCAAGCCCGTTCGGCTCGGATGCTTGATCTTGATCTGGACGTCGATCGTCTGGTCGGGGCTGATGCGGCCATCGGCGATCAACTGAGGTATCCGGATCGCTGGCGGGCCGATCTCGTCGGGACCGGTGCGGCCGGGCGGCGGGGCGGTCCCCGCGCAGCCGCCCGCACCCTCGGGGATCGTGATGGACCGCGTGCTCTGCCACCGAGCATGGCGGCTGCACTCGGCCGTCGCCGAGATCTCGGAGGCGCCTTGATCCATCCGGATCTGAAAGGCGAGGTAGACCTGGCCGTTCAGCGGGGTGAAGTGGAACACGCCCTTCAGGGGAACGGGATCACGCTCGTTCATGACGCTGATGCTGGCGATGTAGTGACTGGGATCCATCGGATGGGACATCTCGACGACGACCGGGACCTTGGCCCCGTTGCTGGTGAAGGCCGGCGACCTGAGCCTCGGTAGATGGAGGCGCTCGAACGGCGGCAGCGCATCGGGATCATCGCCGCTCCGAGTCAGTTCGGAGCGAGCCCAGGCGCGCGACAGTGGCTCCGCCGCCACCAGCCCCGCGGCCGCCGAGACGAGCCCGAGAAACCTGCGTCGGACCAGTGGCTGCGGCCGCGGAGCCGGTTGTTGCCGATCCATCGCCGACGCGGACAAGCCTCAGTGTCGGCCAGGGTCGAGCTTCGAGCCTTTGTTCGACCAGATGATGTACGTCTCCAGCGCCTTCATGGCGTCGGAATCGGGATCGATCTTCACTCCCTCGTTTGGCTTCTCGATACACCAGTTGATCATGTCCCGGAGCGTGGCGAACTTGTTCATCTGCTCCTGGAACTTGGGGAACTCGTAGGGATGGTTGTCCGAGCCGAAGGGATGGCACATGGCGCAGGCCATCCCGGTCTTGGAGAGCGTGACGCCGAGCCGCTTCTCGGTGGCGCCATCGCCGTGGAAGAGCAGATCGCCGATCTTGACCTGCTCCATGAACACGTCTTCGAAGGCCTTGAGCTGGTCCGGCGTGTGCTTCTCCTTGTGGGCCAGCGCCCGGTCTCCGCTCGAGGTCGCGAGGAGAACCAGCACGCCGACGAAGACCCCTAGCGCCGTGCGCACGTATCGAGTCCTTTTCATCGCCCTCCTCCCTCCGTGGGCGTGAGCCCAGCCGGTGATCACTTGTAGGCGCCGTAGTACGGCCACTCGCGGTCGGCGATGCGCGGTTGGAGCATCTGATTGACGTTGTCCGCGCACCCGGAGTCCGCCGGGGCCTCGGCGAAGATGTCCTTGTCCTTGCGCCACATCACATACTGGTTCTCGATCTTCTCGGCCGCGGTCATCGTGAGCCTCGACCAGCCGACGCCGTCGAAGTGATCGCCCGGATCGACTCGCACCAGGCACCGGGTCAGCGCGGGCACGCCTTCCGGCGCGTAGGGCCACGTCCACGAGGTGGCGAGCATGCCGATCGACCGCATCTTCCCGACCTCGTTGTAGAGCACCTGGTGCGTGTGCCCGTGGATGTTGGTGACGCTGGTGTAGGGCTTGAGAACCTCGTGGACCTCGCGCCAGTCCCGCACCCAGAAGTTCCAGGGCGGATAGTATTCGTAGAGCGGGTTGTGGGTGAAGATGACCACGGGCTTGTTCTTGGGCCAGTTGGACAGCGTCTGGTTGAGCCACTGGAGCTGATCGCGGCCGACGCCAGCCCACGCGCCGGCCACCGAGCCGTCGAGCGTCGCCATGTGGCCCATCCGCTCCTTGGGCGTCATCTTCTTGGCGGTCCAGTAGTCGGGACCGCGGCTGACCGTGTCGAGTCCGACGAAGCGGACACCCTTGTGGTCGAACGCCCAGTTCGGCGGGCCGAAGAGCTGCTGCCACTTGGCCCCCATGTCCAGGTACCAGTCGTGCTCGCCCGGGATGAAGACTTTCCGGATGTGCACCTCCTTGAGAATGTCGTTGCCGAGACTCAGCTCGACGGGATCGCCGAGCTGGGCGAGGTCACCCCCGTGGATCAGGAAATCGGCCGGCGGCGACATCGCCTGCACTTCCTTGACCGCGCGGGTGGCCTTGTCGACGAAGCGCGTGTTGACGTTCTTGGGATAGAGGTGGTTGTCGGAGACCCAGGCGAACTTGAAGGTCTCGGCGCCGAACGCCAGGTCCAGGGTGTTGATGAGGGGAAACCACCCGTAGGTCGCCGCGCCCGCGGCCACCCCCGCCAGAAGCGATTTGTGAAGGAAAATGCGACGGGCGATCGAGAGTGAGGGGTCGGGGCGCTCGCCCGGTTTCCTCAACTCTGTGTCCATTTCCCGCCGCGTTCGCTGGATCTCGGAGCACGAGCGGGCCTTCCGCCACCAGGCCCTCCTGGCCTTTTCTCGGGCGAGCTCGAGTCGATCATGATCGTCCACTGCGGTCGCCTCCTTCCCACCGTTGAACAATCGTGCCGGACGGAACCGAGTGACGCGTTACTTCTTCAGCTCCACCGTAACGGGCACCACCTCCTTCCCCTTCACGGTCACCGGGATCTCGATCTCCCCGGTGTACTCCTGCCACGCCACGAGCGTGTAGGAGCCCGAGGGGATGTTGTTGATCGTGAACGTGCCGTCCTTCGCGGTCACCGCATGGTAGGGGTTGTCCGCGACGTAGACCCAGCCGAGCATCCAGCCGTGGGCGTCGCACTCCACTCGGACGAGCCCCGACCTCTTGAGCGGCTTCTTGATCCGCTGGCCCTGGTTCGGCAACGCCACGTTGAAGGCCGTGAGTCTCCCGTAAAAACCGTGCGTGTTGTGCAAGACGGGATCCGAGTTGACGATCTCAAAGTCGCCCGCCGAGATGACCTGCACGTGCGGTTTGAAATCGCATTTGACGTTGTCGATGTGCGGGGTGGCCGAGCGCGTGTCCCAGGCCTTTCCCTTCTCGACATTTTTGAGATACACCACCGCGTCCTGGACCGCCTGGTCGGGCCCGAGCAGAATCTGGTCCACCTCGCGCACGCCGCTGCCGCACACCTCACGATCCTTGGTGAGGATGACCTTTCGCGTGGCCGGCGGGCTCCCCTGAAAGAGCACCTTGCCTTTGATGGTTCCACCGTCGCTCACGGCCACGGCCTCATAGGGCAGCGCGGCGAAGGGCCAGCCGGCCACCGCGGCGGTGATCGCGAGCACCACCGGTGCCATCCTGGAAAGCTTCATCAACCTCCTCTCCCTTCTGACGTGCGCCGGCGATCAGAGGTGAGCCGACGGACGCGGCAAGGGCTCGAGCTTCTCATGCGGCGCATGGCACACCAAGCAGGCTCGGTCTCCGATCTCCGAGACGAGCGTGTAGCCGGCGCCCTGGGACCGCCAGATGACCACGTCGTAGCCTCGGTGGCTGACCACCTTGAACCGGGGCTTGTCCTTCAAACGCAGTTGGCGGTAGGCCTCCTCCGGGATGATGAAGAGTGAAACGTTGTTGCCGTCGACTTGATATTCGAGGGCCGCCACCTCGACCTCTCGGAGATGGGAGATCCGCCCTCCGAGGAGCCGCAATCCCTCGGTCTTCAGATCGGGCAGGCTCACGTTGAAGGCGAGCCTTTTCCTGAACCACTCCTCGGCCGCCTTCGGCGACACGTCCTTGATGTCGGGCGGCAGGAGGTCGCGGACGAGTTTCTGGTGCTGTTCCACCGCAGCGTCCGTCAGTTCAGCGAGCGTGGTTCTGGTTCCGAGGTGCGACTGGAGCGCAACTCCTGCGCTCAATCCGATGGCGACGAGGAGTGCGGCTCCCACGCCGAGGGCGAGTCGCTTGAGCCAGCGCTGCGTGCGACCGGCGCGCTGCCCATGGACGAGATCCGGCAAGAGCGTCGCGACCTGCTCGCGGACCCGCTCCGGGGCTGGGTCCGGTCGCAACCGGTCCACGTATGTTTCCCGGAATGCGACCTCGAAGTCGACGAGCCGGCGGCATGCGCCACAGCGCGCCAGGTGCGCCTCGACCTGGTCTCGAAGCTCCGTGGCGAGCTCCCCGTCCACGTAGGGGAACAGCTTGGATTTCGCCGTATCACAGTCCATCATTCCGCACGCCAATCCTGTTCTCGCCGGGCCGCTGGGCGGGCTCCACGAGATAGGTCCGGAGCAAGTTCCTGCCGCGATAGAGTCGCGACATGACCGTCCCGACCGGGCGGCTGACGATCGTCGCTATGTCGCGATAGGAGAGACCCTCGATGTCGCGAAGCTCGACGATTTCCCTGAGCACAGGGGGCAGGTGGCGGATCGCTTCCCGAACCCGCTCGACCGTCTCGCGACGAACGAGGATGTCCTCGGGGGCGAGCGGGATAGAGCACAGGGGGTTTTCCATCGACACCACCGGCTCCGCTTCCTCCTCATCCCTCAGCGGCCTTTCCGAGGGCTGCCGCCGCCGCCGCCGTTGCCGGTCGATCTGGACATTCCTCATGATCGTGAAGATCCACGGCTTGAAGCTGAGCGACCGATCGAAGGTATGAAGGCCGTCGTAGGCGCGAACGAGGCTCTCCTGGAGCAGGTCCTCCGCATCCTCGGCCCGCCGCGTGAGGACGAGGGCGTAGTTGTACAGGGAATTGAGATACTTAGGGACAAGGTCTTGAAACTCGGATCCTCTGTCCACAGCTCTCCTCGCGCCTGACTTCCTACCACGTACTACGTGCGCGAGGGTGACTTATTCCCTGAGCGGCAACTCTCTGGCGGGCCCGGACCCAGCGGGGCTTGCGCCGGCCCTGCGGAGCCCGACCGCGCCTGGGGCCAAGCCCGTCTTGGAATTCCCCTGCAGGCCGGCCTCAAGCCTGCCCGCCGAAAGGGATTCTACTGGTCGCGAAGCCGCTGCAGGCGGCCGAGGGCGGCAGTGGCCACGAGGATCAGGAGCCGCCTCACTTTCGGAAGGCGACGATCGCCACCCAGACGAAGAAGAGCACGGTGCCGGCCAGGAAGAGGGCGAGCGCGAGCTTCTCCGCGGTGCTCACGTCGCCCTCATCCAGGCGAGACCAGGCCGGCGAGCACGTTGTAGAGGAGCTCGAGCCCGAGGACGGTCAGGGTGAGGGCCGCCAGCCCGATCAGGATCCTCTCGATGCTCACGATACCGTCCAGTAGCGGAACAGATAATAGATGCCCCAGAGGGCGAGGATCGCGTACACGGCCAGCAGCCACCGGTTGACGATGCCGCGGCGGACGCGAAGCTCGCCGCCCGCGTACTCTTCCACCCGGTCGGGCTCAGGGTCGGGAACGCTCATCCTCCTCGGCCTCCACCGCCAAGACCTGGTGCTTGGCGGATTCCACGTCGCTCAGGGCGCCACTGGCCGCCGCCCACACGAAAGCGCTCAGCGCGGCGCAGCCCATCAGCACCGCGACGACGAACTCGCCCAGCATCAGATACTCGAGCATCGGCTACTCCCGGCCGTCCCGGGTGGGTGGGCCGGCGGTGCCGGCGGCCTCGGCGACGCCTGGACCGTCCAGGGCCGGGTCCCAGGCGCGCCGCGGGTGGGATGCCTCCACGCCGCGCGAGTTCAGCGCGGCCTTCGCGGCGTCGGAGAGCTGAAGCTTCTCACCCGTCAAGGGGTCGGCCCACGCCGAGAGGGACAGCACGTAGTACGCCAGGGCCCAGCGCTCGGCGTTGCCGAGCGAGTCGGCGAACGAGGGCATCGGGGTGCCGTCCAGACCGAGCGTCAGGGCGCGGTAGAGATCGGCGGCGCTGGAGCCGCCCTTGAACTGCCCCCGCGTGAAGTCGGTGGGCCGGATGGGGAGATCGAAGTCGTCCCTGAGCTGAGGTGCCGAGGGGCCGTCGCCCCGCCCCTCCTGGCCGTGGCACTCCCAGCACTTGGCTCGGATGTAGAGGTCCTGGCCGTGCGCCAGCAGCGCCGGGGTCGCCGGCGGCGCGGCTTCGAAGGGCACCGCCGGCTCCGGCGTCTCCTCCTTCCACCGCCTGGAGAACGTCTTGATGTAGGCGATGGCGGCGACACGCTCCTTGTCGGGAACCTCGTGCCACGTGGGCATCGCGGTCCAGCGCACGCCGCGCGTGATCGTTCGGTAAAGATCGCCGTCGGTCGGCAGCGACCCCGACGGCGTCGTCCGGAACTTGAAGACGCCGGCGGTGAAGTCGCGAGGGCGGGGGAAGAGGAACGTGGCCGCGGGGCCGTTGCCGTCGCCCTTGGGGCCGTGGCAGCCGACGCAGTGGTCCTCGTACACCTCCCGGCCCTGCTCGACGAGCGCCTCGCCCTCAGGGATCGTCATGGCCGAGACCTCCACGCTCTGCGCCTCGAAGATCTCGCGCCAGGCGCCCCGGTTGGTGCCCAGCTTCTGGAGGTATCTCACCAGCCCGACCAGGTCCGGCGTCGGGATCACCAGGCGCACCGCGGCCGCCAGCGAGCGGCCCCGGAGCGGCGTGAGATCGAGCACCGGCGTGCCGTCGAGCGGCCAGGCGCCGTCCGGCGCCGGCGGAACGAACGTGAGTCCGGACTGGTCGGGAAAGAGGACGATGGACCGATTCGGTCGCAGCGTGAAGTAGCGCCGCAGCTCGGGCGTGACCTCCGGCGTCGGGCCGCCGGCACCGCTCCGCACACGCACGACGAGCTGGGCGAAGAGCCACGGGAAGCTCGGCATGATCGAGTCGGGCACCGTGAGCCGGGGATTCCAGTGGTGGGAGTAGTGCCAGTCGTCGGAGTACTTCAGCCCGACCCGGGAGAGGTCGGGGCCGATGCGACGCGTGGACAGCAGGTGCGGGAGGTCCCACGCATACTCGCCCGCCTCGGCCACCGGGCCCCAGCGAGACGCCTCGCCCGCCACCGGTCGCACGTACTGGCTGTGGCAGTACCAGCAGCCCTCGCGGATGTAGACGGCGCGTCCGCGCCGCTCCAGCGGCGTGTAGTCGCGGGAGGCGTAGCGCACCCACTTGACGTCGCCGAGATCGGTGCGCACCGCGCGGCTCACCTCGCGCGCGCGCGACTCGGGAACGAGCGCGGGCAGGAAGCCCTGGACGAAGAGCGCCAGCGTGACGAAGAAGAAGCCGGCGCCGGCGGCCAGCGTGGTGATCGATCTCATGCGCGGAGCGAGCTCCGCATGAGGGTGACGACGAGGAGGGAGAGCCCGACGTCCATCGAGATTCCGGTGAGCGTGCGGACCCACCAGTAGGGACGGATGGCGCTCACCGTGTCCATCCATTCGGCGCCGGCCATGAGCATGAACCCCTGCTGCAGTCCCTGGGCGGCCAGCACGGTGAACATGGAGGCGATCCCCAGCGTGATGAGCCAGAAGGCCCAGTTGGCCGGCGCGAAGCGGGCAGGGCCGGCGCCGGTGATGCGGGGCCACACGTAGAGCGCGCCCCCCAAGGCCCAGACCACGAACGTCCCGAAGATGGTGATGTGGGAGTGGGCGATGACGAAGTCGGTGAAATGAGTGGGCTGCTGGAGGGAGCGCAGCGCCTGCACCGAGCCCTGGAAGCAGCCCACCAGGTACAGGAGGCTGCCGGTGATCAGGAACTTCGCCGGCAGATTGCGCCCGATCTCCGACCAGCGCCCCACCATGGTGCCGAAGAAGTTCTGGATCACCGTCCACACCGGGATGATCAGCATCATCGAGGAGACGATGGCGATCGTCTGGGCCCACTCGGTGATCGGAGAGTAGAGGTAGTGGTGGATGCCGACGAACGGATAGAAGAATGCCAGCGACCAGAAGCCGATCAGCGACAGCTTGTGGCTGGAGATCGGGTTCCGAACGCTGGCCGGGAGAAAGTAATAGATGAGGACATAGCCCGCCGGCGTGATCCACAACCCCACCACGTAATGGATGAACAGCCCGTGCCAGGCGGCGTTGTTGATGCCCGGGATGTGGTAGGGCCCCAGGAGCAGGAGCACGAGGTTGACGTCGGTCCAGATGAACGCGGCGATCAGGTACCAGAGGGACACGTAAAGCGGGGGCGAGGTGCGCCGCGCGATCGTCACCAGAAACTGCACGGTCAGCGCGAGCAGGACCAGGAAGATCACGGCCACCGTGATGAGCGGATACTCACCGGCCTCCCAGCCCCGGTTGAAGCCCGCCGCCAGCAGGAGGCTCCCGAGCGCCAGATTGAGGTTCCACACCCAGAGCAGGCCGTGGCTCCAGCGCTCGGCCCACAGGCGTACCCCGCACAGGCGGGGGACGACGTAATGGCAGAGGCCGATGAAGAGCGTCGAGAAGGCGCCCCAGATGACGCCGTTGACGTGGATCGGGCGCAGCCGGCCGAAGCTGAGCCAGGGCACGCCGCCCAGGGACTCCGGATAGTTGAACTTGGTGGACACGACGGCGCCGAGCGTGGGGAACACCAGAAGCCAGACGAACCCCCAGCCGAGCCACGTGCGGATCAGGCCACGATCGATCAGCGCATCGTTGCGGAGGGCGGCCGCGCTCGCGTCGGACGGCTGCATCGCGGCCATCATGCCACGGTCGGCGAGCGGGACAAAAAAGGCCGCTGCGGAGGCTCAGCGGCCCTTTCGAGCGCCGGCTTCGCCGGCGCCACCGATCCTGGGGGGAGGTTTCGGAAGGGGGGCGAAGCCCCCCTCCGAGGTTAGGGTCGCATAGCCCGGAGGCGCGCGATCCTCTCCTCGAGCGGGGGGTGCGTCGAGAAGAGAGTCATCAGCGCCTGGCCGCTCAACGGGTTGACGATGAAGAGATGCGCGGTGGCCGGATTGGCGGCCATCGGCAGCGCCTGTTGCGCCATCTGGAGCTTCTCGAGCGCCTTGGCGAGCCCCCACGTCTTGCCGGCCAGGCGGGCGCCGGAGGCGTCCGCCTGGTACTCGCGGGCCCGGGAGACGGCGAGCTGCACCAGCATCGCCGCGATCGGCGCCAGCACGGCCATGAGGATGAGCGCGAACGGATTCGAGCCGCCCTCCTCGTCGTCGCTCCGGCCGCCGCCGAACATCGCCGCCCACTGGGCCATGTGGGCCAGATAGGTGATGGCGCCCGCCAGCGTGGCCGCGATCGTGGAGATGAGGATGTCGCGGTTGGTCACGTGGGACAGCTCGTGGGCCAGCACGCCCTCCAGCTCCTCCTCGTCGAGGATGCGCATGATGCCCTCGGTGACGGCCACCGCGGCGTGCTCGGGGTTCCGCCCGGTGGCGAAAGCGTTCGGCGTGTCGGTCGGGATCAAATAGACGCGGGGCATCGGGATGCCCGCCCGGGTGGCCAGCCGGCGCACGATCGCGTAGAGCCCCGGGGCCTGGGCCTCGTCGATGGGCGCGGCACGGTACATGGCCAGCACGATCCGGTCAGAGAACCAGTACGAAAAGAAGTTCATGGCCAGCGCCACCATGAAGGCTACGACCATGCCCTGCTGGCCCCCGATGGCGCCGCCGATCAACACGAGCATCGCCGTGAGGAGTGCGAGCAGCATCGCGGTCTTGAATACGTTCGACATGGGTCCGCCTCCCTCCCAAGCCCCGCCAGCCCGGCTAACTTCGCTTGGAAGCGTAGCAAACGGTTCGGACGCGGTCAAATACTTGACTTCTCCTCTACCCCCCCGATACACTGGGCCAGTCCGGGAAAAAAGTCTTCTAACAACACGGACTTACGTTAAATTCTTCGCTGAAAGATCTAGGGTATGATCATTCGAGTGTCAGAGATCGCGGACGAGGGGCTCGTGGTCGCCAATCCCGGGGAGTTCGTTGCTCCCTTCGCGGACCGGTCCTGGCGCCTGGAGGGCATCCGCCTTCACGTCGTCCGCGACGGCGTGGACCTCCTGGTTGCGGGCGAGCTCGCGGCTTCCGTGCCCCTGGTCTGCTCCCGGTGCCTCGAGGAGTTCCGCGCGGACGTCCATCCGGCGATCGACGTCCGCTACGTGCCCAAGCCGGTGACCGGCGACAGCGTCCAGCTGGGCGCCAACGATCTCGACCTGGACTTCTACGAGAACGACGAGCTCAACCTCGCTGCGCTGGTCGAGACCGAGACGACGCTGGTGCTCCCCATGAAGCCCCTCTGCCGCGGGGATTGCCGGGGGCTCTGCCCCGTCTGCGGCGGCAACCGGAACGTCGTCTCCTGCACCTGTCAGACGCGCCCGGTGGACCCGCGCCTGGCCGTCCTTAAAGATTTGGCCGCGCGACTCAATCACTGAGAGCGCCAGAAGGGAACATCGATGCCGCTGCCCAAACGACGCCACTCGAAGACGCGCGGTCGCAAGCGCCGCACCCATTACAAGCTGGCGGCGCCGACGCGGTCGGTCTGTCCGCAGTGCCGCGAGCCCAAGCTGCCGCATCGCGTCTGCCCGCACTGCGGTTACTACAAGGGCCGGGAGATCGTCGCCGTCGAAGGTGCCTAGCCGCGCCGGCCCGATGAAGATTGCGGTCGACGCCATGGGGGGCGACTACGGCCCCGCCGTCGTAGTCGAGGGGGCGGTGGCGGCGGCGCGTGAGTTTGGCGCCTCGGTCATCCTGGTCGGCGACCGGGCCGCCATCGAGCGTGAGGTGACGCGGCTGACGGCGGAGAGCCTCGCGATCGAGATCCGTCACGCCTCCCAGGTCGTCGGCATGGGCGAGAGCCCCTCGCAGGCCCTTCGGCGCAAGCGCGACTCCTCCCTGCGCGTGGCCGCCCAGCTCGTGAAGGACGGCGAGGCCTCGGCGTTCGTGTCGGCGGGGAACACCGGGGCAGCCATGGCGATCGCGATGTTCGTCATCGGCGTGCTGGCCGGCGTGGATCGGCCAGCCATCGCGGCGGTGCTGCCCAACCGCCGGCGCTTCACGGTGCTGCTCGACGTCGGCGCCAACGTCGATCCCAAGCCCTGGCATTTACTCCAATTCGCGGTCATGGGCCACGTCTACGCCCGCGACATCCTGGGCTGCGACAACCCGCGGGTCGGCCTGCTCTCCGTCGGCGAGGAGGAGGGCAAGGGCAACGAGCTGACCAAGGAGGCGTACGATCAGCTCAAAGACTCGTCGCTGAACTTCGTCGGCAACGTCGAGGGGCGCGACATCTACAACGGCCGTTGCGACGTCGTCGTCACCGACGGGTTCACCGGCAACGTCGCCCTCAAGATCTCCGAGAGCCTGGCCGAGACTCTGGGCGACATGATCAAGGAGGAGCTGACGCGCGATGTCCGGTCCAAGCTCGGCGCCACCCTGGCCCTGCCCGCGTTCGCGCGCTTCAAGCGGCGCGTGGACTATACGGAGTTGGGCGGTGCCCCGCTGCTCGGCATCGACGGCGCCGCCATCATCTGCCACGGCGCATCACCGGTGAAGGCGATCAAGAACGCGGTGCGCGTAGCGGGGGAGTGGGCGACGGCGGGCGTGAACGAGCACATCCGAGCCGCGCTGGAGGCGGAGGTGGAGCGCGGCGGTCGGGAGGGAGGCCGCGAATGACGCGAGCGAAGATCATCGGCGTCGGGTCGTACGCGCCCAAGCGGATCTTGACCAATGCCGATCTCGAGAAGATGGTCGAGACCAGCGACGAATGGATCGTGCAACGCAGCGGCATCCGCGAGCGCCGGATCGCCGACGACACCGAGGCCAGCTCGGACCTGGCCGTGAAGGCGGCCCAACAGGCGCTGGAGCGGGCCAACCTGGTGCCGGAGGATATCGACTTCATCGTGGTGGGGACGACCACGCCCGACATGTTCTTCCCGACCACCGCCAACATGGTCCAGCACCGGCTGGGTTGCCGGCAGGCGGGCTCGGTGGACGTGCTGGCGGCCTGTGCCGGCTCCGTCTACAGCCTCGCCGTAGGCTCGCAGTTCATCCAGACCGGCAAGTACCGGCGCGTGCTCTGCATCGGCGCCGAGACGCTTTCGAAGATCACCGACTTCACTGACCGGGGCACCTGCGTGCTGCTGGCCGACGCGGCCGGCGCGGCGGTGCTGGAAGCTTCCGACGACGGCAGCGGGCTGCTGGACGTCGATCTCTACTCGGACGGCCGGTACTGGGAACTGCTCTACATGCCCGGCGGCGGCTCGCGGCACCCGGCCACGCCTGAGACGGTCGCGGCCCGGATGCACTACGCCAAGATGAAGGGCGCCGAGGTCTTCAAGGTGGCCGTGCGCATGTTCGGGGAGTGCGCGACGAAGATCCTCGAGCGCCACGGGCTCACGGCCCGGGACATCGACCTCTTCATCCCGCACCAGGCCAACCTCCGGATCATCGAGGCGGCCGTCAAGCGGGTCGGGCTGCCGATGGACAAGGTCTTCGTGAACATCGACCGCTACGGCAACACCGGGGCCGCGTCCGTCTACGTCGCCCTCGAGGAGGCGGTGTCGGCCGGCCGCTTGAAGCGCGGCGACCTCCTCCTGCTGGCGGCCTTCGGTGGCGGCTTCGCCTGGGGCGCCGCCCTCATGAGATGGTAGTGCGAGCCGCAGGGCGTCGGCGGGCTGGGCCCCGCCCGCCCGAGGCGAGCCTATGAATCAGGTCGTGCGAGCCGCAGGGCGTCGGCGGGCCGCTGGGCGAGCCGCAGGACGGCCAGGGGCTGGGGCCCCTGCGTCCGAGGCGAGCCTAGGTGAGGTCGGCGTGACGGGCCGGGGGTGGCGGGGCACTGCGAGACCCGTTCCCTCCGAGCGCAGTCGCCAAGCGGGTCGGCGGGAAATCGCGACGCTGCCTACGCCGGCGACCTCGTGGTCGCAGCGGTGCCCCGCCATCCCCGGCACCGCACGCCGATGATCGCGTTTCTTTTCCCGGGCCAGGGCTCGCAGGCGGTGGGCATGGGTAAGGCCTTCTACCACGCCTCCCCCGCCGCCAAGGCCATCTTCGAGGACGCCAACGACGCGCTGGGCTTCGACCTGGCCCGCCTGGCGTTCGAGGGGCCGGAGTCCGAGCTGGCGCTGACCGCGAACACCCAGCCCGCCGTCTTGACGGTGAGCGTGGCCGCGGCGGCCGTGGCCGCCGAGCGCGGGCTGTGCCCGCATCTGAGCGCCGGCCACAGCCTGGGCGAGTATTCGGCCCTGGTCGTGGCCGGCGCGCTCGCGTTCCGGGACGCCGTCAGGATCGTGCGCCGGCGCGGCGAGTTCATGCAGGAGGCGGTCCCCGTCGGGACCGGCGCGATGGCCGCGATCATGGGCCTCGAGCTTCCCGCGGTGGAGCGGCTCTGCGCCGCGGCTGCCCAGGGAGAGGTCGTGGAAGTGGCCAACGTGAACTCGCCGCTGCAGATCGTCATCGCCGGCCACCGCCCGGCGGTCGAGCGCGCGGTGGCGCTGGCGAGCGCGCGCGGCGGCCGGAAGAGCGTCATGCTGCCGGTGAGCGCGCCGTTCCATTGCGCCCTCATGGCGCCTGCCGCCGAGCGCCTGGCCCGGGAGCTGGATGGCGTCAGGATCGCCGACCCCACCATCCCGATCGCGCGCAACGTGGACGGCGGTCTGACGCGGGTGGCGGCCGAGGTGAAGCCGGCGCTGCTGAGGCAGGTGGCCAGCCCGGTGCGGTGGACCGACTGCGTCCGCCGCCTGGCCGACGAGGGCGCGATGACGTTTGTGGAAGTCGGTCCGGGGCGCGTCCTGACCGGGCTGCTCAAGCGGATCCTCGACGGAGTCAAGGGGATGGCCGTGGAGACGTCCGCGGACCTCGACAAGGCCCTGGCCGGCGCCGGGGAGCGGGGATGAGCGATACGCCGCTCGCCGGTCGGGTGGCCATCGTCACCGGCGGCAGCCGCGGCATCGGCGCCGCCATCGCCGCGTTGCTGGCGCAGGACGGAGCCGCCGTGGTAATCTCGGGACGCGACGCAGATCGCCTGGAGCGCGCCGTCAAGGACCTGGAGGCCGGCGGAGCCACGGCGCTCGGCGTCGTCGCCGACGCGGCGAGCCGCGAGGACGCGGACCGGCTGGTCGAGACGGCGAAGCAGCGATTCGGCCGCATCGACGTGCTCGTCAACAACGCCGGCATGACGCGCGATGGTCTCCTGGTCCGCATGAAGGACGAGGACTGGGACCTCGTCATGGAAGTCAACCTCCGCGGCGCGTTTCTGATGACGCGCGCAGCGTCCAAGATCATGGTGAGGCAAAAGAACGGGCGCGTCATCAACATCGCCTCGACCGCCGGGGCCATGGGCAACGCGGGACAGGCAAACTATTCGGCGGCCAAGGCGGGGCTCATCGGCTTCACCAAGGCCACCGCTCGGGAACTGGCGCACTGGTCCATTCTCGTCAACGCGGTGGCGCCGGGCCTGATCGAGACCAACATGAGCGCTGCGATGCCCGAGGCCGCGCGCCAGGAGCTGCTGAACCGGGTGCCGCTCGGGCGCATCGGCACCCCGCGCGAGGTGGCAGAGGTGGTACGGTTCCTGGCTGGCGACGGGGCCACCTACATCACGGGTCAGGTCTTCCACGTCAACGGCGGTCTCTACATCTAGTCGGGCATTCCTCCGGGGAGGAACGGATCGATGGCGAAGTCAGTGGAAGATAAGGTGAAGGAAATCATCGTCGAGCAGCTCGGGGTGGACGAGGACGACGTGACCCCGAACGCGCGGTTCATCGAGGACCTCGGCGCCGATTCGCTCGACACGGTCGAGCTGGTGATGGCGCTGGAAGAGCACTTCGACATCCAGATCCCCGACGAGGACGCCGAGAAGATCGCCACCGTCGGCGACGCCATCCAGTACATCAAGGACAACTCCTGACGGTGGAGCCGCGACGCGTCGTCATCACCGGCCTCGGCGCGCTCACGCCCGTCGGCAACACGGCCGAGGAGTTCTGGACCGCCCTGACCCAGGGGCGCTCTGGAATCGGTCCCATTACCAGGTTCGACGCCGCCGAGAAGGACGCCAGCGGCGACTTCCGCTACCCCACGCGGATCGCCGGCGAGGTCAGGAATTTCGACGTGCTGCAGTACGTGGACAAGAAGGAAGCGCGCCGGCTGGATGACTACCTCAAATACGCGATCGCCGCGGCGGTCACCGGGGTCGAGGATTCCGGGCTCGACGTGGGCAAGGTCGATGGCGACCGGTTCGGCGTCCTGATCGGCTCGGGCATCGGAGGCATCGGCACCCTGCTGGAGGGTGAGCGCACGCGCCTGGAGAAGGGGCCGGAGCGGGTGTCCCCGTTCGTCATCCCGATGCTCATCATCAACATGGCGTCGGGGCTCGTCTCGATGCGCTTCGGGGCCAAGGGGCCCAACTCGTCGGTGGTGACGGCCTGCGCGACGGGCAACCACTGCATCGGCGACGCGTTCAAGATCATCCAGCGTGGCGACGCCGACCTCATGATCGCGGGCGGCGCCGAGGCGATCATCGTGCCGCTGACCATCGCGGGGTTCTGCGCGATGAAGGCGATGTCCACGCACAACGACGTGCCGGAGAAGGCCTCGCGCCCGTTCGACGCCGAGCGCGACGGCTTCGTGCCCAGCGAGGGGGCCGGCATCGTCGTGCTGGAGTCGCTCGAGCACGCGCGGCGGCGTGACGCCCGGATCTACGCGGAGATCGTCGGGTATGGCATGACCTCCGACGCCCACCACATGACGGCGCCCGACCCCGAGGGCGATGGCGCCACCCGGGCCATGGCGGCGGCCCTGCGGGACGGCGGCCTCGACCCGGCGGCGGTCGGCTACATCAACGCCCACGGGACCTCGACGCCGTACAACGACAAGTTCGAGACCCTGGCCATCAAGCGCGTCTTCGGCGACCACGTGCGGCGGCTGGCCGTGTCGTCGACGAAGTCGATGACGGGGCACCTGCTGGGGGCGGCAGGCGGCGTGGAGGCCATCGCCACGGCGCTGGCCCTCTACCACGGCCTGCTGCCGCCGACGATCAACTACGAGACGCCCGACCCGGAGTGCGACCTCGACTACGTGCCCAACCAGGCCCGCAAGCAGGACGTCGAGGTGGCGCTGAGCAACGCCTTCGGCTTCGGCGGGACCAACGCCACGCTGGCCTTCCGCAAGTACCGCGCGTAGCGCCGGGCCGACTGGCATCGCCATACGTCGTTCTCGGATTCACTCAGGCTCGCCTCGGGCGCCGAGCGCGCTGCGGCTTCGCACGTCCACGCTCGGGCCTCGCCTGGCTCGCCATTTGGCCCGGCACCGGTCGCGGTTGGCGCGCGCCGGGCCGAACCGTTGAGCGCCTGAGGGGTGGACGCGGGTGACGTCGCCGGGCTCGAGCGACGGCTCGGCCACCACTTCCACGATCCCGCCCTTCTCCAGCGCGCGCTGACCCACGCCTCCTTTGCCAACGAGCACCCGCCGGCCGCCCACCACGAGGCGCTGGCGCTGCTCGGCGATGCGGCCCTGGCGCTGATCGTGGCCGAGCACCTCCTGGCCGCGGATCCGGAGGCGCCGGTCGGCGTGCTGACGCCCCAGCGCGCGGCGCTGGTCTCCGGCGCCAACCTGGCCCGCTGGGCGGCGGACCTGGAGCTGGGGCCCCGGCTCAGGCTGGGGCGCGGCGAAGAGGCGACGGGCGGACGCGCGCGCGAGTCCATTCTGGCCACGACGCTGGAGGCGGTCCTTGGCGCCGTCTACCTCGACGGCGGCCTCGACGCCGCCCGCCGCATCGTGGCCCGTCTGGCCGTGTGGTAGGCTGACCTCATGCGTTTCTGGCCGTCGCGGCGGCGGCCCGTGGCGGTGCCGCCCTCCTCCGAAGATCTGCTCATCACCGAGGATCTCCTGCGGCGCAGCGTCGAGAACGTGCTGGCCGTGCGCGAGTGCCAGATCCACGGGGCCGTCATCGCCTACCGCGGCCAGCTCCGGCTGGCTCCCCCCCGCGCGCTCGAAGTACTTCAGGCGCGCTTCCGGCCCTTGGGTTTCACCCCGTTCCTCCGGGAGGACGGCCGAGGGGAGGTCGTGGTGCAGGCCGTGCCCCTGGCCGAGACGACGGAGCCGCAGCGCGTCGGCGTGAACGTGGTGCTCTTCGTGCTCACGTGCCTGTCGACCCTCGTCGCCGGCGCCGGCTACGCCGGATCACCCACCTTCGACGCGTTCCGTTCGTCGATCACCGGGACGCTGTTCGTCAGCGGCGTGCCCTTCGCGGCCACGCTGCTGGCGATCCTCGTGGTTCACGAGTTCGGCCACTACTTCACCGCGCGGCACTACCGGGCCTCGGTCAGCCTCCCGTACTTCATCCCGGCGCCGCCGCCTTTTCCCTTCGGCACGCTGGGCGCGATCATCCGCATGCGGTCGCCGGCGCGGGATCGGAACGCTCTCTTCGACATCGCCGCCGCGGGGCCGTTGGCCGGCCTGCTGGTGGCGATTCCCGCCTTCGTGCTCGGTCTGCAGTGGTCGAACGTGGTTCCGGTCCCGGTCTTGACCCACGAGGCATTTGGTCAGTCGGGCCTGACGCAGCTGCTCGTATATCTCCGCTTCGGCAGCCTCCCGGAAGGGACGATGGTCTATACGCACCCGATGGCTGACGCGGCCTGGGTTGGCTTCTTCGTCACCGCCCTCAACCTCTTTCCCGTCGGCCAGCTCGACGGCGGACGCATCGCCTACGCGCTGTTCGGCCGCTCTCACGCGCTCATCGGCAGGGTCACGCTCATCGGGACCGTGCTCCTCGGGCTGGCCGCGATGGCGGTGAACGTCCTGGTGTGGGGCGGGACCTTCGCCGCATCGCTGAACTGGTTCGTCTGGGCGGCGCTGGTGTTCTTTCTCGTCGGCGTCCATCACGGGCCTCCCGTCGACGAAGTCACCCCGCTGAGCGCGAATCGTCGCGTCGTCGGCGTCATCTGCCTGGTCCTGTTCGTCCTCCTCATCCCGCCGATTCCGATCCACGTGCGCTAGGAGCGCGTCAGAGCAAGCACTGTTCGAGCGCCGGCTTCGCCGGCGTAACTCCACTGGGGTGGTTCGGAGGGGGCCGCGAGGCCCCCTCTGACTATGGATCTCCGAGGGGGTCGTAACGTCCGCCCCCGCCGATGATTTAGGGGCTCACGGGTACGGGGGCCGCGGTGGGGCCGCCGGCCCTCACGCGCGACAGCAGGGCGAGCCCGACCATGAAGAAGAGTCCCACGGCGACGATGGCGACGCGCTGGTTGCCGCCGAGCATCCACGACACCCCGCCAAAGACGAGCGGCCCCATGACTGCGCCCGTCTTGCCGACCAGCGAGTAGAAGCCGAAGAACTCGGCCTCCCGGCCCGCCGGGATGAGCGTGGCCATGAAGGTGCGGCTGGCCGCCTGGATGGCGCCGAGCCCGGTGCCGGCCAGCACGGCGACGATCCAGAACTCCCACTTGGCGGTCACGAAGTACGAGAGGGCCGTCACCGCCGTCCACTGCACGAGCGTCACGCGGACGACGAAGCGCGGGCCCCGGGCGTCGGTGGGGCGCGCCCACAGCGCCGAGCCGATCAGCGCGGTGATCTGCACGGTCAGGAACAGGCCGATGATCTCGGTCGGCGAGAAGCCGAGCGTCTTGGAGGCGAAGACGGCGGCGAAGAGGATGACGGTGTTCACGCCGTCCTCGAACACGAGATAGGCGGTAAGGAACCGCCGCATCTGCGTGCGGTCGGGGTGGCGCAGGATCTCGCGCAGCGTGGTCAGCGTCTCGCCGAGGCCGCGGGCGACCGCCGTGCCGAGCGGCACCGCGTGACGGGTGTCGGCAGGTAGCGTGAGGAACGCGGGCAAGGAGCAGAGCGCGAACTGCGCGGCGGCCGCCAGGAAGGTCGCCCAGTACACCTGGGCGGCCACGAACGGATAGGCGAGGCCGAAGGCCACGATCGAGCCGGCGTAGCCGACCGCGAAGCCGGCCGCCGACACGCGCCCGATCTCGGCGGGTGCCGCGATCCGCGGCAGGTAGGAGTTGTAGTAGACGAACGCCGCCTCGAAGCAGACCAGGCCGATCACGGCGAGCAGGAAGCCGGGCACCACCATGCCCGGCTGCAGCGTCGCCAGCAGAGCGGTCGCGGTCACCGAGACCATCGTGAAGCCGACGAAGAACGGCTTGCGGACACCCGCGTGGTCGGCGATGCCGCCGAGCAGCGGCGAGGTGAGCGCGACGATCACCATGGCGGTCGAGGCCACCAGCCCCCACCAGAAGTCGCCGCGCCCGTCGGCGTTCCCCACGATCACCTCGGCGTAGTAGACGGGGAAAATCGTGGCCTGGACGATGGCCGAGAAGGCGGAGTTGGCGAAGTCGTAGAGCGTCCACGCCACGATCGTGCGACGCGACGCGCCCGGCACGGCCCGAGGATGACACAGGCCGTGGGGATGCGCTAGTATCCGCGTCATGCTGGGCCGGCTGGATCTCACGAGCCTCGAGCAGCTCATTCGCCAGGGCGAGATCGACACGGTCCTCACCGTCTTCCCCGACACGTTCGGCCGGCTCCTGGGCAAGCGCGTCGTCGGGCGTCACTTCCTCGAGCGCGTCGTGGCCGAGGGCCTGCACGCCTGCATCTACCTCTTCACCGTCGACATGGAGATGGAGCCGCTGCCGGGCTTCAAGCTCACGTCGTGGGAGCGCGGCTACGGCGACATGAAGATGGTGCCCGATCTCCCCACGCTCCGCCTCATCCCGTGGCTGCCCAAGACGGCGCTGGTCTTCTGCGACGTCCTCAGCGAGGACGGGGAGCCGATCGAAGAAGCGCCGCGCTCCCTCCTCAAGCGCCAGGTGGCGCGGGCAGCGGCGCTCGGGTACGTGGTCAAGACCGCCGCCGAGCTGGAGCTGTACTGCTTCAAGGAGTCGTTCGAGGAGGCACGGGCCAAGCGTTACCAGAACCTCACGCCGGTGGCCGCCTACCTCGAGGACTATCACGTGTTGCAGACGACGAAGGAGGAGCCGCTGATCCGCGCCATCCGCAACGGGATGGAAGGGGCGGACGTTCCGGTGGAGACCTCGAAGGGCGAATGGGGCCGGGGCCAGGAGGAGATCAACCTCGCCTACGCCGAGGCGCTGGAGATGGCCGACCGCACGGCTCTCTACAAGCACGGCGCCAAGGAGATCGCCCACCTGCAGGGCTGTGCGGTGACGTTCATGGCCAAGTACGACATGGGAGCAGCGGGCTCCTCGTTCCACCTGCACTCGTCGCTCTGGGATCGCACCGGCGGCAAGCCGCTCTTCGCTCCCGCCCCCAAGGCCCAGGGGACGCCGGCTGTCATCGCTCCGCTCTTCGGCCAGTGGCTGGCCGGGCAGATGGCGGCGGCCCGCGAGTTCGCCTACTTCTATGCGCCCACGGTGAACTCCTACAAGCGCTACCAGGCGGGCTCGTTCGCGCCGACGCGCATCGCCGCCGGCTGGGACAACCGCACCTGCGGCTTCCGGCTCTGCGGTGAGGGTGAGGCCTTTCGGGTGGAGAACCGCATCCCCGGGGCCGACGCCAACCCCTATCTGGCGTTCGCGGCGACCATCGCCGCCGGGCTGCACGGCATCACCAGCAAGCTCAAGGCGCCCAAGCTCTACGAGGGCAACGCCTACCAGGACGCCACGCTGCCCCAGGTGCCGAAGACGCTCCGGGAGGCCATCGACGAGCTGGAGCGGTCCGAGGTGGTGCGCGCCGCCTTGGGCGAGCGCGTGGTCGAGCACTACCTGCACACGGCCCGGCTCGAGCAGCAGGCCTTCGACCAGGCGGTCACCGATTGGGAGCTCATCCGGAATTTCGAGAGGATCTGAATGCGAGGGATCGGTGTGCCACGGGTCTCCGAGGGGCACGCCGACCCCTCGCCCGGAGCGGCATCCGGACTGAGCTCATGAATCGGCTGAAGGACAAGGTGGTGTTCATCACCGGCGGCGGCATGGGCATCGGCCGCGCGGCAGCGGTGCTCTTCGCGTCGGAGGGCGCGCGCATCGTGGTGGCGGATCTCGACGACAAGGCGGCCACGGAGACGGTCCGTCTGGTCGAGGTCGAGGGCGGCCAGGCGCTGGCGGTCACCGGCGACGTGGCGATCGAGGCCGACGTGCGTCGCATGATCGAGGAGAGCGCCCGCCGCTTCGAGGCGTTCCACGTCCTCTACCATTGCGCCGGCGTGCTCTGGAAAGACCGGGACCGCTCGGTGCTGGAGACGGACGAGCGCTGGTGGGACCGCGTCGTCGCCATCAACCTCAAATCGGCCTTCTGGGTGACGAAGTACGGGATTCCGCACCTGCGCCGCGTCGGTGGGGGCTCCGTCATCCTCATGGGCTCGGTCTCGGCGCTGGCCGGGTTCACGCGGGCCCAGGACGCCTACACGGCCGCCAAGGGCGGCCTCATCTCGCTGACGAAGTCGCTGGCCATCCAGTTCGCCAAGGACCGGATCCGCTGCAACATCATCCACCCGGGCATCGTGGACACCCCGCTGCAGGCCCCGTATCTCACCGCGGCGCTCCGCCAGGAGTTCGAGGCCGGCATCCCTCTGGGGCGCATCGCCGATCCCCGGGAGATCGCCGCCGTCGCCCTGTTCCTCGCCAGCGACGACTCGTCGTACATGACCGGCGCCGAGCTGGTCGTCGACGGCGGCTTCACCGCCGGCTGACTGGGCGCCGCGGCACCATGAGTCGATCCCTCACCCGCGCGCCGGCGGCGCCCTGGACGCGGCTGGTCCAGGGCGAGTTGCTGGTGACGGCGATCGCGGCGGCCGTCCTGCTGCTTCTCGGGATCTTCATCGTCTGGCCGATGGTGAAGGTGTTGTGGATGAGCGTGCTCGGCCCGGCCGGCCTGACGCTGGGCCACTACCGGGAGTTCGTCAGCACCTGGCGCCTGTTCCGGATCCTCCTCAACAGCCTGGCGGTGGCGGCGGTCTCGACCGTCCTCACCGTCCTGCTAGCCCTCGTGCTCGCCTACGCGGTGACGCGGACGACCATACCCGGCAAGCGGTTCGTGTCGCTGATGAGCCTGCTGCCGCTGATCTCCCCGCCGTTCCTCGTCTCGCTGGCCTTCATCCTGCTCTTCGGCCGGAACGGCGTGGTGACGCGGTGGCTGGGGCTCGGCTGGTCGATCTACGGCTTTCACGGCATCGTCATGGCCCAGGTGTTCTCGTTCCTGCCCCAGGCCTACATCCTGCTGGCCAACGTTCTGGGGAACATCGACACTGCGCTGGAAGAGGCCGCCGAGAATCTGGGGGCGGGTCCGCTGACGACGCTCTGGCGCGTGACCCTGGCGCTGGCCCGGCCGGGCCTGGCTTCGGCGGCGCTGATCGTCTTCATCCTCTGCATGACCGACTTCGGCAACCCCATCCTCGTCGGCGGCCGCTACAACGTGCTGGCGACGGAGATCTACTCCGAGGTCATCGGGCTGAACGACTTCGCCTCGGCGGCGACCATGAGCGTCGTCCTCATCGTGCCGTGCCTGATCGCGTACCTCCTCAACGCCTACTGGGTCGGGGCGACGTCCTACGTGACGGTCTCGGCGAGCGCGAGCACGGGGGCGCGGCCCACCCCCGCGCTCGTCCGCTGGCCGCTCTTCCTCCTCTCCGGTGGGATCGCGCTGTTCATCGCCGTCATCTACGGACTCATCCCCCTCGGCTCCTTCGTGCGGCTCTGGGGGAGTGACTGGTCGCTCGCGCTCACGCATTACGCCTTCAAGTCCACCGCGGAGGGCGCCTGGCCCGTCTGGAACAGCGTCAAGCTGGCCGCCGTCTCCGGCGTGGTCGGCACCGCGCTGGCGCTGGTCACCGCCTACGTGATCGAGCGCAAGCGCCCCCCGGGCGCGCGGGCCATCGAGTTCCTGAGCCTGCTGCCGGCGGCGCTGCCGGGGACCGTCATCGGGGTCGGGTACATCCTCGCCTTCAACGTGCCGCCGCTCTCTCTCACGGGCACCCTCAGCATTCTGGTATCGAGCGTG
The DNA here is from genome assembly GCA_001917535.1 of Candidatus Rokubacteria bacterium 13_1_40CM_69_27. Taxonomy (GTDB): domain Bacteria; phylum Methylomirabilota; class Methylomirabilia; order Rokubacteriales; family CSP1-6; genus MNEF01. The sequence goes on from MNEF01000053.1 coordinate 32,955, forward strand.
GTTTTCTGGAAGTTCCCCGTCGCGGTGCTGGCCGGCATCAACGCGCTCAAGCAGATCGACCCCGCCATCGAGGAGGCGGCGGTGAGCCTGGGGGCCGGCAGCGTGCGCACCTTCGGCCGTGTCGTGCTGCCGCTGCTCACCGGCACCGCCTTCTCGATCTTCGTCTACTTCTTCATCAACGGGATGGTCACCGTGAGCGCGGTGATCTTCCTCATCTACCCCGGCTTCAACCTGGGCTCGGTGGCGATCCTCAACCAGGTCGAGAACGGCTACCCCGGGGTGGCCTGCGCGCTCGGCACCATCATCCTCGGCATCGTCATCGGCACGATCCTGCTCCTCCGCGCCCTGGTCGGCGGCGAGCGGGTGGCGATTCTGAAGACCTGAGAGGACGGCGAAAGGAGAACGGCTCATGCGGCGAACTGTGGGGCTCCTGGTCGGGCTGGCGGTCCTGTCGGGGCTGCCCCCCGTCGGAGGAGAGGCCGCCGAGGAGCGGCTCGTGATCTACACCGCCTACGAGGAGAACGAGCTGAAGGACTTCTGGGAGCAGTTCAAGAAGGATGTGCCCGATCTGGCGGCGAAGGCATCGTACATCCGCGGATCAACCGGACCAACGATGGCACGGATTGAAGCGGAACGAGCCAACCCCCAGGCCGATGTCATATGGGGCGTCTTCAACGACTACCTGACCGGGGCCGCCCGCAAGGGGCTGCTGGAGCCCTACGCCGCCAAGGACTCCGACAAGATCGGGGCGCGCTTCAAGCACCCGGACAACATGTGGCAGGGGGTGACGCTCCTCACCGTGGCCTTCGCCGTCAACCAGAAGAAGATGGCGGAGCTGAAGCTTCCGGCGCCCAAGTCGTGGGCCGACCTCATCGATTCCCGCTACCGCGGCCACATCGTGATGTCCAACCCGTCCACGTCGGGCACCGCCTACCTCCTGCTGGCGAGCCACGCCACCCGGCTCGGCGAGGACCGGATGTGGCAGTACTACGACGCGCTCGACAAGAACCTGTCGCAGGTGACCAAGTCGGGCGGCGCGCCGGGGCGCATGGCCGCCTCGGGCGAAACGCCGATCGGCATCGCGCTCGCCTACGAGGTGGAGGTCGCCCGCAAGCAGGGGGCGCCCATCGACGTCATCCATCCCTCCGACGGCGTGGCCTGGACATTCGAGGGCAACGCGCTGGTGAAGGGCGCCAAGAATCCGCAGAACGCCCGGCGCTTCCTCGACTGGGCGATCTCCCGGTCGGCGATGGGCGCCTACGCCACCTGGCGGGGCCCGGGCCTCACCCGCACCGACGTCCCCGTGAGCGGCCCGAAGATCACGGAGATGAACCTCATCAACCTCGATTTCGTGAAGGTCGGCGATCCCGAATACAAGGACCGACTCGTCAAGACGTGGCTGGGGAAGTACTCGCGCTGACATGAAGATCACGCTCCGCGGCCTGAGCAAGCGCTTCGGCTCGGCGGTGGCGGTGGACGGGCTCTCCCTGGAGGTCCGCGAGGGCGAGCTCGTCTCGCTGGTGGGCGGCTCGGGCTGCGGCAAGACGACGACACTGCGCATGATCGCCGGCTTCGAGGCGCCGGATGCCGGAGAGATCTGGTTCGACGATCGCCTGATCGGTGGCGTGCCGCCCCGCCAGCGCGGCCTGGGCATCGTCTTCCAGTCGTACGCCCTCTTCCCGACCATGACGGTGGCCGAGAACATCGCCTTCGGCCTGCGGGTGGCGCGGTGGCCCGAGGTGGGGATCCGCGAGCGCGTCGGCGAGATGATCGAGCTCATGAAGCTGGGCGGGCTGGAGCGCCGCTACGCGAACCAGCTCTCGGGCGGCCAGCAGCAGCGGGTGGCCCTGGCCCGGGCGCTGGCCCGCAAGCCCCCCGCGCTCCTGCTGGACGAGCCTCTGTCGGCGCTCGACGCCAAGATCCGGCTGCGGCTGCGCGGCGAGATCCGCAAGATCCAGCAGGACCTCGGCATCACGACCGTCTACGTCACCCACGACCAGGAAGAGGCGCTGTCCATCGCCGACCGCATCGCGGTCATGCGCGACGGCCGGATCGAGCAGATCGGCGCGCCGGAGCAGATCTACGCGGCGCCCCGCACCGACTTCGTCGCCGATTTCATCGGCATCTCCAATCTCCTGCCCTGCCGCGTGGTCTCCGCGGCCCAGGGGGCGGTGGAGTGGGAAGGGGAGCGGCTGCGGGCCCGGCTCCCGGGCCGGACCGACGGCGAGCGGGTGATGCTCTCGGTGCGGCCCGAGAAGCTTCACCTCCTGGCCGGGGGCGCCTCCGGGAGCGAGGCCAATCGTCTCGAGGGCGTGGTGGAGGTCATCACGTTCCTCGGCCCGGTCGTGCGCGTGGAGGTGACGGTCCACGGGCGTCCGCTCTGGGTGGACATTCCCCACGCCGGGGCTCGGGCGCTCGAGCGCAGGAAGCCCGTGACCCTCGCGTTCGCGGCCGACGACGCGGTCATCCTGGCGCCGTCCGATCCCGGAAGAGACGCGATCGCGCGATGACGCTTCAAGGACGCGCCGCCCTGGTCACCGGCGCCATCACGACGCTTTCCTGAGCTCGATGTAACGGGCGGTCTCGTCGGCCACCGCGCGGCCCACGAGCATTTCGACGACGTACAGCGCCATGTCCAGGCCGGAGGCCACGCCGGCCGACGTGATGATCCCGTCGTCCACCACACGCACGTCGCGCTCGACCTTCGCGCCCTTGTCCAGCGATTCGAGGAGCTCGAGGGCGCCCCAGTGCGTGGTCGCCCGGCGGCCGTCCAGGAGGCCGGCCTGTGCCAGCAGGAGGGCGCCGGTGCAGACCGAGGTCACCTTGAGAGCGCTGGCGGCGATCCGGCGGATCCAGCCGAGCGTCGGCTCGTCGTGCAGGAGGGTGCGGGTCCCGAAGCCGCCCGGCACGACCAGCAGGTCGATCGGGGGCGCCTCGGGGTGCGTGAGAAGACCTCGAACGGTCCCGCGAAATCCAGCACCTCGACGTCGTCGAAGACCAGGATGCCGACATTCCACTTGTCCATGGCCGATCCTCCTCATGCCTGGTGGGCGGCGGCGTACTGGAGCAGGGTGACCTTGGAGACCGATTCGGTGATCTCGCCCTCCAACGCCATGCGGAGGGCCTCGTCGAGTGCCACGATCCGGCGCTCCATGAACTCGTCGGCGTCGGCGGGCAGCGGATCGGGCGTGAGGCCCCAGGCCGCGTAGCAGTAGGCGATCTCGTCGAGATAGGCGTTCGACGGGTAGAAGCGGGTGAGCAAGACACAACGCTCGGCGCGGTAGCCGCCCTCCTCGCGCAGCTCGCGCTGGGCGGCGGCCAGGGGATCTTCCCCGGGCCGAGCGCCGCCTCCCGGCAGCTCCCAGGAGAGCTCTCGCTGCAGGTGGCGGTACTGGCGCACGAGGAGCACGCGCTGGTCGTCCAGGAAGGGCAGGACGCCGACGGTGATTCCCACCGCCAGCACGGGATAGACGACCTCGCGTCCGTCGGGCAACCGCCAGGCGTCCTCGCGCAGGGTGAGATGCCCGCGTGTGTAGCGCGGGGACGAGGCCAGGTAGGTCCACGGCCCGTTCATCGCGCGCAGTATAGCCCACACACCTCCCTCGACCTTCCGCGGCCGGCGTGTCGCTGGTCAATGAAAATGTCACCCCTTACTGCTACGTGAAAATGTCACCCCGGGGCGTTGTTCACGGCGTCGGCACTCCCGGTCCTTGGCGATGACCCAGGGGTGAGTGGGCAACGGGCGGCGGCCAGTGTGAGTGTTCGCGGCCAACCGCGGCAGGCGTAGGGGGAGCCTGGGCGGCACGCGGGGCCGCGGTGGGCGCCGATCACCGCTGGGCGCCCGCCGTGGTTTGAGAATGAAGCTCGGGCCCGGCGATGGAGCCACGCCGCAGACGACGCCGTCGTGCAGCACGACGAGGCGGCCGTCGAGGAGTTCGCGGACGTCGACGCGGACACGCGCATAGGAGCGGCCGCCCTGCAGTTGCACCCAGCGCGGCCCGAGCTGCACGGTGTTGTCGCGCGCGACCACGCGCTGGTAGCGGCAGCCGAGCAGCAGCGGCAGGTCGCGCGGCGGGCGACGCCAGGCCGCGGCGGTCGAGGCCGGGGGCTTGCCGAAGCGACGATTGAAGTCGGCGATGAACTCGGGCAAGTAGGCCTGGGCTGCCTCGACGGTGGCGATGCGACGCAAGCGCAGTTCGCTGACGAGGCGATCCTGCAAGGTGGCCCACAGCCGCTCGACGCGTCCCTTGGCTTGCGGCGAGTGCGCGGCGATATAGCCAACGCCGACGTCCTGGAGCATGCGGCCGAGATGCGTCGGGTGCTGGGAGCCCGCCAGCTGTTCCTCGAGTGACCAATGGGGATCGTTGCGCACGAGGAGATTGAGGCGATCGCCGTAGACGGCCAGGGGGAGGCCGGGCCCTGTGAAGAGCTGGTGAAACAGCGTCATGTAGCCGTGGACGTCTTCCGCGGGACGGAACTGCAAAGCGAGAATCTCCGTCGTGGCGTCATCCACGGCTCCGAGGAGGGTGAGCTCGGGGCCGCGGGCCTCCAGCCACGCGAACGGACTGCCGTCGATCTGGACCAGGGCCCCCCGCGCGGCTTCCGGTGGGCGACGGCGCCGCGCGCGCGGCGCGCGCCGGGCGCGCTGAGGCGGCAGGCCCAGCTCACGCCGGATACGCCGGACGGACTCGCGTCCGATGGCCAGGCCGGCCTCCTCGCGGAGCTTCTCGGTCAGGTGTGTGTCGTTGAAGCCGACGTACACCGTTTTCATCAAGCGGCCCACCGGCTCGCGCACAGCCGCCGGCAACCGTCGCGGCGACGGTCGGCCGCGATTGGCGTGCCGCAGCGCCGCGGCGCCGCCGGCCTGGAACCGGCGCTTGAGCCGCTGGAGCTGTCGAACGCTCAGTCGGAGCGCGGTCGCCGCTTGGCGATTGGTGATCCGTCCCGCACCGAGGGCTTTCAGCAACCCGGGCCGATGCAATTCCTTCCGGCTCAACGTAAAAGTCTCCATGAGGGGATGACACTTTCACGTGGCAGTTACCCCATGACATTTTCATGTAGCACCAGCACCTTCCGCGGCCGGCGTTGACACCCGCGAGGGCGGGTCCTATCGTAAGGGGCACGTCATGTCCCGGGAGCCCCATGTGGACACGCTGATGAAAAAGCTGGTACGGACGATCGAGGTGTCGCTGGCCGCCGCGGACGCGGCCCGCGATGCGGTGCAGGAGATCATCAAGCGCGGTGCCGACACGGGGATCTTCTTCGCGGGCGCGAAGGGACGTGGCAACCCTTCGCCCGACCTGACGGCGCAAGACAAGGAGTTCCTCCGCGCGGTGTCCATCCGGCCCGATCGCTGAGCGCGATGAAGATCGCCCTGCTCCTCCTGTGGGTTGTGGTGGTGACCGCCCTCCTGCTGCCGCTGCTGCGGCGCGCCCTGGCCCCGCCCCCGCGCCGGCCCGCCGCGCTGCGGGACGAGCTGGTCAAGGATCCCGTGTGCCAGACCTACGTGGTGCGCTCGCGCGCCGTCCGCGCGCTGGCCCGGGGTGAGCCCGTCTACTTCTGCAGCGACGACTGCGCCCGCCGATACGCGGCTCAGCTCGGAGGATGACGGCGCTCCACCCGGATCCCTATCGCGACGTCGACGCCCAGCCCGATCCCATCCGCTTCGCCGAGTCGCTCGAGGAGCGCGGGCGCACGCCAAGCCAGGTCCGGCTGCGCCAGCGGTTCCTCCGCTTCATGCCCGTGCGGCCCGGCCACGCCGTGCTGGAGGTCGGCTGCGGCACCGGGGTCGTCCTCCGCGACCTGGCGGCGCGCGTCGGTCCCCGCGGCCGCGTCGCCGGCGTGGATCAGAGCCGGTGGCTGGTGCGCGCCGCCGCCGGGATCCTGCGCCGCCATCCGCTCCGCCGCCGGATCGCCCTGCGCGTCGCCGCCGGCGGGCGGCTGCCGTTCGCGGCGGACCGCTTCGACGCGACGCTGGCGGTGACGCTGCTGCTGCACGTGGCCCAGCCGCTCGAGGTCGTGAAGGAGATGGCGCGGGTCACCCGGCCGGGCGGCCTCGTCGCCGTGCAAGACCAGGACTTCGGCACCGTCGCCGTGACCCATCCCGATCGCGCCCTCACCGAGCGGATCATGGCCGGCGTCGCCGCCCGCCTGTACGAGGAGCCGTGGAGCGGTCGGCGGCTGCCCGGGCTCCTGCGCGCGGCCGGGCTCGAACGGGTGCGGCTCCTGACCGACGTGTACCAGGACACGACGCTGGAGCCGTACACGAAATCGTTCCTCGAGCGGCGGGCGGAGAACGCCGTGCGGTTCGGCCTGGTAGATGAGCGGACGGCCCAGGGCTGGCTCGACGGGCTCACCGCTCTGGTCGCCCAGGAGGCCTTCGTGCTCACGATGAATTACTACGGCGCCGTCGGCGCGAAGGCGCCCGCCCCCCGGGGCCGACGGCGTCCCCGATGAAGAGGCCCCGCCAGGTCCGCGACGATCATCCGGGCGGGGAGCTCTGGCCGCGCGTGTGGCCGCTGCTGGTGGCGTTCCTCTCGGGATGGGTCATCATGATGCTCGAGATCCTCGGCGGCCGGGTCCTGGCGCCCTACTTCGGCTACTCCGTCTACCAGTGGGGGGCGCTCATCGGCGTGGTGATGGCCGCGCTCGCCGGCGGCTACTTCCTGGGCGGACGGGTCGGTGACAGGCCCTACGCGCTCCGGTTCCTCCTGGGCGCGCTCGTCGTCTCCAGCCTCTACGTCTTCCTGGTGCCGCCGCTGGGGACCTCGATGCTGCCGTCCGTTCGCCGCTACGGTCCGGCGTGGGGCGCCGTCGTCGGCAGCGCCGTCCTCCTCGGGCTGCCCTCGGTGCTGCTGGCCGTGGTCTCGCCCATCGTCGTTCGGCTGACGATGACCACCCGGATCGCCGACACCGCCGGGCGCGTGTACGCCGTCTCGACGCTGGGGAGCATCGCCGGCACGTTCTTCACCGCCTTCTACGCCATTCCGGTGCTGGGCACCCGGGCCAGTCACTTCGTCGCCGGCACGCTGCTGGCGCTGGCGGTGCTGACCCTGGCGGTCGCCTGGCGGTGGTTCGGCCACAGCGTGGCGGCGGCGCTCCTTCTGGTGTCCTGGGTCTTGCCGGCCCCGCCGCCGCCGCCGGGCGTCATCTTCGAGGACGAGTCCATCCACAACATCATCCAGGTGGTGGACCAGCCGGCGGTCCGCTACCTCTACCTCAACTACCAGGACGGTCCCCAGACCGTCATGCTCAAGGATTCGCTGCTGGTCGGGAGCTACTACGACTACTTCCTCCTGGGGCCGCTCCTGAACGGCGGCCGGAAGGTGCTCTTCCTCGGCGCCGCCGGCGGCACCTCGGTGAAGCAGCTCGTCACCGTCTACCCCGAGGTCGACGTGGTCGGCGTCGAGCTCGACGGCAAGGTGATCGAGGTGGCCAAGAAGTTCTTCGGCCTGGGCGGCCACCCCCGGGTCCGCCTGGTGGAGCAGGACGCGCGCTGGTATCTGGAGACCACGCGCGAGCGCTACGACGTGATCGACATCGACCTCTACGTCACGGGCCACATCCCCTTCTTCTGCACCACCCGCGAGTTCTTCCAGCTCGCGAAGGACCGCCTGACCGAGCGTGGGCTCATCATGATGAACGTGCTGTCGATCCAGGCCGGCGACGATCTGATCGCGCCCTTCGTCCGCACCGTGCAGGCGGTGTTCCCGAGCGTCTTCCTCATCGGGAGCGGAAACTTCATCATCGTCGCCAGCAAGGCGCCCGTGGAGGAGGCCGGCCTGCGGCGCCTGCTGGAGACGGCGCCCGCGCCCGTCACGGCCCGCGAGGTCGCGAATCGAGCGGTGGCGAGCTTTCGCGCGGCGGTGGTCGGCCCCGAGTGGCCGATCTTCACGGACGACCGGAACGACGTGGAGTTCCGGACCTTCAAGATGTTCTACGGTGAGTATTGAGGTGAGGCCGCGGCCCGCGCGGATCGTGGGCGGCCTGTGGCTGGCCGCCACGCTGGCCGGGGCGGGCGCGGCCGCGAGCGGCGTTCGGGCGGCCGGCGTCTTCGAGCGGGAGACCCTGGTCTACGAGACCCGCTCCGAGTTCTCGCACATGCGGATTCGCGATCGCGAGTCCCGCCGAACCCTCTACTTCGTCCGGGACAGCGGCGAAGAGGTCGTGGAGACCTCCATCGACCTCCGCGCGCCCCACCTGCTCCAGGTCGCGTACACGCGGTTGATGTTCGTGAGCTTCCTCTACCGGCCCCAGCCGGCGGCGTGCCTCGTCGTCGGTCTGGGGGGCGGCGCGATGGTGCGCTTTCTCAACCACTTCTTCCCCGAGGTCTTGGTGGACGTCGTGGACATCGATCCGGTGATCGTCGCCGTCGCCGAGAAGTACTTCGGGACCGGCCCCCGGCCGGGCACGCGGATCTTCGTCGAGGACGGCTTCGAGTACCTGCGGCGGACGACCGAGCGCTACGACGTCATCTATATGGATGCGTTTCTCAAGCCCGGGGCCGGGACCGACCCGACGGGCGTCCCCCTGCGGCTCAAGACGATCGAGTTCTTCCAGAGCCTCCACCGCCGTCTGCGCCCCGGCGGCCTCGTCGTCTTCAACGTCAACGCCAGCCCCGAGACCGAGAGCGACATCGCCAACATCCGGGCCGCCTTCCCCAGCGTGGACGTCTTCCGCATTCCGGGGACGGGGACGATCGTGGTCGTGGGATCGATCGCCGAGAGCAAGCCGGGGGATCGCGAGCTCCGCGAGCGCGCCCGGGCCCTCGATCGCCGGCGCGAACACGGCTTTTCCTTCGAGGGCCTGGTGGAGTACCGTGGCGACTGACTCATGAGATCCGCGCTGCGCGTCGTCCGGCTGGGCGCGCTGGTCGCCGTCGTCCTCGGCCTCGCCGGGGGGACGGATGCTGCCTCGTCGATCGACGCGGGCCGCGCCTGGCGTGATCTCGAAAGGATCGTGGGCCTCGGACCGCGGCCATCGGGGTCGGCCGCGCTCGACCGCACGCGGGAGTACATCGTCGGGGAGCTCCGGAAGGTCGGCGTCCGGGCCCGGACCCAGTCGTTCGTCGCGCCCACGGCCCTGGGGCCCGTCCGTATGGCCAACCTCATCGCCGAAATTCCGGGCCGGCGGGCGGAGGTGATCCTGTTCGGCGGGCACTACGATACGAAGTACTATCCCAACCTGCGCTTCGTCGGCGCCAACGACGGGGGATC